>DATBAP010000001.1:0-23498 GCA_036271455.1 Rhizomicrobium sp.
CCGACCGCGCCATCGAGAATGTGCGCCACCGCACCGAAGCAGAAGACGCGCTCAAGCGTCATGACGCCGAGGACCGGGTCAATGAAAGCCCCATCCTCTTCATCGTCGGCGTGATCTGCGCCGGAACCGTGATCGTGGGCGGACTGTGGTGGTTCATCACCGCGGTCCAGTGCGATCCCATGATCTCCGACCGCGCCTTCTCCATGGCGTGTAAATAGGGCCCGCCAAACTTAATCACCATGGCCGGGCTTGACCCGGCCGTCCAGTGATCAATCTCCCACGACGTTTTACTGGATGGCCGGCTCGGAGGCCGGCCATGGAGAAACAGTTAAACCAGCTTCGCGATCGTGCCGCCCACCAGGCCCGCGACCACCGAACCCAAAGTGCCCACCACGAGAATCATGGCGGGAACATCTTTCAGGCTCACCGACACGGCGATGCCGATCAACGCACAGACGCCGCCGGCGATCGCTCCGCCCAAAAGCGCGCCCTGCCAGCCTTGTTGTTCCAGCCGGATATAGATCGCGCCCGCGAGCAGCGAGATCAGCATCCCGCCCACCGCGAATTTGGCCTTGACCGGCGGCATGTAATGGCCCGCCACCACCATCAGCAATTGCAGGATCAGGCCAATGGTCGTGGCAATCAGAAGATTTTCCTTGTTCATGTCGCTCCCTCTCAAGTCCTAGTTTTGCAGAATGCCTTCAGACTATCGAATGAGGCTGATCGTAGCCGACGCTAGTTCCGTATCCACTATGCGAAAGTGTTAGACTCCTTTGAGAGAAGCCAAGAAATCCTCCGCTAGCGCTTCTTCGAGGGAGCCCGCACTTTGCGCTCAAGTCCGTCGAGACGACCAACATGGACAAAGGCGTCACGCTGCTCAGGTATGAAATGGCGAATTGACGGTCAGGCGCGCTTGGCCAGACTCAGCCCGACATAGCCCAGCGCGCCCGCGATCACGAAAGCCAGCCAGCTCAACCAGACCGGCACGATCCATCCGGCGATCACGATCGGCCAATCCATCACCGCGCGGACCAGATGCGCCAGCGCGACCAGCACAAAGACCGCGCCGGCCGCCATGAGGTATCGTTTCAGGTCCATGGCTACGCCCCCGCAGCGGAGCGCGCTTCCCACGAACGGCGGATCAGGTCGCGGGTCGCCTGGGAGAAATCATAGCCGGGCGCCAATTCCGCCCCCTCCTCCAGCACATCGTCATAGCCGCCCGCGCGCATGCAGACCGGGCAGACCACGATGTCGTTGTTGGCGGACAGGCCGATGCGGAACAACGGCGCATGGCAATCGGTGCATTTGATGGTGAGAAAGGCGTGAAATGGCTCCATGACAATAAGGGCCCCCTGCCCGGTACCTCAGCGATGCGACGCGTTGAAACTCTCCAGGCCCGCCGTGCGAGGGCATAATTCCTTTTCCGACAGAATATTCAGGGGCTGGTCCACGGTGTTGAGGTTGGCGTGCATGTCCCCCGCGTTGCGGTCCATATAGATCAGTCCGGTGACAAGTTCGCCTTGCGCCGCCCTGGACTGGAGGTAAGCCATCGCCGCGATCTTGTCGTGCGGATCGTAATTGGCGTCGAGCTTGGCCAGCCTTAAGCGCGAGCCGTCATGCAGCTCCACATTTTCCGAGGTGCCGGGCGCGTATTCGACCGTGATTTCCTCGCGCGGCTCCATGATGTCCAGCCGGTTCACCGCCTCGTTATGGTCGCGCACGAAATCATAGGCCTTGGTCGAACCGGCATGGTTGTTGAACGCCACGCAGGGGCTGATGATGTCGATGAAGGCGGGGCCGGGATGGCGCATCGCCGCCATGATCAGGGGCACCATCTGCCCCTTGTCGCCGGAGAAGCTGCGGCCGACAAAGCTCGCCCCCACCATCATCGCCATGCTCACCAGATCGAGCGGCGAATCCATGTTGGCGGCTCCCCCCTTGCTCTTGGAGCCCTTGTCGGCGGTGGCCGAGAACTGGCCCTTGGTGAGGCCATAGACGCCGTTATTCTCGGTGATATAGACCATGTTCACGCCGCGCCGGATGCAATGGACGAACTGGCCAAGGCCGATCGAGGCGGAATCGCCGTCGCCCGACACGCCCAGATAGATCAGATCCTTGTTGGCGAGATTGGCGCCGGTCAACACCGACGGCATGCGGCCATGCACGGTATTGAAGCCATGGCTCTGGCCCAGGAAATAAGCCGGCGTCTTGGACGAACAGCCGATGCCCGACAATTTCGCCACCCGATGCGGTTCGATGGCGAGTTCGAAACAGGCCTGGATGATGGCGGTCGAGATCGAGTCGTGCCCGCATCCGGCGCACAGCGTGGAAATCACGCCTTCATAGTCGCGGCGCGTGAAGCCCAACTTGTTTTCGGGCAATGCCGGATGGCGCAGCTTGGGTTTGACGATATAGGTCATTCCGCGGCCTCCTTGGCCCTTGTCCGCATGCGCGAAGTGATCGCATCGATGATGTAGCGGGCGGTGATGGGCGTGCCGTCATAATGCAGCACCGAGACGAAGCGTGCCGGATCGATCCCGCATTCATTGACCAGCAGCATGCGCATCTGGGCATCGCGGTTCTGCTCCACCAGGAAGACCTGGTCGTGGGCATTGATGAAGTCCGACACCGCCTCGGAGAACGGGAACGCGCGCAGTCGCATCACATCCAGGTGCAGTCCATCCGCGTCCAGCGCCGCCAACGCCTCGCGCATCGCCGCCGCGGTCGAGCCGAAATGGATCACGCCGAAGCGGGTCTTCTCCTTGGCCGGGCGGATCACCGGCGCGGGCACATAAGACTTGGCGGTTTCGAATTTGCGCACCAGGCGCTGCATATTGTCCTGATAGACGTCACCTTCCTCGCTGTATTTGGCGAAACGGTCGCGCGAGGTGCCACGGGTGAAATACATCCCCTTGGTGGGATGCACGCCCGGCAGAGTGCGATAGGGAATGGCATCGCCATCCACATCCAGATAGCGGCCGAAAGTCTTGCCGGCGTCCAGATCCTCGGCGGTCATGATCTTGCCGCGGTCATAGATGCGGCTGTCGTCCCAGGTGAAAGGCTCGCACAGCCAGTCATTCATGCCGATATCGAGATCTTCCAGAATGAAGATCGGTGTCTGCAACTGCTCCGCCAGGTCGAAGGAGAGCGCGGTGAATTCGAACAATTCCTTGGGGTCTTCCGGGAACAACAGCACATGCTTGGTGTCGCCATGGGACGCATATGCGCAAAGCAGGATGTCGGCCTGTTGCGTCCGCGTCGGCATGCCGGTGGATGGGCCGCCGCGCTGCACATTGATGATCACGGCGGGAATTTCCGCGAAATAGGCCAGGCCCAGGAATTCCTGCATCAGCGAGATGCCAGGCCCCGAGGTCGCGGTGAAGGCGCGCGCGCCGTTCCAGCTTGCGCCGATCACCGCGCCGATGGCCGAAATCTCGTCCTCGGCCTGGATGATGGCGAATTTGTTTTTGCCCGTTTCCTTGTCCACCCGGTATTTCTTGCAATGCTTGGCGAACGCTTCGGCGCAGGAGGTGGAGGGCGTGATGGGATACCAGGCCGCCACTGTCGCCCCGCCAAAGACGCAGCCCAATCCCGCAGCATCATTGCCATTGACGAAGATACGGTCCTTGACCCCGTCGGCGCGTTCCACCCTCAACCCGCATTGGCCTTTGAGTTCGGTGCGCGCATGCTCATAGCCCAGATGCAGCGCCTGATGGTTGGGCGCGATCAGCGCCGGTTTGCTTTTGTATTGCTCGCCGATCAGGGTCTCGAGCACGCCCAGCTCGACGCCGAGAAGCTCGGCCAGAGCACCCACATAAATGATATTCTTGAACAGCTGACGCTGGCGCGGGTCGCTATAGACCGAGTTGGAGATCTCGGTCAGCGGCATCTTGATCACATTGATGTCGGAGCGGAATTTCGACAGCGGGATCGGCCGCGAGGAATCATAGAACAGATAGCCGCCGGGATCGATTCCGGCCACGTCCTTGTCCCAGGTCTGGGGATTCATCGCCACCATCAGATCGGTGCCGCCACGCCGCCCCAGCCAGCCATGGCCCGAGACGCGCACTTCGTACCAGGTGGGCAGGCCCTGAATGTTGGATGGGAAGATGTTGCGCGACGCCACCGGCACGCCCATGCGCAGCAGCGAGCGGGCGAACATCTCATTGGCCGACGCCGAGCCCGAGCCGTTCACATTGGCAAACTTCACCACGAAGTCGTTGACGGCTTTTATCGGGCTTGACATGCGTACTCCGTCTTGGGCGCTTCCAGCAGGAATTTCTGCATGTCCCACGCCCCAGTGGGACAGCGCTCGGCGCAAAGCCCGCAATGAAGGCAAAGGTCTTCGTCCTTGGCCATGATGCGTCCGGTCTTGAGCCCGGTTGCGATGTAAAGCTCCTGTGTCTTGGGATGCAGCGACGGCGCGCTCAAATGATCGCGCAATTCCACCTCCGGCTCATTCCCGGTGAAGGTAATGCAGTCCATCGGGCAGATATCGACGCAGGCGTCGCATTCGATGCATTTGGGCGTGTCGAACACGGTCTGGACGTCGCAATTGAGGCAGCGCTGCGCTTCCAGAAAGGCTTGCTTGACGTCGAAGCCCAGCTCCACTTCCAGCTTCACGTCCTTCAGCGTCTTTTCGATGGGCGCGTGGGGCACCTTGTAGCGGATGTCGTTGGAGATATCGTTGTCATAGCTCCATTCATGAATGCCCATCTTCTGGCTGGAAAGATTGACCATCGGGGGCGGACGGTCGTTCACGCTTTTGCCCTGGCAAAGCTGGTCGATCGAGATCGCCGCGTCATGGCCATGCGCCACCGCCCAGATGATGTTCTTGGGCCCGAACGCGGCGTCACCGCCAAAGAAGATTTTGGGATTGGTCGAGCCCATGGTGGCTGGATCCACTTTGGGCATGTCCCATTTGTCGAACTCGATGCCGATGTCGCGCTCGATCCAGGGGAAAGCGTTCTCCTGTCCCACCGCCACCAGCACATCGTCGCATTGCATGATCACATCGGGCTCACCCGACGCTACAAGATTGCGGCGGCCCTTGGCATCGAACTCGGCTTTCACCTTTTCGAAGCGCACGCCGGTAAGTTGGCCCTTCTCGTGCAGGAATTCCTTGGGCACCAAGAAATTGTGAATCGGGATGCCTTCGTGCATGGCGTCTTCCTTCTCCCAGGGAGACGCCTTCATTTCCTCGAAGCCAGAGCGCACCACCACATCGACCTTTTCGCCGCCCAAACGGCGGGAGGTGCGGCAGCAATCCATCGCCGTGTTGCCGCCACCCAGCACGATCACACGCTTGCCGATTTTCGTCGTGTGGCCGAACGAGACCGACGCCAGCCAGTCGATGCCGATATGGATATGCTCTTTCGCTTCGTTGCGGCCGGGAACCTCCAACTCGCGCCCGCGCGGCGCGCCGCAGCCCACGAAGATCGCGTCATAATTTTCGGCCAACAGCGATTTCAACGAATTGATCTTCTGGCCCAGGCGCAATTCCGGCTCAAGGTCGAGGATGTAATCCACTTCCTCATTCAGCACGGTCTCGGGCAGGCGGAATTTGGGAATCTGGGTGCGCATCATGCCGCCGGCCGACGCGTCGCCATCATAGAGCACCACGGTATAACCCAAGGGCAAAAGATCGCGCGCCACGGTGAGCGAGGCAGGCCCCGCGCCGATCAGCGCCACGCGCTTGCCGTTCTTGGTGGCGGCGGGCTTGGGCATGCGCGCATCGACGTCGCCTTTGTTGTCGGCGGCGACGCGCTTCAAGCGGCAGATCGCCACCGGCTGTGCCTTGCCCGTCACCTCTTCGACGCGAACCCGGCGGCAGGCTGGTTCGCAGGGCCGGTCACAAGTGCGGCCCAGCACTCCGGGAAAGACATTCGAATGCCAGTTCACCATATAGGCGTCGGCATAACGCCCCGCAGAAATCATGCGGATATATTCGGGCACCGGGGTGTGCGCGGGACACGCCCATTGGCAATCCACCACTTTATGAAAGTAATCGGGGTTCTTGATGTCGGTGGGCGGCATGCCGCCATTCGATACCGGTTTGACCTGCCGCGCATCCGGCGCGCGCCGGGGCGGATCACTCACTGATGTGCTGCTCATGACGCTGACAAATTCCCCAATGACCTGCCTCAAGCCGGACGCCTGGTGGATGATGTTTTCAGCTAAGCAAGCGTTCCGATCTCGACTCCCTAAACCTTCGAGGCAGTGAGCCCTTGCCGGGCTCTCCTCTTATGTTTTGTTACCCTCAATGACGCGCATATTAGCCGCTGCGCGCAAGGGGAAAAAGAGCATAACCGCTCTTTTTGCGCTGATGGCGAAACCGCCAAACGGCGAATCATCCGGTTTCTTCAAGGCCTTAGGATAACTTACAAATCCACCGGCCCGCACCAGCCCGGCAAATAGGAGGCGTCTTTTTCCTTGGCCAGCTTCAGCCCATGCTCCAGGGCGCGGGTGAAATTCTTTTCAACTAGCTTCTTCTTGATGCGGCGGCGCAGGAAATCGGCCCAAAGGAATTCGCTGAACGGCGTGGTGTCCTTGGCATAGCCGCCCATGCGGCGAAGTTCGCCCGCCAGCGAGCGATAGGGATCGTCTTTCAGCCGCTCCACATTCCAGGGGATGGCGCGCGGGCTTTTGCGCGCGCCCTTGGTGTCGAAGGGATGCATCCAGTCCCGCTGGTCCAGCACGAACCAGAATGTGTCGGTGTCCAGGAACGAGAGATTGGCCACCACAATGACATACAGATTCTTCAGCCCCTCCTTGTGCAGCGCCAGCGCCAGATGATGATGATCGACAATGTAATGCTCGCCGCCCGGCCCCAGGATCACCGGGATCAGATGCCGCTCCAGAAAGGCGCGGCGCTTTTTGGCGTTGCCCTGGTCGCGCCAATGTTTCCTGCGCGCATCCACTTCGCGCATCCCTACCGTCATCTGGGTGGGGCGAAGCTGAAGGATAGGCACGGGCTTCAGGATCGGTTCGCGTGTACTCCCCGGCGGAAAATCCTTGGCGGCCATGGTCAAATCCAATTCGGCAATACGCTGAAACTGTAATATCAAAGACCAAAGGGAGCCAACCGGTTGGGAAGCATGTGGCCTCGGACGGGCGAACAGGCGCTGCGCGATGTGGTGGCGTCTTTGGCGCTGGCGGCCATCGTCATTCCCGAGCAATTGGCCACCGCCAAGCTGGCGGGCGTGCCCCCGGCGCTGGGGCTGATCGTCTTTGTAGCGGCGTCGCTGGGCTTCTTCCTGTTCGGCGCCAACCGCTATCTCTCGGCGGGCGCGGATTCCACTATCGCCCCCATCTTCGCCGGCGCTCTGGTGCTTTTGGCCGCCAGTGGTTCGCCGCATTATCTGGCGTTGGCCGCGGCGCTGGCGCTGATGGTGGGCGCGTTTGTTGCCCTGGCCGGGCTGCTGCGGCTGGGCTGGATCGCGCGGCTATTGTCGGTGCCGGTGATCACCGGCTTTCTCGCGGGCATCGCCATTCATATCGTGGTCTCGCAACTTCCCGCTCTGTTGGGCATCCCCAGCGGCGGTTCAACCTTCTTCGGCGCTGTGGCAAATCTTGGCCGCAATATCGGCCGTTTCAATCCATACGCTTTGACCATCGGCGCCTTCGTCTTCGCCGCGATCACGGTGTCGGAAAAGATCGACCGGCGCTTTCCCGGCGCGATGGTGGCAATGGCGCTGGCAAGTTTTGCCGTGGTGCTGTTGGAATGGAATGTGCCGGTGCTGGGCGTGATCCATCCGCCCGCCTTCATGCCCGCCCTGCCCGCGGTTACGCTCGCCGATCTCACGCATTTGTTGCCCATCGCTCTGATCGTCACGCTTGTAGTGATGATCCAGACCGCTACCGTCTCGCGCGCCTTCGACGGCGGCGAACGCGAGATCGACCGCGATCTTCTGGGGGTGGGCGTGGGTGGGATGTTGAGCGGGCTTTTGGGCGGGTTCGCTGCCAATGCCAGCCCGCCTCGCACCGCCATCGTCAAGGAGAGCGGCGGCCAATCGCGCATGGCCGGCCTTGCCGCAATCGTGATCGTGAGTTTGTTCCTGCTGTTTGCGCCGGGCCTTCTGGCGCACCTGCCCGAAGCAGCGTTGGCGGGCCTCTTGATGTTCGTGGCGCTGCGCATCTTCCATCTGGACACAATGCGGACCATCGCCGTGCAAAGCTGGGCTGAATTCCTGCTTCTGGCGGCGACGACCTTGGCCATCGTGGTGATGCCCATCGCCACCGGCGTGAGTGTAGGCATCGCGCTGTCGCTGCTGCATGGGGTGTGGACCATCGTCCAGACCCGTGCCGTGATCTTCGAGCTGATCCCCGGCACCAGTGTGTGGTGGCCAAAGAATCCCGGCTTCCATGGCGAAACCAGGCCCGGCCTGGTGGTGGCGGGCTTCCAGGCGCCGCTGTTCTTCCTCAACGCCGAGACCTTCCGCGTCTCGCTGGAGCAAGCGGTAAAACATGCTGCGCCGCCGGTCCGGGCCATCGTGCTGGAAGCGTCCAGCATGGTGGAGCTGGATTTCAGCGGCGCGCAGGCGCTGCGCGACCTGATCCAGCACTGCAAGGATCAGGGCGTGGTCTTTTATGTGGCGCGGCTGGAATCGTTGCGCGCGCAGCAGGCGTTCCAGATCTTCGGCATCCTGCCGCTGCTGGCGCATGGCAAGACCTTCGCCACTGTGGCCGATGCGGTGCGGCAATTCGGCGAGGATTTTCCGGCGGCCTAGTTGGGCTCGACCAAGGCAATCCCGCTTTTGAAATCCACCAGCAGCGCCCAAAGATCGGACACGGCGCTGGCGTTTCCGGTCGCGGCCATGCCGTGACCCATGGCGTCGGCCAGAGTCTTTTGCCCCAGAATGACGGGTTCGAGAATCTGCCGCGTCGTCATCACGGTCGCATCGGCATGGGGATCGGCTTCCCCGCTGCTCCATGTCAGAGCTCCATGCTCAAGCGTGGAGACCAGCGTTTCATGCGTGTCGGTGAAGCGCCAGTTGATCACGATTTTAGCCGCTCCGGCGCGCGGGCCATCAATGCGGGTGCCGAGATAATCGAACATTTCTCCGGCCGGCATCACACGCAGCACCTGGGGTGTGATGGCGGGACCCGGCCGTTGCGCCGTGGACGTATCGCTGCGCAATTTCTGCGCCGCCAACAGATAGGAATTGCGCCAAGGCGCGTTTTCGGACGCGTAGCCCATCTGCTCAAACGCATCGGCGGCAAGCGCGCGGGCCTCTTTGTTGGACGGATCGGCGAATACGAGCTGATCCATCACCTCCGCCACCCAGCGGTAATTGCCCGCCTTGAAATCCTCGCGCGCCTTGGCGATCGCGGCATTCGGCCCGCCCATATATTCGAGATATTTTTTGGCTTCCTCGACCGGCGGCAGGCGGTTCAGATTGGCGGGATTGCCATCATACCAGCCGGTATAGCGCTGATAGACCGCCATCACGTCCTGGGGCAGCGCGCCGTAATAGCCTCGGAGCGACCAATCCGCCTCCAGCCCCGGCGGCATGGTGATCGCGTTGGCGATCTCGCGCGGCGCCATGCCCTGATTCATCATCCGTAGGGTCTGGTCGTGGATATATTTGTAGAGGTCGCGATGATCCGCCAATGACGCGCGCACCCGCGCATTGCCCCAGACCGGCCATTGATGCTGATTGATCAGGATCTGCACCTCGCCGCCAAAATGATCGAGCGCGGTATTCAGGGCCTGCGACCAGTTGAAGCCATTGCGCACCAAGGTGCCGCGAATGGGCAGAAGATTATGCAGCGTGTGCGAGTCATCCTCGCCCATGTCCAGCACATGTGCCTTGGGCAAATAGACGAACATTTCGGATGGCGCTTCGGTGTCCAGGGCCAGCTGGAATTCAAAATTCACGCCGTCAATAATGCGGGTCTCGAATGGTTTCTTGATGATGTCGTTGGGCGGAACGATCGGTCCCGCGCCGGCTGGTCCGCTTGAGACGGTTTCGCCTTCGCCGTAATCCACGGTGCCGCGCGCGCCCACCGGCAGTCCGCCGCCGAACTGGAACTGCCCCCTGGCTCCCCCCAAATTTGCCGCGACCGAGGCTTCCTCGGTGACGGCAGGCATGAACCCCGCAGGCGCGATCACTTTCACTTTGCCGGAGGCGGCATCGGCGGGCGCAATCACGGCGCTGGCGCCGCCATAATGATCGCCATGATCGTGCGAATAGATGATGGCGACCACCGGCCTCTTCGGGCGATGGGCGAAATAAAGGTCGAGCGCGGTCTTCGCCTCGCCCGGCGAGGCCAGGGTGTCGATCACGATGATGCCGGTCTGGCCTTCGACAATGGTCATGGCCGCGACCGACAGCCCGCGCACCTGATAGACGCCGTCAGTGACCTTGAATAGGCCGTTGATGGCGTCGAGTTGCGCCTCGCGCCAGAGCGAAGGGTTCACGGTCGGCGGCGGCTCGCCCTTGAGAAAGGCGTAGCGGTCCGGGTTGGCGGGCACGGTGGCGATGAAGCCCCGGTTGGCATCCTCAAAATCCTGCCGGTCGCCGAACGGCAATTGCGCCAGAACCGCTTGATTGGCGGCCGCAACATCGGGCTGAGCGGGCTTTGCTTCCTGCCCATGCGCGCTGGTCGCAAGGATACAGGCGATGGCGATAGCGGATCGCCGGGCTAAGGACATGGAAGCCTCCAAATACGGTTTCGGAAGCTCGCACAAAGCCCAGCCATCGCAAAACTATCTCTCGCGAGGTGCGCCTCAGCCACACATCGCCAGGGACGACGCGCTGCGAATCTTGGCCAGCGGCAATTCCTTGGCCGCGTCCAGGGCGCGGGCGATGGCCGCGCGGCGATAATCCCATTTGGCATCGGTGGGCGGCGGTACGATCACCATGGTGGCATTGGCTTCGAAGAACAAAAGCGCGCCGTCCTGCCTGACCGCGAAATCGATCCCGCCATAATCCAGGCCCAATTCGGCGGCGATGCGCGCCAGCACACTCATCACTTTTGGCCCCAGCGCCTGGCCCATATCATCCAGGAAGCGTTGTTCTTCTTGGCGGTGATCTTCGTCGATGCCCATGTCGGCGGTGAAGTAATGTACTTTCCAGTCGGACGAGACCGCCAGATGCAGGGGATACAGCGCGCCGTTGATGAACATCACCCGGTATTTGCGCGCCTTGCCATCAGCGCCCCGCGCGTCCAGATATTCGATCGCCAAGACATCATCGCCGGGAAGCGAGAAAAGCGCGGGCGCGATGTCCTCTTCCCGATCCACTTTCACGAAATGCTGGCCGGTATGAAAACCCGGCGCGCGCAGCAACAGAGGCAATACCATGCCTTCCACATCGCATTTGCGCATCAGGCTCATGCGCGGCGCGCAGACCTGGGGAAGCGCGCCCAGCCGTGCGGCATTCTCGGCACGGCCGGTCTTCATCACTTCGGCGGGCGGATTGATCAAGGGCGCATCGCTGCGCGCGGCGATCCGCTCGGCAACCGCCAACGCGTCGCGGCAGAGATCGGCGTCGCCGATGGCGTTGAACACCAGATCATGGCGCGGCAGCGGCAGCGCCGGCCTATAATATTCCACATACAGCACCGTCGCCTTGTAGGCGCGCCCGTCGAAAATATGCTTGGCGGGGATATTGCCACCCTTGACCGAGGCCAGTATCAGCACGCGCGTACCGGGCTCTTTGCCGCGATAGCGTTGCTCGGCGATGCCCTGCCCCGGAAAGCTGGCTCGCCAATGCGCCTCGGCTTCGTCGGTCTCGTCCAGCGCCGCCAACACCTGGGCCAGGCTGCGATGCGCTTCCAGCGAGGTATCGTCGATCCGCAGCGCGGCCTCCAGCGCGCTGCGCGCAGCAAATAGCTCTCCATCCTCGAACAGGATGGTGCCCAGATTGATCCAGCCGGTGGCGTTTTTGGGATGGCATTGCACCATCTGCTTGTAGAGCGTGCGCGCGGCGGCGCGATTGTCATTCTCATAAGCCAGCGCCGCCAGCTCGCTCAATGCCGGGCCGGAGGCCGGGTCCTGGCGCAGCGCTTCCAGATAGGCGGATTTGGCTTCCTCGGCGCGTCCGGCGGCAACCAGGCCGCGCGCCCGCGCCAACAAGCGTTCAAATCCGGTGGTGACCCGGCCTTTCATGTTTGCTGGCATGGTGCCTGGCATGGAATCGCGCGCAGCTTCTGCTCGCGCTTGTTGCCGAATTCCAGCACCGCCGTGAGCATGGCCGCCAGGTCGCGCATCTCGGTGCGGTGATTGACCAGCGCCGCCCGGATCGCGAGTTTGCCGCCGATGGTCGTGGTGGACGGCGCGGCGATGCCGCTTTCCTGCAAATCGCCCACGATGGCGGCGTTGATCTCGTCCGTCGCGCGATAGCGGAAGCAGACGATATTGAGTTCGGTGCGGGCGAGAAGCTCCAAGCGCGGCTCGGCCAGGATGCGGGCTTCAAGCCGCTGGGCCAGCTCGCAGCTTCGCTCGATCATCTCGCCAAGGCGGGCGCGGCCATGGGCCTTGATGGTGAACCAGGTTTTGAGGGCGCGGAAACCGCGCGACAGATCGGGCCCAAAATCGCACGGCCAATGCTCGCCGCCCGCCAGCCCCCGCACCTCGCGCCTGAGATACGCGGCGGGATTGGCGAAGGTGTCCTTGTGGGCCTTGCCGTCGCGCACTAGCAAGAACCCGGCGTCGTAAGGCACCTGACCCCATTTGTGGAAATCGAAGGCGATGGAGTCCGCCGCTTCGATGCCCTTGAGGCGCGGCGCGATCCGGTCCGACAACATTGCCAGGGCGCCGAACGCGCCATCGACGTGAAACCACAGCCCTTCGCGTTTGGCCAGCGCGGCCAGCGCCGCCAGATCGTCGATCGCGCCGGTGTCCACCGTGCCCGCTGTGCCCACCACCATGAAAGGTGTCATGCCGGCATCGCGGTCACGGCGGATGGCGCGACTCAACTCCGCGATATCCATGCGGAAGTTCCCGTCCACCGGCACCAGGCCCAGCGCGTTGGTGCCCAGCCCCGACAGGTCGAACGCCTGGCCGATGCAACGATGCGCCGTGACGGCGGCATAGCCGCGAAGCCCAACGCCCACGCCTTTGCGGCGCACGGCTTGGCCCAGCCGCGCATGACGCGCCACCAGCACCGAAAGAAGATTGGCCATCGAGGTGCCGGTGACGAACAGGCCGCTGGCGCTATCGGGAAAGCCGAACAGCTCGCGCACCCAATGAAGCACCTGGCGTTCGACTTCGATGGGCATGTGATCGCGCCCGCCCAGATTGGCGTTCAACCCGGCGGCCAGCATCTCGGCTAGCATGCCTTCGACCGTGCCGCCGCCATGGACCCAGCCCATGAAGCCGGGATGCACATTGCCGGCGGCATAGGGCAGGATGAAGCGCATGAACTCGTCATGGATGTCCGCCAGATTCTGCGGCGCATCCGGCAGCGAAGCGTGGAACCGCGCGCGCGCCGAAGATGGTATCGGCTGCCACACCGGCCGCGACCGGATGTGCTGAATATAATCCAGCATATCGTCCAGCATGGTGTGCGCCTGGGCGCGCGTGGCGGACCAATTGGCGGGATCGAGATTGCCCCGCTCGAAATTTAATGGGGTTTCGGCCGCCTCCATCGGGGCGATGGCATGCAGGCGCTGGGCTGGCGACATGGAAGCACCTCTGGCAGGTGATAGGGCGGCTTTCATGGTTAATGTCGGCTTAAATCCACCGGCCTGAAGTGGCGAAAAATCAGAGAAATCGTCATGCAGCCCTATCGCCGGAGTTTTCCGGCGAGGGCGATAACGCAAAGCTTTGCAACTGGTTCAGGACCTTTTTGATGGGCTTCGCTGGAGCGCGATCAGCGCTTAAAGACGTACCCGCCCTTCATGACAAAGGAGACATGCTCAACCACACTGATGTCATCCAGCGGATTGCCGGGCACGGCGACAATGTCGGCATAATAGCCGGGCTTGAGTTCCCCGATCTGGCCCTGCCAGCGCAGGATCTGCGCCCCGTTGAGATAATCGGATTGCAGCACCTGCAGGGGCGTCATCCCGTACTTCACCATCAGCTCGAATTCGCGGCCCTGTAACCCATGCGCGAAAGGCCCCACGTCGGACCCCACCGCAAAGGGCACACCCGCCGCCAGTTGGCGTTTGAATTCGCGGACCTTGTAATCCAGCATGGCGTGCTCGCGCGCCGCGGCTGCCGGCGTGGGGGCGATGCCGGCGAAGAATTCCATCACCTGGAAAGTGGGCACCGAAGGAATGTGCTTTTCCTTCATCAGCGCCATGGTCTTGTCGCTGAGTTGCGCGGCATGGTCGATGGACGCGACGCCCGCTTCGGCGGCATAAAAAGTGCCGGGCTCGGCCTGGTCATGGACGCCCACATTGGTGCCCAGCCGCGCCGCCTCATCCACCGCCGCTTTCAATTCCGCTTCGGTATATTGATAGGGCGAATGAAATTCAGTGCCTTGCATGGAGTCCGAACCGGTCTCGTAGAGCTTGAAGAAGTCCGCCCCTTCCTTGTGCTGCTGGCGCATCACCCGAATGATCTCGTCGCTATCGTTGGCGTAATCGGCATTGCCCGGCACATGGGCGTCGGGATTGAAGCGGTTGGCGTCTTCATGGCCGCCCAGGATCGAGATCGCGTTCGCACTTACCCGCATGCGCGGGCCGGGGATCAGGCCCTGGTTGATGGAATTGCGCACTGCGGTCGAGGCCGAACCCGCGCCTTCGGTGCCCATGTCGCGCTCGGCAGTGAAGCCCGCCATCAAATCGTCGCGCGCCCCAAGTTCGGCATAGACCACACGCTGCGGCACCGATTCCTCTACCGTCTGCATGTCTTCCGCGCCGGGATGGAGGAACAGATGCACATGGGCGTCGATCAGCCCCGGCATCAAGGTCGTGTTGCCTAGATCGATCACCTCCGCACCCGCCGGATGCTGGACGCTGGCGCCGACCGCCGCGATCTTGTCGCCCTGCACCAAAATTTCGCCCGGTGTGACGATTTTGCCGCTCGCCACGTCCAGCAGCCGCGCCGCATGCAGCACCACCGCATGATCGGGCTTGGCCAAGTACGGCGCGGGATAGGGCTGCGCGGTCTGGGCGATGGCGGTGGATGACAAAACCGCAAGCGCAAGCGCAAGCGCAAGCGCAGGTAGCGCGAGGGAATTTGTAATCATGGCAAGCCCCGGATCAAAAGCGTGCCTGTATAGCTCAACTCTCCACGGAAACGGATATTTCATTTGGGTATGGAGCCGCGCATGGCTAGGCTCTGGCGATGATGCGAAGCTTGATCCTTGCGATAGCTTCAGCCGCGTTGTTGACCCCGGCAGCGTTGGCCGACGGCGCGCTCGCCCCCGGCCAGCCCGCTGGCGTGCATCAAGCCCAACTCACCAATCCCAACACCATGATGTTCATCGGCTTGGGCGTGCTGGTGATCGGCGCAGGCGTCTATCTCGCCCATGGCAGCTATAAAATTCCCGGCCAGTCCAGCGCCACCAGCACCAGCCCCTGAATTCAGCAGACGACCGGCTTCACTTTCGACGCGGCGGCCTTGGCGCGCTGACGGGCCTCGTCCGTATCGCGCCCGCGCGCCAGCGCCACGCCCATGCGGCGCTTGACGAAGGATTCAGGCTTGCCGAACAGGCGCAGCTCGCTGCCCGGCACGCTCAGCGCTTCCTCCACACCTTCGAAACACAAGGCGCCTGCTTCGACCCCGCCATAAATCACCGAAGATGCGCCTGCCGATTTCATCTCGACCGATACCGGCAGGCCCAGGATGGCGCGGGCATGCAGCGCAAACTCGCTCTGGAATTGCGACACCAGGGTCACCAGGCCGGTGTCGTGCGGCCGAGGCGAGACTTCCGAGAACCAGACCTGGTCGCCCTTGACGAACAGCTCGACCCCGAAAACGCCCAGTCCGCCCAGATTGTCCGTCACGGTGGCGGCAATCTCGCGCGCCCGCGCCAGCGCCGCGTTGCTCATGGGCTGAGGCTGCCAGGATTCGATATAGTCGCCGTCTTTCTGGATATGCCCGATCGGTTCGCAGAAATGCGTGCCAGTCTTGGCGCGCACGGTCAGTTGCGTGATCTCGAAATCGAATGGGATCTCGTCTTCCAGAATCACGCGCGCTTCGCGCACCCGGCCCGATGACAGCGCCTTTTCCCAGGCCGGCGCCACATCGTCCATGGATTTCAGCCGCGACTGGCCTTTGCCTGAGGACGACATCACCGGCTTGACGAATGAGGGAAAGCCGATCTTTTCTGCCGCCGCCCGCAATTCCTCCAACGACGAGGCGAAAGCATAGGGCGAGACGGGAAGTTTCAGCGTATCCGCCGCCAGCACACGGATGCGTTCACGGTTCATGGTGAAGTGGGCGGCGCGCGCAGTGGGAATGACGGCGGCAAGGCCATCCGCTTCGATCCGCACCAGCTCGTCGGTTGCCAGCGCCTCGATTTCCGGCACCACCAGATGCGGCCGTTCCCGCTCGACCAGCGCACGCAATGCTTTCGCATCGGTCATGTCGACCACATAAGCGCGATGGGCGACTTGGCTCCCGGGCGCGTTGGCATAGCGGTCGACGGCGATGGTCTCGACCCCCAACCGCTGCAGTTCGAGTATGACTTCCTTGCCCAACTCGCCCGCGCCCAGAAGCATCACCTTCACGGCGGCGGGAGACAGCGGCGTGCCAAGCTTCATGGCTTAGTCCCTTCCACCCTCCGCGCCCGGGCACGGAGGGTCCGGAATCCGGCTCCTATTCATTCATGCGGATATATCCGCGCGTCATCAGATTGATGAAGGTGACCGACGCGGAATAATTGAGCTGTGCCAGCGGCAGGATGGTCTTGAAATCATAATGCTGCGCCATCGCGGACTGGCCGCACACCACCATCTGCACACCGGCCTTCTGAAGCTGCTGCAGGATTTCGACATTCGGATTGTGGTCGACGCCGGTGCGTCCCTTGTAGGTGGCGTCATCCGTGACCAGCGCAATGCCGGGACCATGGAAGACGGCGGTGAAGTGCATGTGGCTCGGCGAGACACCGTGCTTTTCAAAAGTATTGATGAGGGTGCCGATCCCCTTGAGCGCCGGGCTCACCTGGTCGGGCGAAGCCGCCATGGTTTCCACATTAAAAGCGATCTTGTAATCCAGCTTGGGATCGGGAAGTTCATGCGCCTCGGGAAAATCCTTCATGGTCCCGGCGGCGGGAACAGGCAAGGCTTGCGCGAAAGAAGGCGTCTGCGAAAGGGTGAGGCAGCACAGCAGCGCGCCTGCGGCCGCGAGAGTGTTCAAGTGCCGATTGGTCAAGAGTATCTCCATGGTGATTGAATTTGCGCGGCGAACTTAGGTGCCGCCGCCGCGCCCATCAAGTGTCTTGCTGTCTCACCGCAAAGCTTGCCGGCTTCTCGCCATCGGTCCAGCGCCCCATCATCTCTTCATACGCCGCTTCGATGTGGCGGGTGGTGCGGGCGGTGTCGAACAGGGGCAGATTGGCGCGATTGCGATTGAGATGATCGCGGTATGAGGCGAGCAGCCTGCGGTCCCGGCTCAATCGCACCGCCATTGCTTCATATTCGTGCCAATTCTTGGTCACCAATTCGGGCAGGCCCACAGCGTGCAAAAGGCTCGACGCCACCCTGCCGGCAAAGGCTTCGCCCCGGCAGGTGAGGAGCGGCAGCCCCGCCCACAGCGCGTCGCTGGCGGTGGTGTGGGCGTTATAGGGCAGCGAATCCAGGAACAAATCACCCAGCATCAGGCGCGCCAGATGGGGCCGGTTCTCCAGCTGGGGCGCGAAGATCAAGCGCGCGGGGTCCACGCCCGCCCTCGCCGCTTCGGCGCGCAGATTGGCCGCGAACAGCGCATTGCTTTCCAGCAGCCAGAGCACGCTTCCCGGTACCGCCCGCAGCAGCCTCAGCCACTGGGCGAACATCGCCGGCAGGATCTTGTAGGCATAGTTGAAGTGGCAGAAGACGAAATCGCCGTCCTTCAGGCCATGGGCGGCGCGCGGCTGCGGCACGGGATGGGGACGCTGGCTGTCATTGATCTGATAGCTGTCCGGCAGCCGCACCACTTTTTCGGTAAAGAATTTTTCCTCGCCTTCCGGGATCACGTCCTTGTCGGCCAGGATGTAATCCATATAGCCGGCGCCCAAGGTTCCGGGAAAGCCCAGGTAATTGACCTGAAGCAGCGCCGGATGATGGGCGAACACGCCCATCCTGAGCGCGCCGAAATAGCCGTTGAGATTGACCAAGATGTCGACGCCCTGCGCCTCGATCAGTTGGGCTGCGTCGTGGTCCGAGAGCGATTGGATGGAAATGAAGCGGTCGAACGCCATGTTCACCCGCCGGCGCATCTGGCTCTGATCGTCGCGGCTATTGTCGAAGCCCACCACTTCGAACCGCTCGCGGTCGTGGCTTTCGAACAAGCCGGCGGCCAAATACATGGTGGCCTGAGCGCGAAATTCGCCGCAGAAATAGCCGATGCGAAGCTTGCCGGGCCTGCGCTGGCGCCGGGACTGATACGCCAGCGCTGGATATTTGTCTTTCGCATAAATCCTGGCGCAGGCGAGGAGATCGGCGGCCGACGATGACAGGCCCTGATAGACGTAAGGCTCGACGATGCGCTTGCCCGCGCGCACGCCCTGGTCCAGCGCCACGCGTTCCTGGTCGAAGCCATGCCAATCCCCGGCATGCATCTTGAGATGCAACAGATCGCCCCGCGCGTAGGGATAATCGGGCTTCAGCGCCACCAGCCTGGCAAGATCGGCGATCGCGCCCGTCACATCGTTCTTGCGCGTCCACAGAAGATTGGCCCGGCTGGCCAGCGCTTCCGGCATGTCGGGCTGAAGTGCCAGCGCGCGGTTGTAGCTACCCAGCGCCTCATCCACCTCGTCCATGGCGCGCAGGACACTGGCGCGATTGACATAGGCGCCGGCGTGG
This sequence comes from Rhizomicrobium sp., assembly GCA_036271455.1. Classification (GTDB taxonomy): domain Bacteria; phylum Pseudomonadota; class Alphaproteobacteria; order Micropepsales; family Micropepsaceae; genus Rhizomicrobium. The sequence continues at coordinate 18,907 of DATBAP010000001.1, forward strand.
TTGGGTTTTTCGCGCAGCACGCGGTCGAATTCGGCCAAAGCGCCCGGCCCCTGCCCCATCGCCTTCAGCGCCAAGCCGCGATTGTTGCGCGCTTCCACATAAGCGGGCCTCAGCTTCAGCGCCTGGTCGTAATTCTCCAGCCCCTCGTTCGCCCGGTTCAGCGCCACCAGGACCAGGCCGCGATTGTTCCAGGCATCGGCATTGGCGGCGTCCAGCGCCACCGCCTGGTCGAAATCGGCCAGCGCCTCCTGGTTGCGGGCCAGCTTGGACAGCAGCGCGCCGCGATTGCCCCAGGCGCGGCCGTTGGCGGGCGCGGCCTTCACCACGCGGTCCAGCGCCTCCAGCGCTTCGGCAGGGCGGCCCACCCCCTCCAGCGCGATGCCGTAATTGGCCAGCATCTCCGGCGTGGGGGTTTGCGCCTTGAGCGCGCGCTCGATGAAGGGCAGCGCCTCGGAGGGACGGCCCTGGTGCAGCCGGATCAGGCCCATCAGGTGCAAGGCGGGATAGAAATTCGGATCCTGGCCGAGCGCCTTCAGGTAAAGCGGCTCGGCTTCGGCCAGTTTCCCGACCTTGTGCAACGCCAGCGCTTCCTTAATCCACTCTTGAAGCATTGCGAACGGCTATCGCACTTTCACGCTCCAAAAACAATCGGCCTTCAGAATCCTCAGATATCAGTCTTCAAGTGACGGCATTCTTGATCAGCTCGAACACGCTTCCCGCCCAGCCCGCCAGGATGCCTTTGGTGGAATAGAGCGCCATGCCGAACACCTGGTCGAATTCGAGCTTGGGCGGCATCACCAATTCGAATCGGTCGGTCACCACATCCAGCAGCGCCGGACCCGGCGCCGCCAGCCAATCCTGCACCGCGGCATCCAGCTGGCCGGGATCGGTGACCTTGCGGCCCCAGATGCCGATCGCTTCCGCCACCCGGCCGAAATCCGGATTCTCGAGATTGGTATAGGCGTCGAGCAGGCCTTCGGCTTTCTGCTCCAATTCGACGAAGCCCAGCGAGCTATTGTCGAACACCGCCATCTTGATCGGCAATTTCTCCTGCACCGTGGTGATGAGATCGCCCAGCATCATGGCAAGCCCGCCATCGCCCAACAGCGCGATCACCTGGCGGTCGGGAAACGCCGCTTTCGCGCCCAGGGCTTGCGGCAAGGCATTCGCCATCGTGCCATGAGTCAGGCTGAGCAAAGTGCGATTATGTCCCGTGGATGGCACATGGCGCAGGCACCAGACCATAGGCGAGCCGGTATCGGCGGTGAAAATGGCGTCCGGCTTGGCGTGACGCGCCACCAGATCGGTCAGATATTGCGGATGGATCGCGCCACTCTTACCCGCCACGCCGTGTTTTTCTTCCCGCGCCTGGGCCTTCTTCAGATGCTCCAGCGCTTCGTCCAGGAAGGCGCGGTCGCTTCGGGCATGGATGCGCGGCAAAAGCGCGTCCAAGGTGGGGGCGATATCGCCCACAGCAGCGAAATCCACCGGATGCCGCCTTCCCAGATGGGCGCCGTCGATATCGATCTGAATGATCTTGGCGTGCGAGGGATAGAATTGCCGCCAGGCAAAATCGCAGCCCAATAGCAGCAGCGTGTCGCAGCTCGTCACCACATGATAGCCCGCTTCGGTGCCGAAAATTCCTGTCAGTCCGACATGGAAGGGATTGTGATGACCCAGGAAATCCTTGGCCCGCGAGGTGTTGGCAACCGGCGCTTTCAGCTTCTCGGCCAGCGCCACCACCTGGTCATGGGCGTGCTCGCAGCCCGAACCGCCATAGATCGCGACGCGTTTTCCGTCATTGAGCATACGGGCGATCTGATCGAGTTCGCCATCGCTGGGACGCAGCACCGGCTGGGCGCGATGGACGGCAAACGCGGGCTCGCCCGAGACATGCGCCTTGGAGATGTCCACCGGCACGATCAACACCGCCACGCCACGCCGTGAGAGTGCAGCCTGCGCCGCCATCGCCGTCATGCGCCGCGCCTGTTCCGGCGTGCGGATCTCTTCGCAAAAGACGCTTGCCGCCTGATAGACCGATTTAAAATCCACCTCTTGCGGAAAATCGAAGCCTATTTCGTCGCGGACGATCTGGCTGGCGATCAAAACCACCGGCGCTCGATTGCGGTTGGATTCGAACAATCCATTGATGAAATGCAGGCTGCCTGGACCGCAGGAGCCGGCGCAAAGCGCCAATTCGCCGGTCAAAAGCGCGTCCGCGCCGGCGGCGAAACCGCCCGCCTCTTCATGGCGCATATGAACGAAGCGAATGTCGCTGCGCCGGACCGCATCGGTGAAGAAATTCAGCGTGTCGCCCGGCACGCCATAGCAACGCCGCGCGCCCGCGTCGCGCAACACCTGGACCATGATCTCGGCAACCGTATGGCTCATGCCTGTCTCCCCGCGCGGACCTGACGCCAGCCTGGGCCGGTCCACCGCCGCTTTCCATTACGGGCGGCCGCCGAGAGGGTTCCCCTTCGGCGGCGTCACCGTCACGGAATAGACACTAGCCCTTGAAGAACCCCAGCAGTTCCTGGTTCACGCGGTCCTTCAAGGTGGTGCACATGCCGTGCGGCGCACCTTTATACACCACCAATTTGGCGTCCTTCACAATCTTGGCGGAAAGCGCTCCAGCATCGGCGAAGGGCACGATCTGGTCGTCATCGCCATGGAGCACCAAGGTAGGGACGTCGAACTTCTTCAGGTCTTCGGTCAGGTCCGTTTCCGAGAAGGCCTTGATGCAGAAGTACGAAGCCGGAAATCCCGCCATCATGCTCTGCAGCCAGAACGATTCCCGCACGCCTTCGGAGATTTTCGCGCCGGGCCGGTTATAGCCATAGAAGGCCATGGACAGGTCCTTCCAGAATTGCGAGCGGTCGGCCTGCACGCTGGCGCGAAGACCATCGAACGCCTCGATCGGCGTGCCGCCTGGATTGGACGGCTTCTTGATCATCACTGGGGGGATTGCGCCAATCAGCACCGCTTTGGCGACGCGCTTGGTGCCGTGCCGGCCGATATAGCGGGCGACTTCGCCGCCGCCGGTGGAGTGGCCGACATGGAACGCATCTTTCAGGTCCAGCAGCGAGACCAGCTCATTGAGATCGTCGGCATAGGTGTCCATGTCGTTGCCGTTCCATGGCTGTCCGGAACGGCCATGGCCGCGCCGGTCATGGGCAATGCAGCGATAGCCACGTTCCGCCAGGAAAAACATCTGGTCTTCAAAGGCGTCCGCCGAAAGCGGCCAGCCATGACTGAACACCACGGGCTGACCCGATCCCCAATCCTTGAAATAAATATCCGTACCATCATGCGTCTTGAATATGGACATGTGAACCTCATCAATGGATGACAGATGGACATCCTCTTACACCCATGTGACGTTTCTCGGCATTGCCCGTTGGTCTAGTCCTGGCCGTGATGGAGATTTTGTGGCCGATCCGGTTTTCACCGACCTGATGCCCGAAGACGGGTTGCCAGAAGCACTGCTAGCGTTGAACAATGATTTCGCGGTGGAATTGTCGGCACTCAACGCCGAGAAGGCACACCATCTGGTGCGTCACGCCTTCATGGCGCGAGTGATCGGCCATCAGGCGCTATTGCTGGCCTTCGACCAGGACGCGGCTTACGAGAATCCCAATTTCCACTGGTTCAAGGAGCGCTACGACCGCTTCATCTATATCGACCGGGTGGTGGTGGCGCCGGCGCGCCAGGGCTGGGGTTGGGCAAGGCTCTTGTATGAATCGCTGTTCGAGCGCGCGCGCGAACGCGGCCACGCCCACGTCACCTGCGAGATCAACGTCGATCCGCCCAATCCCCGCTCGGAAGCCTTCCACACCGGCCTGGGCTTCGAGGCGGTGGGCCAGGCCATCCTGCCCGGCGCGCGCAAGACGGTGCGTTATTTCTGCAAGGCGATTCCATGAACCGCGCGGTCGCTTCTCATTCGGCAGACGCTATGGGCGCAGGAGATCCAGCACGCTATCGGATTCCTTGGGAGGAGCAGTTTCGTCGGCTCGATGCCACCAGCCCCCGCCCAGCGCCTGGAAAAGCGACGCTGTATCGGTAAAGCGCGCCGCTTGTGCCTGCGACACAGCCAGTCTTGTCTGTAGCACGGCCTGCTGCGCGCCCAGCAATTGCAGCCGGCCGATCTGGCCCGCATCCATCTGCCGTTTGGCGATCTCGAATGATCTTTGCGCCGCCGCTGCCGCCGCCGAAGCGGTGCGCAACCCGTCACCATCGGCCTCAACCGCGTGCAGCGCGTCCGCCACATTCTGCAAGGCCGCGATCACGGTGGCTTGATATTGCGCACTGGCCTGGTTGAGCAACTCTCTCGCCGCGCGGCTTTTGTGCAGCAATTGGCCGCCGTCAAAGATTGGCTGCGTCAGTCCCGCACCGATGCTCCAGAAACCGGCGCCGGGTCCGAACAATTGCCCCACTTCCGTGCCCACTGTGCCATCGGCAGCGCTGAGCGTGATGTTGGGCAGCATATTGGCGATGGCGACGCCGACTTCGGCGGACGCCGCGTGCAGATTGGCTTCAGCGATCTTGATGTCGGGGCGCTGTTCCACCAGCTTGGCGGGCAGGCTGACAGGTAC
>DATBAP010000002.1:0-5069 GCA_036271455.1 Rhizomicrobium sp.
ATGTAGGTCTCGACTGTATCATCATGGGAGATTCCACCCGCAGATGCCGGCTTGGAGCCGGTCGGAAGCGCGGTCACACCGCAGGGCGCCGCCTGCGCCGCGCCAGGAGGAGGTCCGGCCCGGCGTTCGCCCGCCGGTCGATTGGTGGAACCGCGGTACACCACTGCCACCGACATTTGATAGCTGCCCATATCGAGCACACGCAGCGTGTGGTCGGTGGCCTTCGGCTGCTCCTTAAGAACCTTCTGGATTTGAGCATTGGTGATGTCGGTGGCGACATCCTGTTGTGCAACCGCCGCACCCGTGAACGCCAGCAAAGCCACACCGGCAAGCAGAGTCATCTTATGCATTGAGTCCCCTCCTGAAAAATCATCTTCCCTGGAAGCAGCCTCCCGGCCGCCTTCTGGTCACACTATAGACGGATATCTGTGCCGGGTTCCACACCCCATCCCTTGCCGTGCCCTAGAAATTCAAAACCCATCCGGCGTTTTAAGAAGGAGGTAATCTTGCCATGGGATTCTGCGCTCATGGAATCGCGCCGCACCTTCGGCCGCCGCACCGCAGTGCAACAGCCTGTCGCCGATGCGATGACGCAAATTCCGTTCAATCCGGCCGAGCCGCTTCTTTCTTCTCTGTCGCCTGACGCCGCGCTGGCTTCCGTCGATGATGAGATCGCGGCATGGAAAGCAGCGCGTGGGCCCGTCATTCCGTTTCCCTGGCGCCAGCTCTCGCTGATGGCGGGACTTTGCTTCGGCATCGCGTCTTTTGTTCTGCCCGATACCGTCAACGACGCCGTGCAATGGCCGCTTTATGCGCTGACCGCCATCAGCCTTTACGCGGGCTTGCATAAACGCAAAGCCAAGCCGGGGTGACATTGCGCGATTGCCGACTTTCCCGATGCGCACTTGGCCTTCGATGTTCACGGAAGTGACACAATTTAATCGCCGCTTTGATTTCGAGCGAAATCGATTCGCTCGAGGCTCGTGAGCCATAGCGCGCGATTGGTGTTTAATTTTCCACCATTTCATTGGCGATATTTATAGTCACGTGCATTCCGGCGCGTCCGGAAATTTCTTGCTGTATTTTCAATTCTCTATTTTTTTGTGGCCGCGCCCACATCCCACACGCGCGTTCGCGCTTTTCCCACTGTCATCAAGTCGTCAAGTAGCCATGCGATTCACCCCCGCGCGACGGGGACATCTCATCTGACCACGCGGCACAGGGCTTTCGCGAAAAACGCGATTGCGCTGACGCCTCTGCTCACCCCTGTCGGGTTTTGACCAACCAAGGGGTGCTCAATGGCCGCAATTATTTCCAACCGTCTCAGAAATTCATCCGCCAGCCTGGCGCTGACCATCGCGACCCTGTTTTTCGGCGGTCCCGCTCTTGCCCAACAGGTCGCGGCCAATGACCCCAACGGCCAACCCCTGGAGACCGTAATCGTCACCGGCACTGCCCAGTTCAGCACCGACGCTGCCCCGGCCAAGTCCTCGCTCAACACGATGGAGCCGGAAACCATCATCAACCGCTCCTATATCGAGAATTTCATGCCGCCCCAGGCGGACTATGTGACGATCCTGTCGATCGTGCCGTCCATGACCGGCGGCGACCCAAACGGTCCGGGCCTGTCGGATGGCGGCGCCAAGAACACGTTGCGCGGTCTGCCCGATGGCGATTTTTCGATGCAATATGACGACATCCCGTTCGGTGACACCAACGGTCCCACCCACCACAACATCTCTTACTTTCCCGCCACCACCATCGGCTCGATCAATGTGGATCGCGGCCCGGGCAATGCCAGCAATCTGGGCGCCAACACTTACGGCGGAACCGTCAAGCTGTTCTCCGAAGTGTTGGGCGATGACCCCACCGCCAAAGGCTTTGTGAGCTATGGCAGCTTCGATACCTGGATCGTCAATGCCAATGCGCAAAGCGGTGAGGTCGATCTGGACGGCACTCAGGCCAAAGGTCTGTTCAATATCCAACATGCCGAATCGGAAGGCGCGTTGAGCTTTCAGAATCTGGGCACCACCAATGCGCTGTTCAAAGTACAGGACACGTTCGCGCCCAACTGGACCATTACCCTGTTCGGCACTTATAGCTATCTGACCGAGCATCTGGACGACAATAACGGCGCTACTCCCGCCCAGGTGCTGGTCTATGGCAAGAATTTCTCCCTGCAGCAGAACAATCCCAGCCTGCCCACCTACCAAGCCTATAACTACACGACCAAGGCGACCGATTTCGATTATGTCAAACTGGATGGTCAGATCGGCGGGTTGAGCATTCAAAACACCGGCTATACCTACGCCTATTGGAATCACACCTTCAGCCCCAACAGCCAGACCCAGACTTTGCCGCAGATTCTGGCCGGAACCTCGGCCGACAATGGCAAACAGACTTTGACCAATGGCCTGACCTTCCCCAACGATCTGCTCGCCTATGACAAGCAGAACGCCTATCGCGTGTGGGGCGATGTGCTGCGGGTGTCCGACGATTACGATGTTGGCGGCATCACCGGCCAGGTCCGCGCCGGTGTCTGGTATGAAGCCCAGGCGACCCATCGCTACAAATATTATTTCGACGCCAATCAGTGCGCCGCCAACAATGCCAATGTTTACCGGCAGGACAGCCCGACGGAAGCCGAGCCAGTCTGCGGCGCCAAGAAGGGCTCAAGCTTCATTCCCAACCTGGGCTATGCCAAGGATGACGAATATTCCGCCTGGACCCAGTATGAGCCTTTCGCGGAAATCGACATCCGTCCCACCGAAGACCTCTTGATCACGCCCGGCGTCAAATACATCCACTGGAATCACTCGGTGAATGCGCCGGTCGAGCAGGGCAATACCTGCGGCGTCGATCTGGCGTGCTCACCCTATAATGCGCTGGGCCAGGATTTCGTCGCGGCCTTCACCACCACCGACACGCTGCCCTTCCTGCAGGTCAATTACCGGCTGGACACCAATTGGAGTGTCTATGGCGAATACGCCAAGGGCATCTATGTGCCGGATATCTCGGCCTTTGAAGCCGGCACCCAGACCACAACCTTCCCCAAGGCGGAAACCACCACCAACTATCAGGTCGGCACAGTCTATTACGCTGATCACTTCACCTTCGACGCCGACCTTTATTACATCGGAATCGCCAACAACTATGTCAGCCTGGCCTGCGCCCCGCCCGACCAAAACGACACTTGCTTCGTGAACAACGGGCGGGCGACCTACGAAGGCCTTGAAGGCGAGGGCACGTATGCCTTCGACAATCTGCTGGGCATGGATGTGACCGGCCTATCCATGTTTGCCAACGGCGCCCTGATGCGCTCGGTGGCACAGACCAATCTCTGGGAGCCGAATGCTCCGTTCTGGACCGCCGCGTTGGGCGTATTGTTCCAGAGCAGCAACTGGCGGTTCAGCATCATCGACAAATACACCGGCCAGCAATATTCCGACGTCACCGATATCAAGGCTTATGAGCTGCCGGCTTATGGCGATCTCAGCGCCAGCATCGCCTATATGTTCGCCAATTACGAAATCGGCATCAATGCAGACAATCTCACCAGCAGCCGCGCCGCCACCTCGATCACGGAAGGCGGCACGGGCACCAGCGTCAACACCAGCACCGACCAGTATATCTTCCAGGCGCCCATGAGCGTGATGGTGACTTTGAAGGCGCATCTCTAAGCGCCTTTCACTTCAGCAAGAGCCCCGTGCGCGCGAGCGTGCGGGGCTTTTCTTTTGGGCTTATGCGCGGGTGAGAAGATCCATCGCGGCGCGCGCCATCACCTTGGCGGAATCCACCATGTCCTGGATGCCCACCCATTCGTCGGGCTGGTGCGCCAGATCCAGCACGCCGGGACCATAGGCGATGCAGTCTTTCAGCCGGCCGATGCGATCCACATGCTTCTGGTCATAGGTGCCGGGCGAGCAGACGATCTTGGCGTCGCGTCCCAGCACCTGACGAATTGCTTTGGCCGTCGCCGACGCCACGGGGCCATTGCGGTCCGCCATCACGGGCTCGACATGAAACAGCTCACGCATTTTGTAGCGGAAGCCGGTGCGATCGCGCGCCAGTCCATCCAGCAACGATTTCATTTCGCCCTGGACCTGCGCCAGGGATTCCTCAATCAGAAAGCGGCGATCGATCACCATGCGGCAGGAATCGGCCACGCAGGGTGCGGGCAAGCCTTCGAAAGATTCCGCCGGGCCGCCATGAATGGAATTGATGTTCATCGTGGATTGGCGCGCCCCGTCCGGCACCACCGGCATGTCGGAATGGCGCGCGGCCAGGGCTGGATAAAGCTCATGCTCGAATTTCTCCAGCACCGCGCTCATATGCCGGATCGCACTGTCGCCCAGGAACGGCATCGAGCCATGGGCGATGCGGCCCAAGGTTTCGATCTCGGCCCACCACACGCCGCGATGGCCGATGCAGACCCGGTCCACATTCAGCGGCTCCGGGATGATCACATGATCCACGCGGGGCTTTGAGAAAAAGCCACGCTGGGCCAGATAAGCGACACCGCCATAGCCGCCGGATTCCTCGTCCACGGTGCCAGAGATTTCCAGCGCGCCGGGCAGCTCGGCACCGGAATCGATCAGGGCTTCCACCGCCACCACGGCCGCGGCCAAGCCGCCTTTCATGTCGCAGGCGCCCCGGCCATAGAGCTTGCCGTCCTTTATCACGCCTTCGAACGGATCGACTGTCCAGCCCGCGCCGGTCTGGACGACGTCAAGATGACCGTTGAAATGCACGCAAGGCCCGGGCCGCGAACCTTCGCGGCGGCCCACCACATTGATGCGGGGATATTTGTCATTGTCGCCCGGCGTGCCTTCGGCGCGCACATAGGTAACGTCGAAGCCGCGACGCTTCAGCCGGTCGCCCAGAAATTCCGCGCAAGGCTGATAGGCTTCGCCCGGCGGATTGATGGTGGGAAAGCGGATCAGGTCGCGGGCGAGCGCGACGATCTCGTCCCGGCGGCCATCGATCTCGCTCAGCGCCGCGTCCAGCCCACGAATTTTCTCAGATACAACGGCCACCATCCACCTCCAGGGCGACGCCCGTGATCATGG
>DATBAP010000003.1:0-8508 GCA_036271455.1 Rhizomicrobium sp.
CGAACTGTTCCGCATTTCCGGCGACAATCCGGTGCTGATTGACGGCTTCCTCAACCGCGCCACCGAAGTGGATGTCGATGCCATCTGCGACAGCGACAATGACGTTTTCATCGCCGGCATCATGGAGCATATCGAGGAAGCCGGCGTCCATTCCGGCGACTCCGCCTGCTCGCTTCCGCCGCACACTTTGAAGCCCGCCATCATCGCCGAGATCGAGCGCCAGACCAAGGCGATGGCGGTGGCGCTGAATGTCCGTGGACTGATGAATGTGCAATACGCCATCCAGGGCGACGAGATCTATGTGCTGGAGGTCAATCCCCGCGCCAGCCGCACCGTGCCCTTTGTCGCCAAGGCAATCGGCCTGCCGGTGGCGGCGATCGCCGCCCGCGTGATGGCGGGCGAGAAGCTTTCCACTTTCAATCTCAAGCCCACCACTTCGGATCACATCTCGGTCAAGGAAGCGGTGATGCCGTTCGCCCGCTTCCCCGGCGTGGACACGATATTGGGCCCGGAGATGCGCTCGACCGGCGAAGTGATGGGATTGGACACCAGCTTCGGCCGCGCTTTCGCCAAGAGCCAGATCGGCGCCGGCACGCGGCTGCCGGTGGTCGGTACCGTGTTCATTTCGGTCAGAGATTCCGACAAGGACCAGATCGTGGCCCCGGCGCGCGATCTGTTGGCGATGGGCTTCTCGCTGATCGCCACCAGCGGCACGGCGCGCGTGCTCGCCAAGGCGGGACTTCCCGTCGCCACCATCAACAAGGTGTTGGAAGGCCGGCCCCATGTGGTGGATGCATTAAAGAACGGCGAGATCCACCTGGTGTTCAACACCACCGAGGGGGCGCAGGCGCTGGCCGACTCGTCCTCCATCCGCCGCGCCGCGCTCACCCTGAAAGTGCCCTATTACACCACCGTGGCGGGGGCCAAGGCGGCCACCGAGGCCATCGCGGCGCTCAAGGGCCAGTCCCTTGAAGTTGCCCCCCTCCAGTCATATTCTTTAGGCTCTGGGTGATGCCAATTCATAAAGAAACCCAGTAGTATCAATGATTTAAAGGCTATTCGCGCCCCACTCCGGAACCATAAGCCGGATGGCGGGTTCTTTTGGCCCAACGGGACTCGACGACAATGGACAAAATTCCGATGACGGCCCCGGGCTTCAAAGCCCTGGAAGACGAGCTGGACCGCCTGAAGAACCAGGACCGCCACGAAATCATCAAGGCGATCTCGGAAGCGCGCGCCCATGGCGACCTTTCGGAGAATGCGGAGTATCACGCCGCCAAGGAGCGCCAGAGCTTCATCGAAGGCCGCGTGCTGGAGCTGGAAGACCAGATCGGCCGCGCCGACGTGATCGACATTTCCAAATTGTCGGGCGCCAGCGTCAAGTTCGGCGCGACCGTCACTTTGGTGGACGAGGACACCGACGAGAAACGCCGCTACCAGATCGTGGGCGATGTGGAGTCCGACGCCAAGAAAGGCCGCATCTCGCTTTCCTCTCCCATCGCGCGCGCCCTCATCGGCAAGATCAAGGGCGACACGGTGGAAGTCGCTGCGCCGGGCGGCGCGCGGTCGTACGAAATTCTCAAAGTGGAATTCGTTTAGGCCAACTGTCGTGGCCCGCGAATGCGGGCCATCCAGGTGACACAGCCAAACCGTCGTCATTGTGCGCGGTTCAGTTGGATGGCCCACTCGGTGGGCCATGACACGGCGCTCTAAATCACCCCAAACCGTTTCACGCGCGTCTGATAGAGTGCGTAGTCGGGATAGGCTTCTGTGAGAATGCGCTCCTCGAACACGGTGCGCAGGACCTGGCACACCACCACGCCGATCGCCAGCAGCGCCGCCCAAGGCTGGGCGAACTGGATGGCGGTGCCCAGAATGGTGATGAACTCCATCACATAGAGCGGGTGGCGGGCCCAGGCATAAGGGCCGCCCGTCACCAGATTGCGCGCCTCCGGCATGATCGAGAACGCTCTGCCCAGCTTGGCCAGCACGATTGCCGAACCCAGGCTGCCCGCGAACACCAGGAAGGCGGCGACGGATTGCCAGGGCAAGGAAAGATTCAGCGGCTTCAACGAAATGATCGCCACACCCAGGAATGTGCCGGCCACGCCGAAGAAGCGCGGGAGAAATCCCGCGGAACGTTTCAGGGGCCGGTTGCGCACCACCACCAGATAGATCAGCAGAAGATCGAACACCGCGCTGGCGAACAGCGCAAAAAAGCGCAGATAGAAAATCAAATGATCCGGCTGCAAAAGAATGCCGCGCGCATCCGCCGCCAGATTGGGCCTGAGGCTCACCACGCCATAGCCAAACCAGAGGATCAGCGGCAGCCCGGCGATCAGGTCATAGGTCTTGGTCTGGCGAAATTTCTCCAAATCAATCATTGCGGTTTGCGCCTCGCCACCAGCGCCACCATTTCGGCGATTTCGATGAACGCACCTTGCGGCGACAGCTCGCGCAAGCGTTCACGCAACTCGGCCTCGAAGGCATCCGCTTTCGCGCCCAGTTTTTCCGGCGAGGTGGTGGATTGGGAAAAGGCCCGTCCCACAATATCGTCCTCGCTGAGGCTTTTGCGGATGGTGACGCTCAAGCCGTCCAACTCGGTGAACGCCGATTGATAGAGAAACGGCTCATAGCGGCGATGGCCCAGCGCCTTGCGCTCGGCGATATGCGGCTGGGCGCTGCGTCCGTAACGGTCGCCCACCTTGCAGAGCAGCTTGAACCATTCATTATCGGGCAGCACGGGGTGGGCGTCATGGAAGAAGGCGACCGCCCCCCCGGCCGTGACGATCCGGTCCAACATGGCAAGCGTGGCCATGCGGTCCATCCAATGAAAAGCCCGGCCGATAGCGACCAGCCGGAAAGGGCCCATCTCGGGCTTCAAATCATAAGACCCGCCGCGCCAGAAATTGAGCGTCACACCAGCCGCTTCCGCCGCCGCTTGCGCCGCCGCGAGCATCTCCGGCTCGGGGTCCGCGGCCGTCACCGCCATGCCAGCGCGGGCGAATGGCACCGAGAGCGAGCCCGGCCCGCAGCCCAGATCCAGCACCGCGTCACCCTGTTTCAGCCCCAATAACGCAACCACGCGGGCGATCAGGCGTTCGGGATAACCGAGACGGTAACGCTCGTAATAGGGCACCGCGCTTTGGAAGCGGCGCGGCTCGTACGGCACAGGTTGATTCAAGGTGTATCCATAAGGCTTTGCTTTGACAGTCAAGGGCTTATACTAAGGTTCGCGGCTTTCCGCTCGGATATTTCATGGCCAATATTGCGCTTGTAGATGATGATAAAAATATTCTGGAATCCGTCACCATGCTCCTGGAGCAGGAGGGCTATCACGTCAGCAGCTTCTCCGACCCCGCCGCGGCCCTGACCGCGCTCATCACCTCGCCCCCCGACCTCGCCATCCTGGACATCAAGATGCCGCGCATGGACGGGCTGGAGCTGCTCAGGCGGCTGCGCCAATCGGCCGATCTGCCGGTGATCTTCCTCACTTCGAAAGACGAAGAGATCGACGAGCTGATGGGGCTGAATGCGGGAGCCGACGATTACATCCGCAAGCCTTTTTCCCAGCGCCTGCTGCTGGAGCGGGTGCGCGCGGTCTTGCGCCGTGCCGAAGCCAAAACCACACCGCCCGCGCCCGGTGAGCAGAAAAAGGAAGCGCTGGTCCGGGGCAAGCTGGCGCTCGACCCCCAGCGTCATGAATGCACCTGGGAGGGTAAGCCGGTGCGCCTCACCGTCACGGAATTCCTGATCCTGCAGGCGCTGGCGCAGCGGCCGGGTTTTGTCAAAAGCCGCGACAGTTTGATGGATGCGGCCTATGACGACCAGGTCTATGTCGACGACCGCACCATCGACAGCCACATCAAGCGGCTGCGCAAGAAGTTCAAGGCGGTGGCCGACGATTTCGACGCCATCGAGACGCTGTACGGCGTAGGTTACCGTTACAAGGAATAACGGGGCGTGCCCCATTTCTCCGCTCTCACCTGGCGCATTCTGGCGTTCAACACGCTGGCGCTTCTCATCCTCACCGGCGGCGTGATCGGGATTCAATCATCCGGCCGCGGCTTGGTGGAGGAAAGGCTGGCCAGCATCCAGCAACAGGCCGCGATCGTCGCCGGCGCGCTGGGCGAATACGCCATCAATCCCAAGACCCAGGTGCTGGATGTGGATCTGGCCAATCCGCTGCTGCGCCAGTTGATTGCTCCGACGCGGCTGCGCGCCAGGCTTTATCTCACCAACGGCCGCCAGGTGGCGGACACAAGACTGCTTCTGCCCCGCGGCATTGTCGAAGTGGAAGAGCTTCCGCCGCTCGATCCCTGGAACCGGTTCAAGGCCTGGTGGTACCGCATCTATGATGGCGTGATGGGCGTGCGCCCCTTCACCCAGCTTCCCACCTATTCCGAAGGTGGCGAAGACGGGAGCATCTATCAGGAAGTGAACGACGCCATGACCGGCCAGGTCTCCAGCGCGGAGCGGGTAGACTCCGAGAACCGGCTGGTGCTGTCGGTGGCGGTGCCGGTCCAGGGCGTGCGCGCCATCTATGGCGAGCTGTTCGTCACCACCGAAGGCGGCGACATTGACGGCATCCTGCGCCAGGAGCGCGTCAACCTGTTTGCCGTGATCTTCGTCGCCTTCGCGGTGATGCTGCTGTCGTCCTTTTATCTGTCAAGCGCCATTGCCGAACCGGTGCGCCGCCTGGCCGCGGCGGCGGATCTGGTGCGCCAGGGCCGCGGCGGACGCGACGCCATTCCCGGCCTGCCCGGGCGCAATGACGAGATCGGCGATTTGGCCGACAGTTTGAAAGAGATGACCGCCGCGCTCTATGACCGGATCGGCGCCATCGAACGTTTCGCCGCCGATGTGGCGCACGAACTCAAGAATCCCCTCACCTCGCTGGCCTCGGCAGTGGAGATGCTGGTGCGCGCGCCCGATGAGGCGACGCGCCAGAAGCTGCTGAGTTTGGTGCGCGCCGATGTGAAGCGCATCAACCGCCTGATCACCGACATTTCCGACGCTTCGCGTCTGGACGCGGAATTGTCGCGCGAGACCCGCACCGAGATCGATCTCTCGCATCTGCTCAAGACCATCGTGGAGATTTATGACGTCACCGGGCGGAACAAGAATGTCGCCGTCACTTTGGACGACGCGCTTCCCACCGGCACCAAGGTGATGGGTCATGACGAAAGGCTGGGCCAGGTATTCCGCAACCTGATCGACAACGCCATCTCGTTCACGCCGGAAGGCGGCACCATCGCCATCGCCGCCCGCAAGCATCATGCCTTCACCCGCATCACGGTGGAAGATAACGGCCCCGGCATCCCGCCCGACAATCTGGAATCCATTTTCGAGCGTTTCTATACCGAGCGGCCGGGCGAGAATTTCGGCAAGAATTCGGGACTGGGTCTCTCGATCGCCCGCCAGATCACCCAGAATGCGGGCGGCCGCATCTGGGCCGAGAACCGGCCATCGCACACGCCCGGCCAAGCCAACGGCGGCGCGCGCTTTGTCGTCGAGCTGCCGGTCACGAGCGGCGAAACGTGAAACCAGCCAACGTGAAAACCGCCAACATTCATGCCAGTTGCGCCCTGATCGGCCGCCATGGCGTGCTGATCCTGGGCGAGAGCGGCCAAGGCAAATCCGATCTTCTGCTGCGGCTGATGGACGAAGGCGGCAAGCTGGTGGCCGATGACCGCACCGAGCTTTATGCCGCCAAAGGCCGGCTCTGTGCCCGCGCCCCCAAAAGCATCGCCGGGCTGATCGAAGTCCGGGGCCTTGGCATTGTCGCCCAGCCTTTCGCGAAAAAAGCTGTCCTGGCGCTGGCGGTCCGGTTGGGAGATTCCGCTGAACGCCTGCCGGAACCGGCTTTTTTCCAGCCACCGGAAGGGCTTGGCCGGACCAAAGCCATTCTCCTGATGGTGCTGGATGGGACGGCCGCGTCGGCCCCGGCCCGCCTTCGCCTGGCCCTGAAGGCTGTCACAAAGGGCTTGATCCGTGAGGGCTTTAACCCTTCGGGGACTAACCCCAAATAAGCCTTGCGCTGGAAGCGTTCCGGCCTACTTTCCCCCTCCTCAAAATGGATTTGTTGAGTTCATGCTCGGATTAGTGCTCGTTACCCATGGCCGCCTCGCCCAGGAGTTCATCTCGGCGATGGAGCATATGGTGGGTCCCCAAACCAATTTGCGCGCCGTCTGCATCGGGCCCGAGGACGATATCGAGCGCCGCCAGCGCGAAATCGCCGCCGCCGCCAAAGCGGTGGATACCGGCTCGGGCGTGGTGATCGCCACCGACATGTTCGGCGGCACCCCCTGCAATCTGGCGCTCACCCTGCTCGACCGCACCAAGATCGAAGTCATGGCGGGCGTCAATCTTCCCAGCCTGATCAAGCTGATCGATGTTCGCGGCAAGCTGCCACTGGAGCAAGCGGTGAAAGAAGCGATCGAGGCGGGACGCAAATATATGCGCGCGGGCTCGGTCGATCTGGGCGCGCCAGCTTGATGACCGTCCCGTGAATGAACCGCTGAAGGCCATCGCAAGGATCACCAACAAGCGGGGCTTGCACGCCCGCGCCTCCGCCAAGATCGTGGAGGCGGCGGCGCGGTTCGAGGCAGAGGTCACCATCGTCAAGGATGGCACCAGGGTGAATGCCCGCTCGATCATGGGGCTGATGATGCTGGCGGCCAGCCTGGGCAGCGACATCGGCGTGGAAGCAGACGGTCCCGACCAGGACGCGGCCATGACGGCGATGCTGGCGTTGATAGAAGCGAAGTTTGGCGAGGAGTAGAGCCCTCCGATCCACCATGGGCGGCCTTGAGCCGCCCTTCCAGTCTGGATAGCCGCGTCAAGCCCGGCCATGGAGAAAGTATATGGGGAGATATTTTGTTGCCCTTTTTTTCGCCCTTCTCGCGCTGGCTCCCGCCTCCTCGGCGCCCGTGGCTCACGCCCATCCCGCGCTATGGCATGTCCGGGGCCCCAACGGCGAAGCCTATCTGTTCGGCTCGATCCATCTTTTGCCCAAGAACATCGACTGGCGCACCAAGGTGGTAGACGCCGCGATCAAGCGCGCCAACGTTTTCGTCTTCGAAGTCTCGACCGGCAGCGACGCCCAGGCCGAAATCCGCGCGCTGATCGCCAAGGAAGGAATGCTCGCGCCCGGCCAGTCGCTGCGCGCCATGCTGCCGCCCGCATCGCAGACCGATTACGACGCGGCGCTGGCCAAAGCGAAGCTGTCGCCGGAAAGCGTGGATCGTGAAAAGCCCTGGCTGGCGTCGCTGCAATTGCTGATCGCGGTCGGCACCGCCAAACATTATTCGGCCGACGCCGGGGTGGACAATGCCTTGATGGCGATCGCGGCTGGGCGTCACAAGCCCTCGCGCTATTTCGAGACCATCGAGCAGCAATTCAGCCTGCTCGCCGGGAGCACCGACACGCTGCAGCTCAGCGAATTCGAATCCGACCTCAAGGATTTCGGGCAGAGCGACGATGATCTGGGGGCCATGGTGGATGCCTGGAAGAATGGCCAGGAAGACAGATTGGCCGGATTGATGAATGCCGATCTGGCTGACGATCCCGAGATGAAGAAAGCGCTTCTCACCGACCGCAACCAGAACTGGGTCGGCCAGATCGAGACGATGCTGGCGGAGAAGAGAATCTTCTTCATCACCGTGGGCGCGGGCCACCTGGCCGGTCCCGACGGTGTTCCGGCGCTGCTTCGAGCGGCGGGGTATAGAGTGGATGGACCTTAAGGTTTGTCATGCCCGCGAACGCGGGCATCCGTTGAAAGACGCTGGATTCCCGCTTGCGCGGGAATGACAATCATCGACTGACCGATTGCGTTAAGCAGCACGCCTGTAGCGCTTGCCCTCTTCCACTTCCTCGATGATCTTCTTCACGAACGCCGGCAGGTCATCAGGCTTGCGGCTGGTGATGATGCCGTTATCCACCACGACTTCCTCGTCCATCCATTTGGCGCCAGCGTTTTCCATATCCTTGCGGATGGATTTGAACGACGTCGCCTGGCGGCCCTTGAGCGCGTCGGCCTGAACCAGCAGCCACGGCCCATGGCAGACTGCGGCGACGATCTTGCCGCTGCTGAGGAAGGCCTTCACCAGCTTCATCGCGTCTGCGTCGATGCGCAGCTTGTCGGGATTCATCACCCCGCCGGGGATTACCAACGCGTCATAGTCGCCTTCTTTGGCGTCGGCGATCTTCATGTCCGCACTCGCGGGACGGCCCCAATCCTTCTTGTCCCAACCCATGATGTCTTTCCCATCCGGCGAAGCGATGGTGACCATGGCGCCGGCCTCTTTCAGCTTGTCGTGGGGGACTTCCAGTTCCGATTGCTCAAAGCCGTTCGTCGCGATGATCAGAATCTTGGCTTGATCGATTTTTGGCATTTTGCCTCTCCGGAATGGGTGTCTTCCGCTAGCGCATTGGCCGCCAAAGGGTTGCTGGAACTCTGAAAAATGCCATTTCCGACCCATCAGGAAGATATGCAATTTTCTTTAT
>DATBAP010000004.1:0-11678 GCA_036271455.1 Rhizomicrobium sp.
TCGGCCCGCAGCATCCCGCCGCGCATGGTGTCCTGCGCCTGATCCTGGATTTGGACGGCGAGATCGTCACCCGCGTTGATCCGCATATCGGCCTGCTCCATCGCGGTACCGAGAAGCTGATCGAGCACAAAACCTATCTGCAGGCGCTGCCCTATTTCGACCGGCTCGATTACGTCGCGCCGATGAACCAGGAGCATGCCTTTTGCCTGGCGATCGAAAAGCTGATCGGGTTGGAAGTGCCCAAGCGCGGCCAATATATTCGCGTGCTCTATTCCGAGATCGGCCGGCTTCTCAATCATCTCCTCAACGTCACCACCCAGGCCTTGGATGTGGGCGCGCTCACCCCGCCGCTCTGGGGCTTTGAGGAACGCGAGAAGCTGATGGTGTTCTATGAGCGCATCTCGGGCTCGCGCATGCATGCCGCCTATTTCCGTCCCGGTGGCGTGCACCAGGATATGCCGCCGGGGCTTGCTGCCGACATCATGAAATTCTGCGAGCATTTCCCCAAAGTGCTGGACGATATCGAAACGCTTCTCACCGAGAACCGCATCTTCAAGCAGCGCAATGTGGATATCGGCGTGGTGAGCCGCGCCGAAGCCGAGATGTGGGGCATGTCGGGCGTGATGCTGCGTTCCACGGGTGTGCATTGGGATCTGCGCCGCAGCCAGCCCTATGAGTGCTACAACGAACTCGACTTCAAGATTCCGATCGGCAAGAACGGCGACAATTACGACCGCTATGTGATGCGCATGGAAGAAATGCGCGAAGCCACCAAGATCATGAAGCAATGTCTCGACAGGATGACACCGGGCCCGGTGGTGACGCAGGACCATAAAGTCACCCCGCCGCGCCGCGCCGAGATGAAGACTTCGATGGAAGCCCTGATCCATCACTTCAAGCTCTACACCGAAGGCTTCCATGTGCCGGCAGGCGAGACCTATGCCGCGGTCGAAGCGCCCAAGGGCGAATTCGGCGTCTATCTGGTCGCCGACGGCACCAACAAGCCGCAGCGCTGCAAGATTCGCGCGCCCAGCTTCGTGCATCTGCAGGCGATGGATTACATGTGCAAGGGCCATATGCTGGCCGACGTTTCGGCGGTGCTGGGTTCGCTCGACATCGTGTTCGGGGAGGTGGACCGGTGAGTGTGCGCCGTTTAGCTCCGCCCGACATTCAGCCCGCCAGCTTCGCTTTCTCGGCGGAGAATGCGGAATGGACAAAGAAAGAGATCGCCAAATATCCGCAAACCCGCCAAGCCTCGGCGGTGATCTCGCTGCTCTGGCGCGGCCAGGAGCAAGAAGGCTGGGTCACCCATCCCATGATCGAAAGCGTGGCGAAGATGCTTTCGATGCCGTTCATCCGGGTGCTGGAAGTGGCGACCTTCTACACCATGTTCAATCTGGAGCCGGTGGGCACATATCTGGTGCAGGTCTGCACCACCACGCCCTGCTGGCTGGCAGGATCGGACGCAGTGGTGGCCGCCTGCAAGAAGCACATCCATCCCAATCAACACACCACCTCCAAGGATGGAAAATTCACTTGGATGGAAGTCGAATGTCTGGGCGCCTGCGTGAACGCGCCCATGCTGCAGATCGGCAAGGATTTCTATGAGGATCTCAATGGTCCCGTCACGGAGAAGCTGCTGGAGGATCTGCGCGCGGGCCGCCCCATCAAACCGGGCCCGCAGGATGCGCGCTTTAGTTCCGAGCCGGCAGGGGGCGCCACCACACTTACCGACAAATCGCTCTTTGACGGCTCGATGATCGGCCGTCAGGCGCGCGGCCAGGGCAACGCCAATACCGACGCGGAAGGCAAGGCGCCCACCAAAGCCGCGTCCGACCGCGAAGCGCCCGTACAGAAACCGCCGGGAGCGGCCACCTGATGCTTGCCGATCGCGACCGCATCTTTACCAATCTCTACGGCTTCCATGATCCCAGCCTCAAAGGCGCGCGCCAGCGCGGTGCCTGGGACGGCACCAAGGCGATCCTGGAGCGCGGGCCAGAAGCAATTGTCGATGAGATGAAAAAGTCCGGCCTGCGCGGCCGCGGCGGCGCCGGTTTTCCCACCGGGCTCAAATGGTCCTTCATGCCCAAAGAGGTGAAGGAGCGGCCGCATTATCTGGTGGTGAATGCCGATGAAAGCGAGCCCGGCACCTGCAAGGATCGCGACATCATGCGCAATGATCCCCACACACTGGTGGAAGGTTGCCTGATCGCCAGCTTCGCCATGCGCGCGCACGCCTGTTACATCTATGTGCGGGGCGAATTCATCCGCGAGCGCGAAGCCTTGCAGCGCGCGGTGGACGAGGCCTATGCCGAAAAGCTGATCGGCAAGAACAACATCAATGGCTGGGATTTCGATCTCTATGTCCATCACGGCGCCGGCGCCTATATCTGCGGCGAAGAGACAGCGCTGTTGGAATCGCTGGAAGGCAAAAAGGGCCAGCCCCGGCTGAAGCCGCCGTTTCCCGCCAATGTGGGCCTCTATGGTTGCCCCACCACCGTCAACAATGTGGAAAGCATCGCGGTCGCGCCCACCATCCTGCGCCGCGGCGCCGATTGGTTCGCCGGCATCGGCCGGCCCAACAACACCGGCACCAAGGTGTTCTGCATCTCGGGCCATGTGAACAAGCCCTGCAATGTGGAAGACGAGATGGGCATTCCGTTGCGCGAGCTGATCGAGAAACATGCCGGCGGCGTGCGCGGCGGCTGGGACAATCTTCTGGCGGTGATTCCGGGCGGCGCTTCGGTGCCGCTGATCCCCAAATCCATTTGCGACACGGTGCTGATGGATTTCGATAGCCTGAAGGCGCAGCAGACCGGTCTGGGCACCGCCGCGGTGATCGTGATGGACAAGTCCACCGATGTGGTGAAGGCGATCCAGCGGCTGGCTTATTTCTACAAGCATGAAAGCTGTGGCCAATGCACGCCCTGCCGCGAAGGCACCGGCTGGATGTGGCGTGTCATGACCCGCATGGTCAAAGGCGATGCGAAAGTGGCGGAGATCGACCTATTGCAGGAAGTCTCCAAGGAGATCGAAGGCCACACGATCTGCGCTTTGGGCGACGCGGCGGCCTGGCCGATCCAGGGCCTGATCCGTCATTTCCGCCCCGAGATGGAGCGTCGTATCGCCGAACGTACTGGCCAGAGAGAGGCGGCAGAATGACGCGGCACCTGGCGCAACTCAACATCGGCAAGCTGAAAGGCGGAAAGGACGATCCCGCCATGGCCGGTTTTTTCGACAATCTTGACCGCATCAATGCAGCGGCTGAACGCATGCCGGGTTTCGTCTGGCGGTTGAAGGACGACAGCGGCAACGCCACCAACATCCCCTGGGTGGGTGATGCCACCATGGCGGTCAATCTCAGCGTGTGGGAGGGCATCGAGGCGTTGGAGAAGTTCGTCTGGCAGACCGCGCATACGAAAATCTATGATCGCAAGACTGAATTCTTCGAGAAACCGACGGCGCCCCATTTCGTGATGTGGTGGATCGAGGCGGGCCATATCCCGACTCTGGCGGAAGCGAAGGAACGGCTGGACTTTCTGACCGCGCACGGTCCCAGCGAGCAGGCTTTCGGCTGGGAAACCGCGCCCGCAGCTCGGCTGTGGCAAGAGAAGAGGCGCGCTTGATGGCGACCCGCAAGCTGATTGTCGATGGCAAGGAGATCGAGGCCGAGGAGAACATCACCCTGCTGCAGGCTTGCGAGCAGGCCGGCGCGGAGATTCCACGCTTCTGTTATCACGAGCGTCTGTCGGTGGCAGGCAATTGCCGCATGTGCCTGGTGGAATGGGTGGGCGCGCCAAAGCCGCAGGCCTCCTGTGCGCTGCAGGTCAAGGACATCTTCCCCAACAAGGACGGCACGCCGGCCAAGATCAACACCACCTCGCCCTATGCGCGCAAAGCGCGCGAAGGGGTGATGGAATTCCTGCTCATCAATCATCCACTGGATTGCCCGATCTGCGACCAGGGCGGCGAATGCGATCTTCAAGATCAAGCCATGGGCTATGGCCGCGCCGCCTTTCACCGCTTCAACGAGAACAAGCGGGCGGTGGAAGACAAATATATGGGGCCGCTGGTTGCGACCATCATGACCCGCTGCATCCAGTGCACGCGCTGCATACGCTTCGCCACCGAAGTGGCAGGGGTGCCCGATCTGGGCGCCACCGGCCGCGGCGAGGATATGGAGATCACCACCTATCTGGAAAAGGCCTTCGCCAGCGAACTCTCCGGCAATGTGGTGGACCTTTGCCCGGTGGGGGCGCTCACCTCCAAGCCTTACGCGTTCAACGCGCGGCCCTGGGAATTGCGCAAGACGGAATCCATCGACGTGATGGACGCACAAGGCTGTAACATCCGCGTCGACACGCGCGGCCCGCAGGTGATGCGGGTGCTGCCGCGCCTCAATGAAGAGGTCAACGAAGAGTGGATTTCCGACAAGGCGCGCCATGCCTGTGACGGCTTGACCCGTCAGCGCCTGGACCGTCCCTATGTGCGGGTGAATGGCAAGCTGAAGCCGGTGAGCTGGGCGGAAGCCTTTGCCGCCATCGCCGCCAAGATCCGCACCACCACACCTGCCAAAATGGCCGCGGTGGTGGGCGACCTCGCTGCCGCCGAGGAGATCAAGGCGCTCAAGGATCTGATGAGCGCGCTGAACGTGCAAAATCTGGATTGCCGCCAAGACGGCGCCAAGATCGGCAGCGGTCCGCGCCAGACTTATCTATTCAACTCCACCATCGCGGGCGTGGAAGCGGCCGACGCCATTCTTCTGGTGGGCGCCAATCCGCGTTGGGATGCGCCGGTGCTGAATGCCCGCATCCGCAAGGCCTGGCTGGCGAGCCCTCTGAAGATCGCCAATATCGGCCCGGCCGTGGATCTCACCTATCCGGTCGAGCAATTGGGCACCGATATCGGCGTGTTGGAGACAATCGCTGATGGTAGCCATGCCTTAGCCAGGGTGCTGAAAGACGCCAAGCGTCCCATGATCATCCTGGGCGCGAGCGCGCTCACCCGCGCCGATGGTGCCGCGATCCTGCGTCTCGCCGCGCGCATCGCCGGCGACACCGGCATGATCGGGCCGGCGGGAAGCCCCGCCGAAGGTGGTTGGAACGGTTTCAACATCCTTCACACCGCCGCCTCGCGCGTGGCGGCGCTCGATCTGGGCTTTTTGCCTGGCGCGCATGGCCGCGACGTGGCGGGCATTGTCGACGGCGCGCAAAAGGGCGAGATCGACTTTATCTATCTGCTCGGTGCTGACGAATTCGATGTCGCCCATCTGGGCCGCGCCTTCGTGGTCTATCAGGGTAGCCATGGCGATGCCGGCGCCCATCATGCCGACGTGATCCTGCCGGGAGCGGCCTATACCGAGAAGGAAAGCCTCTACGTCAATTTCGAGGGCAGGGTGCAGCGCGCCGAACGCGCCGCTTTCCCACCTGGCGAAGCCAAGGCGGACTGGACCATTCTGCGCGCTCTGTCCGAGCAACTGGGCCACAAGCTGCCCTATGACGATCTTCCCGCTTTGCGCGCGGCAATCGTCAAACAGGCCGCGCATTTCGGAGAAACCGGGAAGGCGCCCGTCCATGCCGACACGGCTGCTTTCACCTGGAGCGCGGTCGGCACGGAAGGCCGGTTGGAGCGCACCCAGGCGCTATTTGCCGCGATCAGCGATTATTACTTCACCAATCCGATCGCGCGGGCGAGCGAGACGATGGCCAAATGCAGCCAGGAATTCGTCACCGGCTCCAGCAAGATGGCGGCGGAATAAGATGGCGCTGATCCAATTCTGGACATGGCTGTTCGCGAAGCTTGGCGTCGCGCTGCCTTATGCCTGGGGTTGGTTCCTCAGTCAGGCCACCTTTATCGTGCTGCTGTGCCTGGTTCTGATGCTGTCGGTCGCCGTGGTGATCCTGGCCGACCGCAAGATCTGGGCGGCGGTGCAGATGCGGCGTGGTCCCAATGTGGTGGGACCGTTCGGCATTCTTCAGACCATCGCCGACGCGCTCAAATTTTTCTTCAAGGAAGTGATCATTCCCGCCGGCTCCAACAAGGTGCTGTTCCTGCTGGCGCCGGTGGTGAGCGTGGCGCTGGCCTTCATCGCCTGGGCGGTGATCCCGTTCGACAAAGGCTGGGTGATTTCCGACATCAATGTGGGGATCCTTTATCTGTTCGCCGTCTCTTCGCTCAGCGTCTATGGCGTGATCATGGCGGGCTGGGCCTCGAATTCCAAATACGCCTTCCTTTCGGCGCTGCGCGGCGCGGCCCAGATGGTGTCCTATGAAGTCTCGATCGGCTTCGTGATGATCACGGTTCTGCTGTTCGCGGGTTCGCTCAATCTCTCCCGCATCGTCGAGGCGCAGCAGACCGCCGGAGTGCTGGCCTTCGCGCGCTGGAATTTCTTCTCCATCCTGTTCCCCATGCTGGTGATCTTTTTCGTCTCGTCTCTGGCGGAGACCCAGCGTCCGCCTTTCGATCTGCTGGAAGCGGAATCGGAACTGGTGGCCGGGTTCTTCGTCGAATATTCCTCGGCGCCGTTCCTCCTGTTCTTCCTGGGCGAGTACATGAACGTCATCATGCTCTGCGGCCTGATGAGCGTACTGTTCCTGGGCGGCTGGCTGCCGCCGCTCAACATCGTGCCCTTCACGCTCGTGCCCGGCGTGATCTGGTTCCTGCTCAAGCTCGCTTTCCTGTTCTTCATGATGGCGATGGTGAAGGCGATCGTGCCGCGCTACCGCTATGACCAGCTGATGCGGCTGGGCTGGAAAATCTTTCTTCCGACATCTCTTCTTTGGGTGGTTCTGACGGCGGCCTGGGTGCTCGTCTTCCACCATCACGCCTGAGGCAAACCGATGGCAAATTTCGAACGTAC
Source organism: Rhizomicrobium sp. (assembly GCA_036271455.1). Lineage (GTDB taxonomy): Bacteria > Pseudomonadota > Alphaproteobacteria > Micropepsales > Micropepsaceae > Rhizomicrobium. The sequence goes on from DATBAP010000004.1 coordinate 6,860, forward strand.
CGCCCGCCAGATCTTCTTTGTGGAGTTCATCAAAAGCTTTCTGCTTTCGATGCGCTATTTCTTCGCTCCGAAGGTGACGCTGAACTATCCCTTCGAGAAGGGCCCTCTCAGCCCCCGCTTCCGCGGCGAACATGCGCTGCGCCGCTATCCCAATGGCGAGGAACGCTGCATCGCCTGCAAACTGTGCGAGGCGATCTGCCCCGCCCAGGCCATCACCATCGAGGCCGAGCCGCGTGAAGACGGCTCGCGCCGCACCACCCGCTATGACATCGACATGGTGAAATGCATCTATTGCGGGCTATGCCAGGAGGCCTGCCCGGTGGATGCCATCGTCGAGGGCCCCAATTTCGAATTCGCCACCGAGACGCGCGAAGAACTTTACTACAGCAAGGAAAGATTGCTGGCGAATGGCGACCGCTGGGAGCGGGAGATCGCCCGCAATCTCGAACTCGACGCGCCGTACCGCTAGGAAGACAGGAACGCATGCTGCAGGCCCTGGCATTCTATTTCTTCTCCGCGATCCTGATCGCTTCTGCGGTCATGGTGATTGCGGCCAGGAATCCCGTGCATTCGGTGCTGTTCCTGATCCTGTCCTTTTTCAATGCCGCCGGCCTGTTCGTGCTGCTGGGCGCGGAGTTCCTGGGCATGATCCTGGTGGTTGTTTATGTCGGCGCCGTCGCGGTCCTGTTCCTGTTCGTGGTGATGATGCTGGATGTGGACTTTGCCGAGCTCAAGCGCGGGACGCTGCAATATCTGCCGTTCGGCGCCCTGATCGGGCTGATCCTGGCGGCCGAACTGGTGATGGCGGGATCGGTGTGGGTGATCAAGCCCGCCGCGCTGGCGGCCACCGCGCATGCCACCCCGGCCGGCGTCACCAATACCGATGCGCTGGGACGCATTCTTTATACGGACTATATTTACTACTTCCAGATCGCGGGCCTAATCCTGCTGGTGGCGATGATCGGTGCTATCGTCCTCACCTTGCGCACCAGGCCGGGCGTACGCCGTCAGGTGATCTCGGTGCAGAACGCCCGCACCGCGGCCATGGCGGTCGATATGATCGACATCAAGCCAGGCGAGGGGGCGTGACCATGACCATCGGGCTTTCCAACTATCTGGCGGTCGCGGCCATTCTCTTCACCATCGGGGTGGTGGGCATTTTCCTCAACCGCAAGAACATCATCATCATTCTGATGTCGATCGAGCTGATCCTGCTCGCGGTCAATCTCAATTTCGTGGCCTTCTCGTCCTATCTGGGCGATTTGGTGGGGCAAGTCTTCGCCCTGTTCGTGCTCACCGTGGCGGCGGCCGAGGCCGCGATCGGCTTGGCCATCCTGGTGGTCTATTTCCGCAACCGCGGCACCATCGCGGTTGAGGACGTCAATGTGATGAAGGGTTAGTGATGTACGCGGCGATTGTCTTCCTTCCCATCATCGGCTCGATTATCGCCGGGCTGCTTGGCCGCGTGATCGGCGCCCGCGCCAGCGAGATCGTCACCACCGGGCTTCTGTTCGTCTCCGCCGCGCTCTCTATCGTCGCCTTCAATGACGTGGCGCTACAAGGCCACCACTACATCATTCAGATCATGCCCTGGATCCATTCCGGCGATTTCGCGGTGGACTGGACCATCCGGGTCGACAGCATCACCGCAGTGATGCTGGTGGTGGTGACCGGCGTTTCCAGCCTGGTGCATCTCTATTCCATCGGCTACATGGCCGACGACCCGCACCGGCCGCGCTTCTTTTCGTTCCTGTCGCTCTTCACCTTCGCCATGCTGATGCTGGTGACGGCCAACAATTTCCTCCAGCTGTTTTTTGGCTGGGAAGGGGTGGGCCTGGCGTCCTATCTTCTGATCGGCTTCTGGTACACGCGGCCTTCCGCCAACGCGGCCGCGATCAAGGCCTTCATCGTCAATCGGGTGGGCGATTTCGGTTTCGCGTTGGGCATCTTTGGCATCTATGCCGTATTCAAGACGTTGGATTTCGACACCATCTTTCAGGCCGCACCAGCCTTCGCCCACAAGCAATTCATCTTTGCCGGCCACAGCGTGGACATCCTCACCACCCTTTGCCTGCTTCTGTTCGTGGGCGCGATGGGCAAGTCGGCGCAGATCGGACTTCACACCTGGCTTCCCGACGCCATGGAAGGCCCCACGCCGGTTTCGGCCCTGATCCATGCCGCCACCATGGTGACGGCGGGCGTGTTCCTGGTATGCCGCTGCTCACCCTTGTTTCAGCTCGCTCCCCATGCGGCGGAGTTCGTCACCTTTATCGGCGCCACCACCGCTTTCTTCGCCGCCTCGGTGGGCCTGTTCCAGAACGACATCAAGCGAGTGATCGCCTATTCGACATGTTCGCAGCTGGGCTACATGTTCGCCGCCGCCGGCGTGGCGTCTTATGACGCCTCGATGTTCCATCTTTTCACCCACGCCTTCTTCAAAGCGCTCTTGTTCCTCAGCGCCGGCGCGGTGATCACATCCATGCATCACGAGCAGGATATGCGGAAGATGGGCGGGCTGTGGAAAGCCATTCCCTTTACCTGGGCGATGATGCTGATCGGCAATCTGGCGCTCACCGGCGTGGGCATCCCCTATCTGGGCGTCGGCCTGGCGGGCTTTTATTCCAAGGACGCCATCATCAACGCCACCTGGAACGCGCATACCGCCATCGGCTCCTACGCCTTCACCTTGCTGTTGCTCGCGGCGGGCATGACCAGCTTCTATTCCTGGCGCCAATTCCTGATGACCTTCCATGGCCGTTATCGCGGGCTGGATCACCAGCATCTCTCACACAGCAGCGGCGCGCATTCCCATGACGAGCCGGCAGCCGACGACGATCATGCCCATGGCCATGACGAGCATCACGCCCCCAGGCTGGAAGACATCCATGAATCGCCCATAACGATGCTGGTGCCGCTGGCGGTGCTGGCGTTGGGCGCGGCGTTCGCCGGCATGCTGTTCTTCCATTACTTCATCGGCGACGGCGCCACCGCCTTCTGGAACAACTCGATCTTCGTCGCTCCGGCCAAGGAAGGCGAATTGCCGATGTGGGTCGAGTTAGGCCCACTGGTTCTCACCATCATCGGTTTCCTGGTCGCCTATTACTATTACATCCTGCACCCCGACCTGCCGCGCAAACTCGCGGCCCGGCGCGGCATGCTGTATGTGTTCCTCTACAACAAATGGTACTTCGACGAACTCTACGACTTTCTGTTCGTGCGGCCTGCCTTCTGGATCGGCCGCTTCCTTGGGAAGAAGGGCGATGGCGTGGTGATCGACGGGCTGGGGCCGGACGGCATCGCCGCCCGGGTGGTCGATGCCAGCCGCGGCGCGGCACGACTGCAATCCGGTTATGTCTACCATTATGCTTTGGCGATGCTGCTGGGCGTGGTGGCGCTTGCCACCTGGTTCATGGTGTCGGGAGGTGGGCTGTGAGCTTGCCGCTGCTATCCCTCGTCACCTTCGTGCCGCTGATCGGCGTCGCCGCCATCCTGGCGCTGCCTTTCGCCAATGCGGCGCGCTGGATCGCGCTTGCCACCACCGCCGTCACCTTCGTGCTGTCACTCATGGTGTGGGCGGCATTCGATCCGCACAATTCCGGCTTCCAGCTTGTCGAGCAGGCCAACTGGCTGGGCGGCGGCATCTCCTATCACATGGGGGTCGACGGCATCTCGATGCTGTTCGTGGTGCTGACCGCGGGGCTGATGCCGTTCTGCATCCTGGCAAGCTGGGAATCGATCGAGACCCGCGTGCCCGAATACATGATCGCCTTCCTGGTGCTGGAAACCATGATGATCGGCGTGTTCTGCGCGCTGGACCTGGTGCTGTTCTATGTGCTGTTCGAGGGCGGCCTGATCCCGATGTTCCTCATCATCGGCATCTGGGGCGGCAAGCGGCGGGTCTATGCCAGCTTCAAGTTCTTCCTCTATACCTTCATCGGCTCGGTGCTGATGCTGCTCGCGATCATGAGCATGTACTGGTATTCGGGCACCACCGACATTCCGACGCTTCTATCGGCGGTGCATTTCCCGGTGGCGATGCAGACCTGGCTGTGGCTGGCCTTCTTCGCCAGCTTCGCGGTCAAGATGCCGATGTGGCCGGTCCATACCTGGCTGCCCGACGCGCATGTCGAGGCGCCTACCGCGGGTTCGGTGATCCTGGCCGGCATCCTGCTCAAGATGGGCGGCTATGGCTTCCTGCGTTTTTCCCTGCCGATGTTCCCCGTCGCCTCCGAAATGTTCGCGCCCTTGGTGTTCACGCTCTCAATTGTGGCGATCATCTACACCTCGCTGGTGGCGCTGGCGCAGGAGGACATGAAGAAGCTGATCGCCTATTCCTCCGTCGCCCATATGGGCTTCGTCACCATGGGCATCTTCACCCTCACCCACCAGGGCGTGGAAGGCGGCATCTTCCAGATGCTCAGCCATGGCGTGGTGTCCGGCGCGCTGTTCCTCTGCGTCGGCGTGGTCTATCACCGCATGCACACCCGCGAGATCGCGGCCTATGGCGGGTTGGTCAATCGCATGCCGCGCTACGCCACTGTGTTCATGGTGTTCACCATGGCCAATGTCGGGCTGCCCGGCACCTCCGGGTTTATCGGCGAGTTCCTGACGCTGATCGGCACGTTCCAGGTCAACACCTGGGTGGCGTTTTTCGCCACGACCGGCGTCATCCTCTCGGCGGGCTACGCGCTTTATCTCTATCGCCGCGTGATCTTCGGCGAGTTGGAGAAACCGCAACTGCTGACGATGACCGATCTGACCTTCCGCGAACAGCTGTTGCTGATCCCGCTGTTGCTGTTGACCATCTATTACGGCGTGC
>DATBAP010000005.1:0-26715 GCA_036271455.1 Rhizomicrobium sp.
GCGCGACCGAGAGAGCCGCGAGCCCTCTCAACCAATCCAGAATTTCAATGCGGTTCTTCTCGATCATGCGCCAGGAGGAGGGGTTATTTCCCCGGCGCGAACGAGATGGATTGCAGCGCCGTGCGATCCGGCTTGACCGTCCAATCATACAACGCCACCGCCTGGTCGATGGGATCGTTGAGATCCTCCGGCAGCAGGAAACGGTCCTTCACCATCGCCTTGGCCGCCAAAGTCACCTTGGCGATGTAGTCGTCCCGGCTCTTGTAGCGCTCGGCGATGGAAAGCCTTGAATCGCCGCTCGCCAGCCGCTCTTCTTTGGTGCGGGTCATGGGATGGAACGAGCCCATCTCACCGAACAGCTGATCGGGGCGGCCGATCGCGGGATCGCGGAAATTCCAGCCGCCATAGGTGCCCACCGGCACGGCAATGGCGGGAAGCCGGATGCCGGCGCGGCTGTTGCCGGCTTCATCCACGGCAGGAACCAGATTCACATAAATCTGTCCCACCTTGGGCGGTTCGCTGACGATGCCCTTGGCGAAGTCCGGCCCGAAATCCAGGCGATATTCCTTCAGATTGGGCACCGGAAAATGCACGCCGGAAATTTTCGGCCATCCCGCTTGTGCCGTGGGCACCAGGGTGCCGTCGGCGATGTGCGGAATCCTGTTGTCGGGCGGCGTCACGCCTTTGGTCACCCAATCGTCCATATCCTTTAACAGCGCGCGCACGATGGGGTTGCGGCTCACCGGATTGTTGAAGCCGGCCGCGCCGGCAAACTGCTTGGGCGGCATGGGCCCGAAAGCATGCGGGCCCGAGGAAACAAAATAGATGCGGCTGTCCGGCGGCGGCGCGATATCCCTGGTCCCCATCACATCGGTATGGAGCAGCGAGCCGCCGCGATTGAAATATTCCGAGTTGGAGAAGATGTGGAAAATCTTGGGCCGCACATGATGGGCTTCGGCATCCGCCAATAGCGAACCCGTCTTGCCGGTGACGGGATCGGTTTCGATCCCGTCGGTGTAAGGAAAGATGTCCGCCGGATAGAAGACGTTGAAGAATTCCTCGGCGTCGCGCGACGCCTGGCCGAAGCGGATGTTGAACGAGCCCCGCCCCGCGCCGCCCACTTCGTCGATCACGCCGTCAAAGACGATGCGATGGCTCTCGTCTTCATTGAAGCCTTCATAGAGCATCTGGCGCAGGAACCGCCCCGATTGTGACACGCCCCAGCCATAAGCCGTGGTGATGCCGGGCATGGGATTGGCCGCGCTGGTGTCGTGCTTCAAAAAGCTGATCAGGTCGCGCGTGCCGGAAAGCCCGGTGCCCACCACGCGGGGATCGTGCGAGCGATAGACCACGTCATAGATGCGTCCCATCTGGAAGCCGCCATCCAGCGACACGCCGCTTTCGCCCACGAAATGCCATTTGCCGCGCGGGATCGTCTGGGCGGGATCGGCGTAATTGTCCCGCACTGTCATCACGTTTTCCGGCGCGTTGGGATCGTCGATCGGATAGGCGAAATGATTGCGGTCGGCCAGCGGCTGGACCGGCGAATGATCGTTGGGAATGAAATTGCCGCGCACCAGCCCGATGATCTTTTTACCATTGTCGGTGGCGATGGGCTGGTCCATGCGCATCTGCCCGGTGGGCACGTCCCATTGCCAGCCCATCTGGAGCAAGGTCCAGCCCTGGTTCATCAAGGCGCCATCGCCGATCTCGTCCGCGCTGGTCGGATCCTTGCTGTTCTTGGCCTTCTGGAAATAGCCCAGCATGGATTTGCCGCCGCGATTGCCCACTTCATAGAACAGGCGGTGATTGCCTTTTTTGGGATCGCTGGGCTTGAGCATGAAGAAGTCGGCGGTGAATTCGACTTCGCCCTTGGCGTTCCTGGGCGCCAGGCTCAAATCCACGATGCGCTGATTGATCGCCGCCTTGGGATCGAGCGCGAAATGCACCTTGCCCACCAGCTTTTCGTACGAACCTGTACCGCCGAAGGCCTTGCCGTTCAGGATCGGCTCGCGCTTCTGGATTTCCAGGCTCACGACCCGCGCATCCGCCGCCGTGCTGATCAATGAAGTCGCGATCAGCGACGCCGCCAACACACCCACGCCAAACAATTTCCGGATCATGCCCGTCCCCTCAGCCAGCAGCGCCGGTACTATAAGTGCGCCCGCACATTCCGCCAAATACCGCCCCATAACTGCCGCAATTGACGGACCCCGGCCCGGATTTGGCTCCGACCCGAAGCGAAAACACGAGATTCTCGAGCGCCCGGGGAAAGAGTTTTGCGGCCGGTCGTTCTCTCATAGCGAAAAGAGATAAGGCGCGGCCCCCTCCCGCGTCCTCAAAGGAGAGAAACATGAACACCATTATGCGTAGTGCGTTTGCCGTGGCCCTGCTTGGCGGTGCGGCTTTGATTGTCAGCCCTGCGGTCGCGGCCCCCGGATTGGGCGGCGGCGTCGGCGGTACCGTGGGCGGCCTGGGTTCGTCCGCCGGCGGCATGGCGTCAGGCGCCACCAATGGCATGGGCGCGTCCGGCAGCATGAGCGGCGGCGCTTCGGCGATGACGCCTTCGACTGCGCCGGTGACCGGCGCGGTGGGCGGGGCCACAGGAACCGCCGAACAGACCGCCAATGGCGCGGCCGGCAGGGCCGAGAACGGCGCGATGACCGCCGACCGTGACGCCACCTCGACTGTGAACCAGACGGCTTCGGCCGGCGCCAGCGGTTCGGCTGACGCGGATGTGGACGGCAAGTCGGTCGGCGCCTCGGGCAGCGTTTCGACTCCCGAAGCCACCGATATGGCCTCCAACATGGCGGGCCGTACTGTGAACAAGGCCAACCGCACAGCGGGCAACGCCGAAAGCACGGCGAATGGCGCGGAATCGACTGCTTCCGACACGCTGAACAATACCAGCGCTTCAGGCTCGGCCTCCGGTTCGGCCTCGGGCTCGGTCAAGTAAGACGTATATAACAGACGTATAAGGAAGCGGCCCGGCCATGCGCTGGGCCGCTTTTCTGTTGTAAGGAGCGACGCGGAACGCGTGAGCAGGTCCGGTGGACCTGCAAAAGCGACGAACGCCGCGAGCTTGGGCGAGCGGCAAGGCAACCGCGTGTTTGCCCAAAGTCCCGCGGTTTATTTCCCCAATTCCCGGGCGTACAACCGACTCAACCCGGGAGGAATCACGCATGCCGATCTATCGCGCCCCAGTGGAGGATTACCGCTTCCTGATCCATGAATTCCTGGAAGCGGAAAAGCAGCGCGACCTGCCGGGGTTCGAAGACCTTGCCCCCGACCTGATCGACGACATCCTCACCAATGCGGGCAAGATCTGCGAGGAAGTGCTGCAGCCCATCAATCAGTCCGGCGACGAAGAAGGCTGCCATTTCGAGAATGGCGTGGTCAGAACCCCAAAGGGCTTCAAGGAAGCCTACCGCGCCTACAGCGAAGGCGGTTGGGGCGGTCTTTCCGCGCCCACCGAATATGGCGGTTCCGGCATGCCCACCATCATCAACATGGCACTGGGCGAAATGGCGATGGCCGCGAACCAGAGCTTCGCCATGTATCCGGGCCTGACGTCCGCCGCCTATGGCGCGCTGATCGCCACCGGTGCGCCCTGGATGAAGGAACATCTGGTGCCAAAGATGGTCTCGGGCGAATGGGCGGGCACCATGTGCCTGACCGAGCCCAACTGCGGCACCGATCTGCGCCTGATGAAGACGCGCGCGGTGGAACAGCCCGATGGCACCTATCGCATGAAGGGGACCAAGATCTTCATCTCGGGCGGCGACCAGGACCTCACCGACAACATCATCCATATGGTGATCGCCAAGATTCCCGACGCCGACGGCCAAATCCACGACGATCTCTCCACCGTGAATTTCTTCATGGTGCCGAAATTCCTGGTGGGCGAAGACGGCAAGATGGGCGCGCGCAACGGCGTCAACACCGGCGGCATCGAGCACAAGATGGGCATCAAGGGTCAGGCCACCTGCGTGCTGAATTTCGACGACGCCATTGCCTGGCGGCTGGGCCCCAAGCCTGAGCCGTTCAAGCCGGGCGAGAAACGCTCGCTGTCCGCCGGCATGGCGGGCATGTTCATCATCATGAACGCGGCGCGGCTGGGCGTGGGTGTGCAGGGCATCGCCATCGGCGATGTCGCCTACCAGAACGGCTATGCCTATGTGCATGAGCGGCGGGTAGGCCATGCGCTGACCGGGCCGGCCGAGCCCGACAAGCCCGCCGATCTGGAGATCGTTCATCCCGACGTCAAACGCATGCTGCTGCATTGCCGCGCCTTCGTGGAAGGCACGCGCGCGCTTCTCTGCTGGACCGCGCTCAACATGTCGGTGGCCCATTCCAAGCGGCCGGACGCGGAAGCGGCCGGGCTTCTCGCCGATTTGATGACGCCGGTCTTGAAAGCCTTCGGCACCGACATGGGCTTCGAGGCGGCGAATTTGGGCATGCAATGCTATGGCGGCCACGGCTATATCCGCGACAATGGCGTGGAACAGTTTGTGCGCGATGGCCGCATCAACCAGACCTATGAAGGCGCCAATGGCGTGCAGGCGATGGATCTGGTGGGCCGCAAGCTGGGCCGCAAAGGCGGCGCCGCGCCCTTGGCCTTGTTTGGCCAGCTCACCACCTGGCTTGCCGAGAACGAGAAAGACGAAAAGCTTGGCATCTATACCAAGGGTCTGAAACGCGGGGTCGAGAATTTGCAGGCCGCCACCATGTGGCTGGCGCAGAACGGGATCAAGAATCCCAACGATGCGGGCGCGGGGGCGGTCGATTATCTGCGCCTGATGGGCATCGTGACGGTGGCATGGATGTGGGCGCGGATGGCTAAAATCGCCCTGACAAAGAGCGACGATTTCCATAAGCAGAAACTGATGTGCGCGCGCTATTGGATGGAGCGCATGATCCCCGAATGCCCGATGCTGCTGGAACGCATCCAGGTGGGCAGCGCGAATGTGATGGAATTCAACTAGCGCCACTGTCAGTCCCGCCCACTTGTCATGCCCGCGAAAGCGGGCATCCAGTATTCCATCAGGCAGTTTCTGGATTCCCGCTGTCGCGGGAATGACAAAGCAGCAGGGGCGTCTTGCACGCCTTAGCCCGATTTCGCTAGTTTGGCGCCATGGAAGGCGGCTGCACCTGCGGAGGCACTCGATACCGGCTGGACGACAAGCCGCTGATCGTCCATTGCTGCCATTGCAGCTGGTGCCAGCGCGAGACCGGCAGCGCCTTTGTCATCAACGCCATGATCGAATCTTCGCGCGTCGCGCTTTTGTCCGGCCAGCCTGAACTGGTGCACACACCCTCGGCCAGCGGGCGGGGGCAGAAAATCATGCGCTGCCCCACCTGCAAGGTGGCGCTATGGAGCCACTATTCCCAGGACGCCTTCGCCTTTGTGCGGGTGGGCACCTTGGACGATCCCAACGCCACACCGCCTGACGTGCATATCTTCACAAGCACTAAACAGAAGTGGGTAATGCTGCCAGAGGGCGCGCGGGCCTTCCCGGAATATTATGACGTCCCGTCTGTTTGGTCCGACGAGAGCCGCGCGCGGGCGCGAGCAGCGCGCGGAGCTTAAGCCCAAAAACTCGGCGGCAGCACACAGGCCCTCCTCCCCTGTGCGCGCGAAGCGCGCTGACAGGGGAGGTGCCCGTAGCACGCTCTCGAGCGTGCGCAGGGCGGAGGGGTAAAAAAACTACGGATGAATAACGATCTTGCTCACGCGCCAGTTCAGTTCCTCGCCCGCGTAAATCAGATTCTCGGTCGGACAGGCCAGTTCGTGGATGTCCCCGAAATGACCCAGCTCCTTGCCGGCGGCGCCGATCGTGCCCAGCACCGTGCCATCCAGCTTCATCTTGTAGATGCGGCCCGGATAGGAATCCGACGAATAGAGGAACTGTTCGCCGGCTTTGTTGGGCGGGGTGATGCAGATCGCCCAGGGCGCACCAGGAGAGATGGTCTTGTTGGCGGGCGGCGGCGCGTCGGGTGCCCGGGGCGCCGGAGGCTGGCGAATGGCATGAACATCGGTCGGCAGGGTGATATCGGCCGGCTGATTGATGATGCGTTCGAACTTTCCGGTCTTGTCGAACACCTGAATACGGCCATTGCCGCGGTCGCCGACATAGATGTTGTCCTGGGCGTCCGCCGCGATGGTGTGCGGGGTATTGAACTGCCCCTCGCCGGTGCCCGGTTCGCCGAACGAGCCGGTGATATTGCCATTATGGTCGAACATGGCGACGCGGGAATTGATGTAGCCGTCGCTGACGAAGATGTCGCCCGCGGAATCCCAGGTGACGTCGGTCACCTGGCGGAACATGCCGGGGACCGGCGGACGGGGCGGATTGACGCGCTGGATCGGACCAAGCCCAAAGTCGGCGGATTCCTGCTTGCGTCCCAGGACCAGCAAGACTTCACCCGCGGGATTGAACTTGACCACCATGTCGGTGCCTTTGTCGGTGGTCCAGATATTGTCGTCCTTGTCCACGCGCACGGTGTGGGCGAAGCCGAAGGCGTAGAGATTATGGCCGATCTCGCGAAGGTATTTGCCGTTGGCGTCGAATTCTAAAAGCTGGGCGGCCTTGGGGCCAAACACCGGGCCATCCGTGTTGCCGCGGCTGAAAACGAAAACATGACCCTTGGAATTGACGGCCACGCCGGCGGCTTCACCCAGATACATGCCCTTGGGCAGGTGACCGAACTGCGTGATCGTCGTGTTCAGGCGCGGCACATCGGTGGTGGCATGAACTGGCGCAACTGAACCCAGCATAAGCGCGGCAAGCGCGACGAGCGTTTTCTTCATGAGATATTCCTTCCCGAAATTGCTGATGCAATGTGGAGCGTCCACGCTGGCGCGACGCGCCCGCACAGGATCGCAATGTTGTGAGTGAGCATGATGTCCCCGAACTCGCCCAAGTCCCGCTGTTAGCCCCGCGGGTCACCGGGACTTTTCCAGATCGCCACCGCCCCGTCAATCGGAGCAGAACGCAGATTAAAAACTGTGCAAATAGCTGGGCTATCCATGTCCTCATCCCGTGCTGTCGAGAGACGGCAGGCTCAGCATGAGGAGATCACGGCTCATCGCTGCGGGTAATGCGTATAGATATAGTCCTTTGCCGCCACCCGTGTGTGGCAGGCATAGCCGCATTTGGCGTCGGTGCCCTGGGGCGTGAAGGTGCTGTCCGCGGCGTTGAAATTGAAATTGCCATAGGCCCAGCCATGGGTGTCCGGGAACCGGGTGGAATCCTTCTCGATGGTGGACACCGCCGCCAGCGTATCCGGCACTTCCACATCATAAGGCGCTTCGGTGTTCTTTTTCAGGTTCCACTCGATCTTCACGATCTTGACGCCTTCGGGGAAGGTCTTGCCCACAGCGGGAAGGCCCTGCTTATAGGCGGCGATCATCACGTCATTCGCCACGATCACTTTGACCTGCTTCGGGGTCCGGCTGACCGCGACGACCTTCCAATTCTCGTATCCCCGGAAATCGCCGAACGAGAGTTTGCCCAATGTCAGGGCATATTTGTCCTGCTGCGCGACGGCCACATGCCCAAGGAGGACGAGCGATGCGGCACCGATCAAAGTCAACGCGATGAGCTTGGTTTTCATGTCAAATCTCCTCTCGGGTTGCGAATGGATGATGTGATGATCACGAACGCTGCGCGGACACCGGCTCCGGTTGAATTTCGTTGTCCAGTCTGGGATGAACGCACGCGGCGGCGCAGGATGTTCTTGCGTTTACGCGCACCTTGAAATTGGCCGCCGCCAAAAACCTATCAATTGCCGCGGACGGGCGTAACATTAAAATTGTCAGCGTGTGTCGCGTGGCGCGCCTATTTCCTTCGCCTCACGGATAGATCCCACGGAAACTTCCCGGCCCTAGCCAGCGGTCCAGCCATTGCGCCAGGGCATGCGGATCATAGCCTTCGCGGATCCATTGCCCGATCGGCCCGCTGCCCGACGCTTCGCGGGCGAATTCGGGAAAGGCTTGAAGCCATCTTTGCTCGCGCTTGGGGAAATGCAGATAGGGAAGGCCCGCGAATTGCGCCTTGGCCTGTTCCATCGCGCCCCAGCCTTGCCGGTCGAGAAGATAGAGCGCGGCCGCCAGGCTGGTGCGGTCCTGTCCTCCTGAACATTTGATAAGTAGCGGCCGGTGTGCCCCCGCACGCTCGAAACCGTCCCACAGCGCGATCAGCATCTTGCGCGTGGGCAGAAGCCGGGAATCCAGCATGGCGTTGAAATAGCGCACGCCGCCATCCAGGCAGGCCCGCTCTTCCCTCCGCCACCAACGGAATTCCGGATGCGCGCCCCGCAGATTGATCAGGCTCGTGATGCCATTGGCCTGAAGAAACGGCGTTAACAGCCAGCCATGGATCTGCGCCGAACGCGACGCCTCGCCCGGTACGATCCAATGGAAGTTGGACAAAAATTGTGGAAGCGAACGCAACTTCTTTGATGCCCCAGCAAGTGAACATGTGTAACATCGTCTTGCCGGGGGGCGCGAGTGCGTAGTTGGAGCAATCTCATTTTGTTGCGTGAACGCATCCTTTCGCCATTGGCGGAATGGATGGCACGCCGTTCGCGATGGGAAGTGGGCATGTTCATGCTCCTTCTGGTGATGGCGATCGGCCTTTTGGATTATGTGACGGGCATCGAGGTTTCGCTCTCGGTGGTCTATGCCATCCCGGTCTCGATCACGGCCTGGTATGTAGGGGCGGTGCCCGCGCTGGGCCTGGCGCTGCTCAGCGTGATCGTCTGGATAGCGGGCGATCTGGCCGCGGGCCTGCATCCGTCCAACATCATGGTCCCCTTCTTCAACGCGCTGGTGCGATTGGTGTTTTACGCCTTCCTCACCCATGTGCTGGTGCGGCTGCGCTATCTGCAAAAGAATCTGGAGGATCTGGCCCGCGTCCGCGCGGTGGCGCTGTCCCACGAAATCGCCGAGCGCGAGCGGCTGGAGCGCGAGATGCTCGAAATCTCCGAGCGCGAACAGCGCCGCATCGGCCAGGACCTGCATGACAGCCTATGCCAGTATCTCACCGGCACGGCGATGGCCGGACAGTTGCTGGCGGAAAAGTTGACCCGGCGCGAACTTCCCGAACCGCGCGAAGCGCGCAAGGTGGTGGATCTGATCGAGGAAGCGATCACCTTGGCGCGCGGCATGGCCAAGGGCCTTCATCCGGTCGAGATGAAATCCGACGGGCTGATGCAGGCGCTGGAGGAATTCTGCGTCTCGACCTCGGAATTGTTCGCGGTGGATTGCCACTTCGACTGCCAGATGCCGGTCCTGATCGAATCCCAATCCACCGCCATCCATCTCTACCGCATCGCCCAGGAAGGGGTGGGCAACGCCATCAAACATGGCCGTCCCACCCGCATCATCGTCCAGCTGGAAGAGATCGAGGAAGGCACCCAATTGGTGATTTCCGACAATGGCTCGGGACTGCCGGCCAGCGCGCCGTCTGGCAACGGCATGGGCCTGCGCATCATTGCCGACCGCGCCAAGATGATCGGCGGCCGTTTCCGGGTCGATCGCGGCCGCTTCGGCGGCGCCGAACTCAGTTGCCTGATCCCGCATAGTCAGGCCGCCGAATGACGTCCACCGCCACCAAAGCCAAAGTCTTCCTGGTGGACGATCATCCCCTGGTACGGGAAATGCTCAAAAGCCTGATCGAGCAGCAGCCCGACATGACCGCCTGCGGCGAAGCCGAGGACGCCGCCAAGGCGCTCAAAGGCATCGCCGCCGACAAGCCCCATGTCGCGATCATCGACCTGTCGCTGAAGGAAAGCTCTGGTCTGGAGCTGATCAAGCAGATCAAGCATCGCCATCCGCTGGTGTCGCAGATCGTGCTCTCGATGCATGACGAGAAGCTTTATGCCGAGCGCGCCATCCGCGCCGGCGCGCGCGGCTATGTGATGAAGCGCGAATCCACCAAGCAGATCGTGGCGGCGATCCGTGCGGTCCGGGGCGGGAAATTATGGCTGAGCGAGACGGTCTCCGACGCCTTCGCCCAACGCTTCGTGGCCGCGCAGCCGCAGGCGGGGTCGTCATTGGAATCGCTCAGCGACCGCGAATTGGAAGTGTTCAATCTTCTGGGCAAGGGGCTTCCGACCCGCCAGGTCGCCCAGTCGCTCAATGTGAGCATCAAGACCGTCCAGGCCTATTGTGCCCGGATCAAGCAGAAGTTGCAGCTTTCCAGCGCCACCGAACTCCTGCGCGAAGCGATGCACTGGCACGAGTCCGTTGGGTGAGCCGCGACCGCTCTAGGCGGTCAAAATGGTCCAGTGGACCATTTTGAGTGGCGAACGCCGCGAGCTTGGGCGAGCGGCAGGATATCTGCGATTGCAGCGTGTAGGACGTGGCCCTACACGAAAATTAGGCCCATCAAACCGATGGATTGCCTTGTGACGCGAGTTGCGTTTCGAGATTGTCATCCTTGGCCTGTTTGACCACGAGGGGGTGAGTCACGCTGGCAACGCGCCGTTCGGGCGCACAATCTTTCGCGTGGGAGCGCGCGGGGGATGCGGTTCTTTGCACCCCATCGAAAGTTGCGTCATCGAAACCGCGGTCACATTCACGCGCTTGATGGAGCCCATTGGCGCTGCTCCGTCCGGCAGCGCCGCGCTGGTGGAGCGTTTTCGCCACCGTCCCGTCATCGTTCTGTCGCCGCATTTCGACGATGCCTGTTTCTCGCTGGGCGGATTCCTCAAAACGCTGGGCCACGGCATCTTGATCAACCTTTTCACCCATGGCCGTTATGTGGTCCAGCCGCGCCTGGCGCGCGCCGACCTCACCCAGGACGCGGTCCGCTATGTGCGCGACAAGGAAGACCGCGCCTTCGCTACCGCATGCGGGTTGGTGCGTCACGATCTGGAATGCGAAGAGCCGGCCTTGCGCCACCGCCGCCCCAGCGAGATGGCGGGCGTGGCCGATGATGTGGCGCAGATCGAGGACAGGCTGCTGGCGCTTCTGTTTGCGCTGGCGGCGGAAAGCGGCACGCCTTCGGCGCTGTTCGTGCCGCTGGGCATTGGCCGGCATGTCAATCACCGCGCCGCGGCCGAAGCGATCCTGCGCAATCTGGCGCGGCTTCAGCCCTTCTTCGAATTCTATTTTTATGAAGAGCTGCCTTACGCCTCGAATGTCTTTCACCGCATGGCGGCGCTTGAGCGGCTGAACCATCGCGCCGGCCCGGTCCACCGCCATGTCTTCGCCGCGCCCTGGCGCGAGAAGCGCGCCCTGATCGGCCTCTACCAAAGCCAGCTTCGCGGCACACCGTCCTTTACCAGCTTCCGTCCGGCCGCCTTCCCGTTGGCCGCGCATGAAGCGTTCTGGTCGCCCATACAAAAAAATATCAAGGGGGGAACGCCATGTTCCGAAATTGGACCTGCCTCGTCATAAACCTGGAGCGAAGCCCCGACCGTTTAGCGCGCATCTCCTCTGAACTGGGTCGGCTTCACATTCCGTTCGAGCGTTTCGCTGCCGTCGAAGGCCGCGACATCGATCCCGATGCCACGCCGCATTTCTCGCGGCCCAACTATGAGCGGCGGCATGGCAAGCATCCCACGCCCTGCGAGATCGGCTGCTACATGAGCCATGTGGGGGCGATGCGGCGCTTTCTGGACGGCGGCGCGGAATTCGCCCTGATCCTGGAAGACGACGCGATCCCGGGCGACGCGCTGCCCGGTGTGCTGATGGGGCTGGAGCAGCACGCGGGGGAATGGAATATCTCGCTGCTTTACGGGAATTATCCCGGCCTGCCCCAGAAGCTGGAGCGGATCGGCCGCCATCATGAGCTGGTGGGATTTCTGGCGCGCGAAACCGGCGCGGTGGCTTATGCGGTCGATCGCAAGGCGGCCGCCGCCTATCTCGACATGCTGCTGCCGATGTCGCTGCCCTTCGATGTGGATTTCGACCGCGCCTGGGATTTCGGCATCAAATTCCGCGGCGTGATGCCCTTCCCCGTCACCACCGGCGCCTTTCCTTCCGACATCGGCCAGATCGGGCGGAAATTCCCCTGGTACCGGCGGCTGCCGACCTATCTGGCGCGCGGCCTCAATGAGCTGAGACGCTATAAACATTATGCCTTCGACGATCCGATCTGGCTGGAGGCGCTGCGCTATCGCCTCTCGTCGCAGCCGAAGGTGCTGGCGGCCACGCTCGCCAAACCCTTTGCGCCCGGCCCCGCCGAAACGTGACGTATTAGCGTCATAAAATATGGCACAATGCGCCCTCACCTCAGGGGAGTCGCATGAAGATCTCGTTCGCCTTCGCGGCCGCGCTGCTGGCGGTCACGCCAATGTTGCCCAATCAGGCCCTCGCCCATCCAGTCCTGATGGTCTCGTTTGACGGGCTTCGTCCCGGCGATGTGGTAGACGGCAAAACGCGCGGCCTCACCCTGCCTCATTTCAGCGAAGCCCTTGCCAAGGGCAGCTATTCGATCGGCGTGCGCAATGTGCTTCCCACCATCACCTATCCCAATCACACGACCCTGATCACCGGGGTGTGGCCCGCCATTCACGGCATCGACGCCAACACCACCTTCGATCCCCTGCGCAAGAATTTCGAAGGCTGGTACTGGTACTTTAGCGACATCAAGGTGCCGACCTTGTGGAGCGCGGTGCGCGACAAAGGCGGCAATGTCGCCAGTCTCGGTTGGCCGGTGAGCGTGGGCGCGCCCATCAACGAAAACATCCCCGAATATTGGCGGGCCAACACGCCTGACGACATGAAGCTGGAACGGGTGCTGTCTTCCCCCGGCCTGGCGGCGCGGCTGGAACGCGAGACCGGCCTGTCGGTGGGCGATGTGCTGCAGAACACGCCCCAGGGCGACACCAACAAGGCAGTCTGGGTCGCCAGAATAATGGCCGACTTCAAGCCCGATTTCGTCACCATGCATCTGAGCGCGGTGGACGAACAGCAGCACACTTTTGGCCCGGGCAGCGCCGAAGCGCATGCAGCGATCGAGAATGCCGACGCCGCGCTGGGCGTAATGGAAGACGCCGCGCGCACGGTCCATCCCGATGAAGTGGTGGTGCTGGTATCAGACCATGGCTTCGCCCCGATCACCCACGAAGTCCACATCACCAACGCCTTTGTCGAAGCCGGATTGGTCACCCTGGACGACAAGCACCGCATCACAAGCTGGGACGCCATGCCATGGATCACCGGCGGCTCGTCAGCCATCATGCTGGCGCGCCCCAACGATGCGGCGTTGAGAGCCAAGGTCGCTGCTCTGTTGCAGAAGCTTGCCGCCGATCCCGCCAGTGGCGTGCTGCGCATGGCCGACGAGGCCGAGATCGCGCGCCTGGGCGGCGGGCGCGGCGTCAGCTTCTGGGTCGATTACAAGATCGGCTATTTGCCCAGCGGCGCGCTGGCAGGCCCGCTGGTGACGGACGGCGCCTCAGTCCGGGGATCGCATGGATATTTTCCGGAGCATGCGGAAATGCATTCCACCTTCCTGATCGAGGGGCCCGGCATCCCCGCCGGAAAAAACCTGGGTGAAATCGACATGCGCGACATTGCCCCCACCGTGGCCCGGGTGCTGGAGGTCAGCCTTCCCACCGCCCAGGGCAAACCGCTGTTCTAGGCCCGCATCAAGCGTCGCCGCGTCCAGGAATTCGTCCATCTTGCGCAGGATCACCGCGTCACTGTGGGCCGTGCCCAGATCGACACGCAGCTTCAGAAACAGCGCGTCGATTGTCTTGGTCTTGAGCGCCAGCGCCACCAGACCGGCGACATAGCGTTCCAGCTCGGCATCGGCCAACCCCTGCTCGGTCGCGGCCCAGCGGCCCAGAAGCTCGTTCCGCCGCACGATGATGCGGAATTGCATTTCTTCGTCATGGGCCCATTTGGCCTCGAAGGCCCGCTCGCGTTCGTCAAAAATGGTCATGTTCCGGCAACTCCTTCTGGCCCGCCCGGTTCCCAGAAAAGTATCGCGCCCGGGCATGACCTCCCGCTATCGGCGAGATGAATTAGGTGCCACTTTTGCCCAGGCGACAAGAGTGTGGAGCGGTCCATGAAAATCGACGCCAGCAAATTCCAGGTCCCCGAAAGCGAAACGATCCATTTGCGCAAATGGGCGACTAGGGTGAAGCCGGTCTACACCTCCAAGAAAGATTATCAGGCGCTTCTGGCCGATCATGTGGCGCGGTTGGGCGAACGGCAGAAGCTGCTCTATGCCTCGAACAACGATGCGCTTCTGGTAATTTTCCAAGCGATGGACGCGGCGGGCAAGGACGGCGCCATCGCCCATGTGATGTCGGGCGTGAATCCCCAAGGCTGCCGGGTCTACAGCTACAAACATCCGAGCGCCCAGGAATTGGCGCATGACTTTCTCTGGCGCACTACCCGCGACATGCCCGAGCGCGGCCAGATCGGTATCTTCAATCGCTCCTACTATGAAGAAGTCCTGATCGTGCGGGTTCATCCCGAACTGTTGCAAAGCGAGGCGGGGCCGGGACCCGAGAGGAAGCATGTCTGGCACGATCGCTTCCGGTCGATCCGCGACACCGAAGCCCATCTCACCCGCAACGGCACCAAGATCGTCAAATTCTTCCTCCATCTTTCCAAGGAGGAACAGCGCAAGCGTTTCCTCGCCCGCATCGACGATCCGGACAAGAACTGGAAATTCAGCCTGAGCGACGCCCAGGAACGCAAATTCTGGGACAAGTACATGGTGGCCTATGAGGAATGCCTCTCCGCCACCAGCACCAAGGAGGCGCCCTGGCATGTTGTTCCCGCCGACGACAAGAAGAATGCGCGCCTTTTGGTGTCCAAGGTCATTGTCGATGCGCTGGACGCGTTGAAGCTTTCCTATCCGCGCGTGAATAACAACCGGCGGCGCGAATTGGCCCAGATCCGCAAGCAGCTTCAAAAATAGCAGCGGACGACACGAATCTGTCATTGGATTGCCGTTTCAAGCGCGCTTGAGACATGCTCCCGCCGCCCCTATGATCGGTGCGGGCGCTGCCGGAAACGAATACGATAGGAATCTCCATGCCCAGCGCGCCGCTTTCCGCCCAAGATTTCGACCGCATGGACGCCTGGTGGCGCGCGGCGAATTACCTCTCCGTTGGTCAGGTCTATCTGCTGGCTAATCCCTTGCTGCGCCAGCCGCTCAAGATGGAGGATACCAAGCCGCGTTTGTTGGGCCATTGGGGCACAGTGCCGGGGCTGAATTTTCTCTATGTGCATTTGAACCGCATCATCAATGCGCGCGACGCCAATCTTCTGTTCATCGCCGGCCCCGGCCATGGCGCGCCAGGTGTGGTGGCCAATTGCTGGCTCGAAGGCACTTATTCGGAACGCTATCCCGAAGTGCCTGAGAGCGAAGCGGGGATGCAGCGCCTGTTCAAGCAATTCTCTTTTCCTGGCGGCATCCCCAGCCACTGCGCGCCGGAGACGCCCGGCTCGATCCATGAAGGCGGCGAGCTGGGCTATTCGCTGGCCCATGCTTTCGGCGCGGTGTTCGACAATCCCGATCTGATCGTCGCTTGCGTGGTGGGCGATGGCGAGGCCGAGACCGGACCTCTCGCCACCGCCTGGCACGGCAACAAATTCCTCAATCCTGTGCGCGACGGCGCGGTGCTGCCGATCCTGCATCTCAATGGCTACAAGATCGCCAACCCCACCATCCTGGCGCGGATTCCCAATCCTGAACTGGAATCCCTGTTTAGGGGCTATGGCTATGAACCCATTGTCGTCGAGGGCGACGATCCCAAGGAGATGCATCCCAAGATGGCGGCGGCCTCAGACCACGCCTTCGACATCATTGCCGCGATCCAGAAAAAAGCCCGCACCAAGAATGACAGCGAGCGGCCAATCTGGCCCATGATCGTCTTGCGCACGCCCAAGGGCTGGACCTGCCCCAAGACCGTGGACGGCCTCAAGACCGAAGGCTTTTGGCGCGCCCATCAGGTACCGTTCACCTTGGAAAAACCCGCGCATCTGAAACTCCTCGAACATTGGATGAAGAGCTACCGGCCGGAGGAATTGTTCGACGCCTCCGGCAAGCTGGTGCCGGAGATCGCCGCGCTCGCGCCCAAAGGCACGCGCCGCATGAGCGCCAATCCCCACGCCAATGGCGGGGAGCTGAAACGCCCGCTCGACCTGCCCGATCACACCGCCTACGCCGTGAAAGTGCAAAAGCCCGGCGCGCTCTGCGCCGAATCCACCAAGATAATGGGCGTCTATCTGCGCGACGTGCTCAGGAACAGCGAGAAGGAGCGGAATTTCCGCATCTTCGGGCCGGACGAGACCGACTCCAACCGGCTGATGGCGGTGTTCGAGGCCAGCCCTCGCACCTGGGAAGAACCGACCTATTCCTACGACACGTTTCTCGCGCCAGAAGGCCGGGTGATGGAAATCCTAAGCGAGCATAGCTGCCAGGGCTGGCTGGAAGGTTATCTGCTCACCGGGCGGCATGGGCTGTTCAACTGCTATGAGGCCTTCATCCATATCGTCGATTCGATGGTCAACCAGCATGCCAAATGGCTCAAATCCTCGCGCGAAGTGCCGTGGCGGCGGCCCATCGCCTCGCTTAATTATCTTCTGACCTCCCATGTCTGGCGCCAGGACCACAACGGCTTCAGCCATCAGGACCCCGGCTTCATCGATTATGTGACCAACAAGAAGGCCGACACGGTGCGGGTCTATTTTCCGCCCGACGCCAACACCCTGCTCTGCATCACCGACCATTGCCTGAGAAGCTGGAGCCGCATCAATGTGATCGTGGCGGGCAAGCAGCCCGAGCCGCAATGGCTCACCATGGATGCCGCGATCAAGCATTGCAGCCAAGGCATCGGCGTGTGGGAGTGGGCCAGCAACGACCGGGGCGGCGCGCCCGATGTGGTGATGGGATGTTGCGGCGATGTCCCCACCATGGAGACCTTGGCGGCGGTGGATTTGCTTCGCCGCGAGCAGCCCGATATCAAGATACGGGTGGTCAATGTGGTGGATTTGATGGCCTTGCAATCCCCCAGCCAGCATCCCCACGGGTTGGAAGACAGCGAATTCGATGCGCTGTTCACGAAGGACAGGCCGGTGGTGTTCGCCTATCACGGCTATCCCACCCTGATCCATCGCCTCACTTATAAGCGCGCCAATCACGACAATTTCCATGTCCATGGCTTCATGGAGGAAGGCACCACCACCACGCCCTTCGACATGGTGGTACGCAACAAGCTCGACCGTTTCCATCTGGTGGAGAGCGTGCTGGATTATGTGCCGCGCGCCGGCGCGGTCTATCTCAGGCAGAAACTGCGCGATTGGCTGGTGGATCACGAAGCCTATATCCGCGAGCGCGGCACCGACATGCCCATGGTGCGCGACTGGACCTGGTCCGCATGACGGACGCGGTGATCGAAAACCGGACCTTCGATGAAATCACCATTGGCGAGAGCGCCGGCCTCACCCGTGTCTTCTCGCGCGATGACATGGATTTCTTCGCTCTGATCACCGGCGACGCCGGTCCCAGCCTGGTGGATGGCGCCAAAGGCATGGCCGTGCCCGAACCGGTCACCCATGGCTGGTTCAGCAGCGGACTGATCGCCAGCGTCTTGGGGACAAAGCTGCCGGGCCTGGGCACCGTCTATCTGGAACAGACCTTGCGTTTCCTCAAACCCGTGGCGGTGGGCGATCAGATCACCGCCACGCTCACGGCGAGGGCCAAGGACAGCAGCAATTTCCAGATCATGTTCGATTGTGTCTGCGTCAACCAGGCCAATGAACGCGTGGCCGAAGGCAGCGCCTTGGTGCGCGCGCCGCGCGAGAAGCTGCGCGTGCCACGGATGGAATTGCCGGATGTACAGCTGAGCCGTCACCAGCGCTTCCGTGCGCTGTTGGCGCGCACGGCGGGATTGAAACCGCTCGCCACCGCCATCGCCTATCCGTGCGACGCCAACGCCATCGGCGCGGCGGTGGAAGCGGCCAAGGCAGGATTGATCGAGCCCATCCTGGTGGGACCGGCGGACAAGATTCAGGCCGCCGCCAAAGCCGCCAAAGTGGACATCACGCCTTATCGCCTGGTCGACGCTCCCGACAGCGAACATGCCGCCGCCGAAGCGGTGGCGATCGTCACGCGCGGCGAAGCGGCAATGTTGATGAAGGGCTCGCTCCACACCGATGAACTGCTGCACGCGGTGTTGTCGCCCACCGCCAATCTCCGCACCGAACGGCGGCTCAGCCATGTCTATTTGTTCGACGTGCCATCTTATCCCAAGCCGCTGCTGGTGACGGATGCCGCGGTCAATATCTATCCCGATGTGGAAGACAAGCGTGACATCGTCCAGAACGCCATCGACCTCGCCCATGTGATGGGGATCAAACAGCCCAAAGTGGCAATCCTGTCGGCGGTCGAGACCATCAATCCCAAGATCAAATCCACCCTGGACGCGGCGACGCTTTGCAAGATGGCCGACCGCGGTCAGATCACCGGTGGCCTGCTGGACGGTCCACTGGCCTTCGACAATGCCATCAGCCCGGCGGCGGCGGCCGAGAAAGGCATCGTCTCGCCGGTGGCGGGTCAGGCCGACATTCTTTTGGTGCCAGACCTTGAGGCCGGCAACATGCTGGCCAAGCAGCTGTCATTCCTGGCCGGTGCAGACGCGGCGGGCGTGGTGTTGGGCGCACGCGTGCCTATTATCCTCACCAGCCGCGCCGATGCCGAACGCACCCGCATGGCGTCTTGCGCGGTGGCGGTGCTGATCGCGCAGGCGCAAAAGATCGCGACATGAGCGATGCGATCCTCACCCTCAACGCCGGTTCTTCCAGCCTGAAATTCGCCTTGTTCGATGTCGCGGATGGCGCGTTACGCCTTTCGGTCAAGGGTGAAGCGGAAAAGCTCGATAGCATTCCCCATTTCATGGCCGAAGACACAAAGGGCAAAAGCCTGACGGACGAAAGCTGGGCCGGCGCTTCTTTCGATGCGGTGATCGGAAAGATTCTCGATTGGGCGACATCCCATCTTGGCCAGGGTCAACTCGTGGCGGTGGGTCACCGCATGGTCCATGGCGGCCCCGATCATGTCGTGCCCGAGCGCGTGAC
Organism: Rhizomicrobium sp.; assembly: GCA_036271455.1. Taxonomy (GTDB): domain Bacteria; phylum Pseudomonadota; class Alphaproteobacteria; order Micropepsales; family Micropepsaceae; genus Rhizomicrobium. Next base: position 19,052 of record DATBAP010000005.1, read on the forward strand.
ACCCGCCCTGCTCGCTGCGCTGGACGCCCTGGTGCCGCTGGCGCCGCTACATTTGCCGCATAATATCGCGCCTATCCGCGCGATCGCCCGCGCGCGCCCTAGCCTTGCCCAAGTGATGACGTACGACACCGCCTTCCATCGCACCATGCCGGATGTCGCCACCCGCATCGCCATTCCGCGCCGCTATGAAGCAGAAGGCGTGCGCCGCTACGGCTTTCACGGCCTCTCTTATGAATATATCGCCGGACGGCTAACCCAGATCGCGCCCGCGCTGGCCAAAGGCAGAACCATCGTCGCCCATCTCGGCAATGGCGCCAGCCTCTGCGCGCTTTTGAAGGGCAAGAGCGTGGACACCACCATGGGTTTTTCCGCGCTCGATGGCTTGGTGATGGGCACGCGCCCCGGCGACATCGATCCCGGCGTCCTGCTCTATCTGCAGGAACGGGACGGCATGAGTGTCCAGGCGCTGGAACACATGCTCTATAATGAATCCGGGCTGAAGGGTGTCTCCGGCCTTTCCGGCGATATGCGCACCTTGCTGGAAAGCTCCGCGCAAAGCGCCAAAGACGCGCTCGCTTTGTTCGTCTTCCGGCTGGCGCGGGAAATCGGCGCCCTCACCGCTTCACTGGGCGGCCTCGATGGCCTGGTCTTTACCGCGGGCATCGGCGAACACGCGCCCCAGATCCGCGCCATGACGGTGGAGAAACTCTCCTGGCTGGGAGCAAAGCTCGACACTGCTGCCAATGCGGGCAACGCCGAAATCATCAGCACCGGCGACAGCAAGCTCGCCGTCCTGGTGATCCCCACCAATGAAGAAGAAATGATCGCCCGTCACACGCTGGGCTGCATCGCCTGAGTGAGAGCAAGTTAGGGCAAGATTGAAGCGTCCGCGTTGCGTTGCGGTGAGGCGATCCACCAGGAGCCGTGCGAAGAGCGTATCGGCAATACGGTCGAGCGCGGCGACACCGCGGGCGCCCGCCGCAACGCAACCCCATAGGGCCGGGGTCTTTTGCGTCGTGGGTTCGTCGAAAGACTTACCCGTATTGCCGATACGGGTCGCGCCTTTCTCCTGCCCACGCCACAAAATCTCTCCGGCGCAGCGGTTCAATCTGGCCCTAACTTGCTCTAGCTATTGGCGGCACGGACTGGCAGCGCATGCACCGCGTGCACCAGCTCCAGCAAGATCGGATGATGGTCCGACGGCCCCTTGTCCAGCACGGCGGCCTGCAGGCAGCGCACCTCGCGCCCCATGCAGCGGTCAAGCCGAAGCGAGACCACATTCGCGGACTTATGGGTCCATTGGCGCGGACCGATGTCGCGGAATTCCGGCATCACGATCGGGCCCACGGCGTTGAAATCGCCGATGATGGCGGCGGGCCCTTCCAACGCATTGGCGATGTGGGCGAGCTGGAAACGGTTGAGGAATTGCCCATGGCTGAGATGCACATTGGCGAAGCTGATGCCGTGGAATTTCACGATCTGCGCCATCCGGCGCGGCACGGCGGCCGGCAGCACCGACATGGGCAGATGCAGCGCCGAGGTGGGCGGAAAAGGATGCGGGCTCCACGCCGCCAGGCCATAGATGCGTTTCTGCATGGGATGGCGGAAGAAATGCCCGCCCACCAGCGCCGGCAGTTGGGAAATCTCCTCGGTCGCTTCCTGCAACAGCATCAAATCGGGGTGATAGGAGCGGATCAGGCGCGCCACATCTTCTGCCCGGGCGCCCACCCGGCGCAGCAGATTCCAGCTCGCGACGCGGACATGTCCGGCATGGGCGCGGGCAGGAGTTCCAGAAGACGGATCGTGGGGCGGGGTCATGGGCGGAAATTCGGTGACGGGGGTGTTGTTTTCAAGGCAGACTTCGAATCGTGGGGCGCACTATAGTCCTAGGAAACGGGCCAGGGCATGACATGTTTCCCATCTGGATAGGCAGTTCCTCGCCACTGGCCCAAGCCCTCTGGGCCATCGCCTATGTGCTTCTGGCCGGGCTGGTCACGGGCGACATCTTGCTCAAGAAAAGCGATGTGCGGGGCGCGCTGGGCTGGATCGGCGTGGTCTGGCTGGCGCCCATCATCGGTTCGCTGCTCTATTACCTGTTCGGGATCAACCGGGTGACGCGCCGCGCGCTCAAGCTGGCCCGGCTGGACAATCGCGAGATCGCGGCCCGCGACGCTCCGGCCGAACCGCCAGGCCCCGCCAATATCCGCACCCTGGCCGAAGTGGGCCGCTGTATCACCGACGCGCCGCTTTCCGCCGCCAACCAGATCACGCTCCTGGAAGGCGGTGACCAGGCCTATCCCCTTATGCTGGAGGCGATCCGCGCCGCCCGCCACTCGGTGGCGATGGCGTCTTACATTTTCCGCGACGATCAAACGGGCCGGGAATTCGCCACCGCGCTGAGCGACGCCCACAAGCGCGGCGTTCAGGTCCGCGTGCTGGTGGACAGCGTGGGCTCGGGTTACGTCCTCTCGCCGATCTATCACCGGCTCAAATCCGAAGGCGTGTCCGCCGCCCGTTTCCTTCACACCTGGGTGCCGTGGCGCATGCCGTTCCTCAACATGCGCAACCACCGCAAGATGCTGGTGGTGGACGGCAAGCTGGCCTTCACCGGCGGCATGAACATCGCCAGCGAGAATCGCCGCTCGCTCCATCCGCCTCATTATGTCGATGACATGCATTTCCGTGTCGAAGGCCCGGTGGTGCGTTCGGTGATGGAAGCCTTTGCCCGCGACTGGAGCTTCACCACCAATGAAGTGCTGGAACAGCCCATCTGGTGGCCGCCATTGGGGCCGGGCGGCCAGGCGGTCGCGCGTGGGCTACGCTCCGGCCCCGATGCCGATCTCTACAAGATCGAGATCCTGCTGGGCGCGGCGCTCAATCTGGCGCAACACCGCATCCGCATCGTCACGCCCTATTTCCTGCCCGACCAGGTGCTGCAATTCGCCATCGGCCAGGCGGTGATGCGCGGCGTCAAGGTCGAGATCGTGATCCCCGAACATTCCGACCATGTTTATTTCGGCTGGGCGGTCCGCGCCCATCTGCGCTTCTTCCGCTATACCAAGGCCGAGGTCTATCTCGTGCCGCCGCCCTTCGCCCATACCAAGCTGGTGACCATGGACGGTCAATGGTCGCTGATCGGCAGCTCCAATTGGGACGCCAGAAGCCTCAGGCTCAATTTCGAATATGATGTGGAATGTTATGACGCGGAATTGACCGCGCAGCTTGACGCGATCATCGACGCCAAGATCGCCTCCGCCAAGAAACTCAATTATGCGGAATTGCTGCGCCAGCCCATTTGGTCACGGCTGCGCGATGCCCTCTTCCGTCTGATGGTGCCCTATCTATGACCCAGGGCCGGGATAGGCTAGGAAACATCGCAAGCGGGCCAGGCGGGGGACATTCATGACAGGACGGGAACGGGCCGAGGCCGGCCAGGACGCGCCCGATCTTCGGCTCTTCATCTTCGCCCTGTTTTTCATCTTCGGCGGCATCACCAGCCTCAACGACGTCTTGATCCCCAAGCTCAGGGAGCTGTTCACGCTCTCCTATGCCCAGGTGATGCTGGTGCAATCCTCCTTCTTCGCCGCCTATCTGATCGTCTCGATTCCCGCCGCCGCCATCGTCAAGCGCGTGGGCTATATGCGGGCCGCCGTGGTGGGGCTGCTCACCATGATGGCGGGTTGTCTTCTGTTTGTGCCCGCCTCGCTGTCCGCCGTGTTCGAGATTTTCCTGTTGGCCCTGTTCGTGCTGGCGGCCGGCATCACCATCATCCAGGTGGTGACCAATCCCCTGATCTCGCTGCTGGGCAGTCCCGCAACCGCGCACAGCCGCCTCACTTTCGCGCAAGCCTTCAATTCTTTGGGCACCACGGTCTTTCCCTATGTGGGTTCGATGCTGATCCTGGCGTCGCTGTCCAAGGTGGACCCCACCACCTTGTCGGGCGCGGCGCTTTCTCTGTTCCGCCGTCAGGAAACCCGCACGGTGATCGAGACCTATCTGGGGCTGGCGGCAGCGCTGGCGATCCTCGCCTGGCTGGTGTACCTGCGGCGCAACCGACTGGTCGAAACCATCTCAAGCCACGCCGACATATTGAAGTCCTTCGACCTGCTGCGCCGCCCGCGTTTCGCCTTCGGCACCGCCTGCATCTTTCTTTATGTGGGCGCGGAAGTGGCGATCGGCTCCTTGATCGTGAATTATCTGGAGCAGGCCAGCACCTTGGGGCTTTTACCGGAAGACGCTGGAAAACATGTGCCCTTCTATTGGGGCGGGGCGCTGGTGGGCCGCTTCATCGGCTCTTATGCCTTGCGCCTGGTCTCGCCGGGGAAAATTCTCGCTTTCAATGCCGCGATGGTGGTGGCGTTGATCCTGGTTTCTGCCAACAGCGCGGGCATGGTATCGGCCTGGTCGCTGCTCGCCATCGGGCTGTTCAACTCGATCATGTTTCCCACCATCTTCACTCTGGCTTCGGAAGGCTTGGGTCCGCGCACCGCCGACGGTTCGGGGCTTCTCTGCGTCGCCATCGTGGGCGGCGCCCTCGTGCCTTTGATCACCGGACGCGCCGCCGATTTGATGGGGCTCAAAGCGGCGCTTGTGGTGCCTGCCATCTGTTATCTGGGCATTCTGGGTTTCGGCATCTTCGCCCGTCACGCGGTCAAGACTCAGACGGCACCGCTCAAGGTGCACTGACTCATACGGTCGCGGCGGCTTTGCGGAACGCTCTCGCTTCCAGGGCTTGCCAGAATACCAGGCCCGGCACGCCGATCGCCAGATCGCGCGCCCGCCTGGCCAGAGAAAATGCGATGCCCTGCGCGGGCGGCAAGCCGAACACCAGTCCCACCAGCACATAGCCCGCTTCCTGCACGCCCGCCGCCGCCGGCACCATGAAGCCCAAGGTGCGAAAGCTGGTGCCCAGCGCGTCAATCGCCAGCGCCTCCACCACGCTCACATGAATGCCCATCAGGCGGAACGTGACCCAGGCTTCCAAGGTGCCAAAGAACCACATCACCAGATGGATGGAACAGGCGGGCAGGAACCGGCCCCGGGCGAAATAATGGCCCAGATCGAGCCGGACTTCGCGCCCGGGAATCCATTTGCGCACCATGCGCGCGGCAGTGTTCTCGAACGCGGCGATCAACCGCCCGCGGAAAAGGAACGCCACGGGCAGGCCCGCCGCGATCAGGATCAGCGCTGCCAGGATGGGCTGGATCAGATAATCGCCGGGCAGCACCGCCATCAGGCCCAGGATCGCCGCCAGTATATAAGGCAATTTGGCAGTGAACTCGGAGTTGAGATCGGCCACCATCGAGAGCGCGGCGGCTGGGAGCGGGACGCCCGCGATCGTGGCGGCACGAATACCGGAGAGATAGCCCCCGATCTGCGAGAAAGGCAGCACCTCGCCAACGGAATCGCGCACCCAGCGCGCGGCCAGGAATACCCGCGCCGACGCGCCGCCCCGCCCCACTGTCCACCAGGCCAAGCCCATGATCACGATCACCGGCACATGCAGCAAGGAAATGACGGCCAGTCCAACCCAGCCCAGCGCCGCCAGGGTGCTCACCACTTCGTTCATGCCGGCGCGGATTGCCAACGCCGCCAGCGCGGCGATGCCGATGACAAAGATGGCGTATTTGAGAAAACGCATTCCGTGACTCAATGCATCTTGGTTCAGTGCAATCCGGCGGCGCTTTCTTCCGGCGTGACGTGGAAGGCCTGCATATAGCGGGCAAATCGCCGGTTCAAGTCGCGCGCATCCAGTCCAAACTCGGCAAGATTATAGCGCGGATGACGATGGCGGCGCGGATGCTGCAGCCATCGCCGCATGCGCGTTTCGGCTTCGCCGCTCAATGCCATGCCGCAATGGGCGTAGAGCGCTTCCACTGTTTCCATCGGCCGGGCGACGATCTCGCGGTAATGAAGATTGAGGATGTCCGGATCGCACTCCGCGGCCAGCGCCATCTCTTCGGTGCTTTCCACCAGCCGCGAACTCACCTGATCGCCCAGCTCGCCGCGGTCGACATGACGGGTGAAGGGCTTCCTCAGCAATTCGGCCAATTTCACGCAGGACGCCACGACACTGAGCGGATCGCGGTGCAGAAAGATAATGCGCGCGTCGGGATAGGCGGCGCGGATCGCGTCCAGAGCAAAGACATTGTCCGGCGATTTCAGCACCCAGCGATGGCCGGGAGATTGCGCGTCCAGATGCTGCAGGAAGCGGCGATGGAAGCGGAATGCGGCGTGATGGCCGTGGCCGTCCAGCCAGCTCTGATAAGACGGAATGCGGTAAGTGGTGTCGAAGCGCAAGCTCTGAAACACTTGCGCGGTGATGTCGGTGCATTCCTGCGGCGTGTCGGCGGCTATGGGATGGAGCGCCGAGACACCCGGCGACAGCAAGCGGAACAGGGCGAACTCCGCATCCACTTCCAGCCGCCGCAAATCCAGTCCTAGAATAGGGCTGGGATAAGGATGCATGGATTGCCAGGACCGTGGCGCGGCATGAGCGGGATCCTGGGCCAGCAGAGTGTGCAGGAAGGTGGTGGCGCTGCGCGGGAGGCCGGTGATGAAGATGGGCTTCTCGATGATGCGCGCGACGATCGAGGGATCGGCGTCCTCGGCCTCGTCCAGCCTCAGCAGATTGGCCAGGCAGCGCAGCACATCGAAATGAACCGCGCGGCGGCCGAAGCGGGAAAGATCGGCTTCCTGCTCATAGGCGGCAAGCAGCCGCGTTAATGGTTCGATAAAGGAACGGTCGGAGAAATCGTTGCGGCCCGCCCTGCGCAACGCCAGATCCATCAAGGGATCGGCGTTCAGCGCATCGGGGCGCCGCTGAGATCGTTTTATATATGGGGAAAGAAGTGGGGATTTTTCAACGCTGCAGTCGACCAAGGGCATTCCTCGCTCCGCCGTTCACCCCGGCGCGCAGGTCCATCCCTTCATTCTCAATCGTAGAACGCCCCTGTCTCGCGATTTTGTCAAAGTTTCGCGAGTTCCCATGCATTGTTGCCCCCCTGCGCTGGCCCGAGGGCACAGGCAGTCCGGCCACAATTCCGCCTTGCCGATGAATGGCCGGATATGCGGGGCTTCAGATTGGGTTCAGCCGGCGGGGGTCAGGATCGCCTTCAGAAAAGGAGATCTCTCATGAAACGCTTCTCAAAAATCGCTCTTGGTACTGCGATGCTGGTGGGTGCGGCTGTCGCGGTGAGCGCGCCGGCGTCCGCTCAGGAAGACCCCGGTTACGCCGCGCCGGGTTACGCGGCACCTGGTTACGCGGCCCCCGGTTATGGCCCGCCGGCTGCTCCCGCAGCCCCGGACTGCAATCCCTATAGCCCCTATTACGCCCCTGGCTACTGCGCGCCGGCTTATGACTATGGCTATTACGGCTACGGCCCCGGTTATTACGGTCCCGATATCGGGATCGGCTTCTGGGGCGGCGGTAGCTGGGGCCACGGCTTCCACGGTGGCGGCTTCCATGGCGGCAATAACTTCCGCGGCGGTGGCTTCCACGGCGGTGGCGGCCATGGTGGTGGCGGAGGCTTCCATGGTGGCGGCGGTGGTGGACATCACCACTAACCGCTAAGGCAGTAAACAAGACGGCCTGGGTTGTTGACCCGGGCCGTTTTGCCGTTGAGCATGCCCCATGGCGGACGAAGAAGGCCAATCAGCCCGGA
>DATBAP010000006.1:0-1668 GCA_036271455.1 Rhizomicrobium sp.
GTCGGCTCCTCGCTGGTGGTCTATCCGGCCGCGGGTTTTCCGGAGCTTGCCAAACAGAATGGCGCAACCCTGGTGATCATCAATCGCGATCCGACGGGCCTGGATGCAATCGCGGACCTGGTGGTGAACCGGCTGATCGGCGATACGCTGGGGGCGGCGGTTGTTGGGGTGGACGGCCCAACGGCATCTCGTGCCAAAGTTGGGTTGTCAGTCACCAACCAAGGACCGTCCAGGTGAAATATAAACGCATCGCGATCGACACGTCCAAGCACGTGTTCACGCTTCATGGCGTCGATGAGCAGGAACGCCCGGTGCTGCGGCGCGAGCTCAAGCGCGCCCAGGTGGCAGCTTTCTTCGGCAAGCAAGATGCGACGGAGGTGGTATTGGAGGCTTGCGGTGGCTCCCATCATTGGGGTCGCCTGTTAAGCCGGGCGGGTCACCGCGTTCGCCTGATCCCGCCACAATACGTCAAGCCCTTCGTCAAACGGGCCAAGAATGACCGCAACGATGCCGAGGCAATCAACGAGGCGGCGTCACGTCCCTCCATGCGCTCGGTCGTGGTCAAGACCGTCGACCAACAGGCCGACGGCATCATCCTCAAACATCGTGAGATGCTGGTGAGCCAGCGCACCCAGGCGATCAATGCCCTGCGTGGTCACGCGACGGAATTCGGCGTGGTGGCGGCCAAAGGGATCATCAAGGTCGCGGCGCTGCTGACGGAGTTGGCCACTGACAGCGCCATTCCCGCCACGGCGCGGGCGATGTTCGAGCAGATGGGCGCGCATATCGAGGCGCTGGATCAGCGCGTGGCGGCGGTGGACAGCGAACTGGCGGCGCTGCACAAGGCCAACCCGGTCAGTCAGCTGCTGGCCGAGATCCCTGGCGTTGGCCCGCTCGGGGCGATCACCATGGCCCTGACGGTGGAACCTGGGAACTTCGCGTCCGCGAGGCATTTCGCCGCATGGCTGGGCCTGACGCCGAAGGAACATTCCACCGGCGGCAAGCAACGCATGGGCAAGATTAGCAAGGCCGGCAATGAACGGCTGCGGCAATTGCTGTTCGTCGGTGCCATGTCCGTCATCCGCTTCGCCAAACCAGGCGGCAAATCCGCCTCGGGGTGGCTTCTGCAATTGCTGGAGCGCAAGCCGCGCAAGCTCGCCGCGGTCGCTCTGGCCAACAAGATGGCCCGGATCATCTGGGCCATGATGGCACGCGGGGAAGCGTATCGGCGTCAGCCGGTCGCCGCCTGAGCCGCGTGCCGGTGCCGAGGATTTAAGGGCAAACAAGAGATGGCTATCGGTCGAACCGACGAGCGACAAAATCCGTTAATACCTGTGGCAATGACAGGCCGCCCGGTTGTTTGGATGTCGCTCGCGGATCCCATCTGGGCCAGCGGGCATGGTCTCGCGTCAAAGGCCGGACACATGACCGCATTCGAACCAAGGCCAATATCTCGTAAGCCACTTGAACCCTACGGGCCGTCCACACATGGTGTTAATTGAAGTTAGGAAGACGGGGGCTCCGCCCCTCGCCTTCCTAACTCACGCCACCTCCGCCTCCAGCTTCGCCACCAGGTCCCGCAACGTGTACGGCTTCGCCATGAACGTCGTGGTCACCGCCTCCAGATCCCGGCGCAGCGCCGACTCCGCATAGCCCGACACCAGGATC
>DATBAP010000007.1:0-2008 GCA_036271455.1 Rhizomicrobium sp.
TGGCTGCGCCACCTTCACCCAGCGCGCCGATCTGGTGAAGCCCGCAGTCGAACTCTACCTGAAACCTCTGCTGGTCGGCCGCACCGTCGACCGCATCGAGGACATCTGGCAGATGTCTTATGATTCTTCCTATTGGAAGAACGGCCCGGTCGAAAACAACGCCATCAGCGGCGTGGATCAGGCGCTGTGGGACATCAAGGGTCGCATGGCCGGCATGCCGGTCTATCAGCTTCTGGGCGGCAAGGCGCGCGAGGCGGTGGACCTGTACGCCCATGCCGATGGCGCGGAGATTCAGGAAGTCATCGACAACACCAAGAAGTATATGGCCGAGGGCTTCCGCCATGTCCGCATGCAGGTGGGCGTGCCCGGCATGGCCGGCTATGGCGCCCGCCAGGCCGGTGCCCGTTTCCCCTCGATCCACAATGAACCGGTGTTTGAGCGCGAGGCCGCCAAGCGCCGCGCGCTGGCGCTGTTCGATGCCGCTCGCACGCAACTGGGCCAGGAGATCGAGCTAATGCACGATGCCCATGAGCGCTACACCCCGACGGAGGCGGTGCAGTTCGCCAAGGATCTGGAAAAGTATCGCCTGTTCTTCCTGGAAGACGTGCTGTCGCCGGAAGACATTGTCTGGTTCAACAACATCCGCCAGCAATGCTCGACGCCGCTGGCGATGGGCGAGTTGTTCAACTCGCCCCATGAATGGACGCCGCTGATCAAGGACCGGCTGATCGATTATATGCGCATGCATATCTCGCAGATGGGCGGTCTGACGCCGGCGCGCAAAGTCGCCGCCATGGGCGAGATTATGAACGTGCGCACCGCCTGGCATGGTCCGGGCGACGTGTCGCCGATCGGCCATGCCGCAATGGTGCATCTGGATCTGAACATCACCAACTTCGGCATCCAGGAACACACGCCCTTCAACGATGAGGAAAAGGCGATCTTCAAGGGCACGCCGGAAACGCGCGGCGGCTATACCTATGCCAGCGACAAGCCGGGCTGGGGCATCGAGATCGACGAAGCGGAAGCGGCCAAGCATCCCTTCCGCCGCACCGATCCCTTGAACGGCGGCTGGGGCGTGATCCGTCTGCCCGACGGTCAGGTCATCAAGCAATAACGCTGCGAAAAACAAAGGCCCCGCATCTTGCGATGCGGGGCCTTTTTCTTTGCGATATCTCTTTGCTTACATTCCGCGCAATTCGCGCAGCGCGATCTGCAGCATGGCGCGGCAATGGCCGATATTATAAGCCCAAGCTGCTGTGGGATTGGTGCCCTTGGGCAAGAGCTTGTCGATGGCCAGCCCGCGCGGATGCTCGGGGAAGATCAGCCGCTTGTATTTGTTCCGGACCAGCATCTTCATGATCTCGAACATGTCGTTGTCGCCATTGTCCGGGAAGACCTCGGTATAGTCCTCGCGGGGCTTGCGCTGCACGACATTGCGGAAATGCACCTGGCCGATGCGGTTGCGCGAGGCCAGCCAGTTGCCAACCACCAGCGGGTCTTCGCCAAGTTCGCGGGTGACGCCGCAGTCCCAGGTCATGCAGTTCGACGGTGAATTCACCGTCTCCACCAAGCGCTTCCAGTCATTGAAGCTGTTCAGCACCTGGGCCGACCCGCGACTCATCGGCGCCGGCGGATCGTTGGGATGCACCGACATCACCACATTATTCTTTTCCGCCACCGGGATCACTTCGCGCAGGAAATATCCGATGTTTTTCCAGGTATCTTCATAGTTTTGCGGGGCGCCGTCGGTGGGCAGCGGCGGCAGATCCTTCATCCGCTCATACTTGAACTCGGTCATGCCGGCGCCGCCGCGACCGGGCACGGTCTGGTATCCGTCTTCGGCGCGGTGATTGTAGAAATTCCATTCCAGCACCGGAATGCCCAGCTTGCCCATATTGACGATGGTCTGCTTGATCTTGCCGATTTCCTCGTCGCGGCCGGGCAGGCCGCGGACGATCAGATTCATCTTGGGATCGACGCCGCGGTTGAAAGACCAGCGGATCAT
>DATBAP010000008.1:0-12475 GCA_036271455.1 Rhizomicrobium sp.
CGCGCAACGGCAAATATTATCTCTTCGTCTGCACCAACGCGCCTTACAACACCAGCGCCACCTATATGAGCGACGATCCGTTCCATTTCGATATCGCCAACACCGTGATGACCTTCCCCGCCCATGGCGCGGAAGTGGTGCATGCGGGCGAGCGCTGGTACGTCTCCAGTTGCGGCTGGGAACAGGGCGGCCTCTATCTCGCCGATCTCAATTGGGACGACAAGGCTTGACCATCGTCGCGGGCGTCGATTTCGGCACCGAAAGTGTGCGGGTCTCGATCCTGCACAGTGAAAAGGGACGATTGGGCTTCGGCACCGGCAGCTATCCGGTGCTACGCCAACGCGACGACGCCGATTTTGCCGCCCAGCGTCATGACGATCATTGCCGCGCCTTGGAGACGGCGTTCGCCGCCGCGCTTTCCGCCGCCAAGATCAAAGGCACGGAGATCAAGGCCCTGGCGGTGGACACGACAGGTTCAACTGTGGTGGCGGTGGACGAAAATCTGCGTCCGCTGGGCGATTATTATCTCTGGTGCGATCACCGCGCCTGGCGCGAGGCTGCCGAGATCACCGCCAAGGCGCGGGAGCGCAAACTGGCGGCGCTGGACTGGTCGGGCGGAACTTACTCGTCGGAATGGGGCTTTGCCAAACTGCTCCATTGGCTGCGCCATCATCCCGAGAAACGGGGCGCCTTCGCCACCGCGCTCGAACATTGCGACCTGATGGTCGCGACTTTGTGCGGGATCACCGATCTCTCCGAACTTCCCCGCTCCATCTGCGCCATGGGCCATAAATGGATGTGGAACGAGAGCCTGGGCGGCCTGCCGTCCGATGCGTTCCTTGCCTCCGTCGATCCTTTGTTCGCGGGCGTGCGCCAGCATCTTTCCGGCAATTACCGCACATCGGCCGCCATCGCCGGCGGATTGTCGGAAGAATGGGCCGCGCGCCTGAGGCTCAAGGCCGGCATCCCCATTCCCGTGGGCGCGCTGGATGCGCATTGGGACGCGATCGGCGCCGGCTGCCAGTTGGGCGATGTGGTGAATGTGATCGGCACCTCCACCTGCATCATGGCGCTGTCGGACTCCGAACGTCTGATCCCCGGTGTTTCCGGCATCGTGCGAGGCTCGATCCATCCGGCCAAGCTGGGGATCGAAGCGGGCCTGGCCGCGGTGGGAAGCCTGTTCGATGCCATCGCGGGGCGGGCCAACCGTTCTGTCGCCGATCTCACGGATGAGATCCGGCAATACCAGCCCGGCCAGACCGGATTGCTGCGTTTCGCCTGGGACAATGGCGACCGCTCGGTGCTGGCCGATCCGCGCCTGCGCGGCGTCACATTGGGCTGGCGGTTGAATCACACCGCAGCAGATGAATTCTTCGCCGCCATCGAAGGCACCGCCTTCCACACCCGCATCATCCTGGAGCGGATGGAGGAATATGGCGCGCCGATCGAACGGGTGATCCATGGCGGCGGCATTCCCCAACGCAATGATGTGCTCAACCGCGTCTATGCCGATGTGCTGGGCAAGCCGATCCTGGTTCCCGCCAAGGACACCACCAGCCTGGGCTCGGGCGTATTCGCTTTCCTGGCGGCCGGCGCATTCACCTCCGTCGAGGAAGCGCAGGAAGCACTTTCACCCGGCTATCGCATCATCGAGCCCACACCCGAGGGTGTTGCGACGTATACGGATCTTTTCTCCCGCTTCCGCGAACTTTATTTCGCCCTTGCCCGCATGGAACACGCGCATTGACATCTGCGCGGGCAGGAACGATTTGCCCGCCTGCTCCGTTTTTCTTGACAAGAATGCAACTCCGCATTTCCGCGGTTCCCGATGGAGAGAGTTCCATGCGTAAATCCTCGCTTCTGATTTTTGCCTCCATGCTGTGCATCGGCGGCGCGCTTCCCGCCGCGGCGGCAATTCATGAATTGGGCGCGGTGAATGTGTCGTCCGACCATTACACCCATGTGAGCTGGACGCGGTTCGACGGACCGGTGGATCGGCTGAGCTTCCTGCCTGCCACCGACGCGGTGGATTGCGATCATATCACGGTGAATTATCTCGACGGCACCTCGCATGACGTGTTCTCCGGACGTCTGATGGAGGGTCAGCGCGAGACCATTTCCTTCCCTGGCGACGAAGCCCAGGATCGCAGGCTGGCCAGCGTCACCTTTTCATGCCGTGCCGAGAGCGTAGATGGCGCGCGTATTGCGCTCTCGGCGGTAACGGATGGCAGCCGCTTCGCCGATGACGATTTCGACCGCCCGGCGGATACGCGCACCTATGAAGGCGGCGAAGATTTCTACGGCCGCTAGGCGCGACTGATCAGGATGGCTTTTTGGGATCGCCCGGTTTCTTCTTCGCGCGCCGGTCGAACCGCAAGGGACGTTCGCCGAAGTTGCGGCGGTCTTCCCGCATGTGCCGCCGATCGGGGCCGATGAAATTCTTGTTGGATACGAACGGCCGCGGCGCCAGGGCCGCACGCAGTTGACGTTCGATAGCGGGAAGATTCACCGGCTTCGAAATCACGTCATTCATGCCGGCATCGCGCGCCGCCGTGACCTTGGCCGCGTCGATCTGGGTGCAGACCAGAACTACCGGCGCGGCGACATCGCTCGCATGCATGTCACGGCGCAGCATCTTGAGGAAATGCAGCGGCTTCAGCGGACCCGCCATCTCGTCCAGGAACACGACGCTGAACTTCTCCCGGCGCAGCATCATCAGTGCGTCGTCGGTGGCCTGCGCGGTCATGATCCGGTCCACCCCGAACGCGGCCAGAAGCTTCCTCAGAAGCGCCTTGCTCTGGGGGTCGGGATCGATGATGAGGGGCAATAAATCCTTATATTCACTCATGCGCATGGTCTCGGCGGCCAAGGATCACGATAGTAAGAGAGGCTTAATTTTTGGTGGCGTACGGCGTTTCCCCTCACTGGAAAGCCGATCCACCGGTCAAAAAAGCCGCAAAAAGCCCTCCAAAGGTTAACGTGTGCTAGCTTGCCGTCATGATCCGGAATTTCAGCGACCATGCCGCCAACGAACGCACTTTTCTCGCCTGGGTGCGCACCTCCATCGCCGTGATCGCTTTCGGCTTCCTGGTGGAACGGTTCGACCTTTTCATCGCCTTCGCCCGGATCGAGATCGGCAGCAAAATGACGGTGCCGCGCCAGGAATTCGGCCAGCTGGCCGGTCTGGTGCTGATCATATTGGGGATGGTGATGATTTTGGTTGCGGCGTTGCGCTTTGCCCGCAATGCGCGCGAGATCGACGACGAGAAGGTGTTTCCCGGCACGGGTTCGCGCGTGGACTTGGCGTTGGCCTTTCTTATAGTGTTGCTCGCGGGGGCCTTGCTGTTTTATCTGGGAAGCACGCTATCGGTAAAAGCGTGACGAATGAGATGATGAGATTGAGCGCCGCCCTTGCGCTGCTGGTGGCCCTGGCCTCGCCCGTGGCTGCCGATGATGCGTTGAGCGCCGCCGCCAATCGCGCCTTCCTTGCCGACAATGCCGGCAAGCCTGGCGTCACCGTGCTGCCCAGCGGGCTGGAATTTCGCGTGCTGAAGAACGGCTTTGGCGGCCATCCCACCGCCGGCGATTTCGCCGAGTTCAGCTTCAATGCAAGGCTGATCAGCGGGAAAATGGTGGACAGCGCCTCGCCCGACCTGCCCGCCAATTTGCAGGTGAGCAACCTCTTGCGCGGTCTCAGCGAAGCCTTGCAGCGCATGCAGGTGGGCGATCGCTGGGAGTTGGTGATGCCGGCCAATCTGGCGTTCGGCGCCAAGGGCACCGCCGCGGTGCCGCCCGATCAGACTCTGGTCTTCGACATCACGCTGATGGCGGTGACCCGGCCCCAGCAGGCCCAGTCGCAGGATTCCGGCCCCTTCTCAGTCTATGGCTACAACCGTGGCACCGAGCATCAGGCCGGGGCGATGTTCACGATTAAACAGTGAGAGAAGCGGTTTGCCGAAGGCAAACGAAATGGTCCGGTGGACCATTTCGAGTGACGAGCGCCGCGAGCTTGGGCGAGCGGCTTAACCCAGCCCCTCCATGACCAAAAAAATCTCTGGCCCTCTTGTTTCTAGATCATTATAGATATATCTAGACTATACCACAACAAGGAGAAATGAACGATGTGGCATTCAAGAAATCACGAAGAATCAAAGGACTACCGTCATTGTGCAAGCCGCGGCGGCCATTTCCGGGGCGGCTTTGGCCGGTTCGGCCATGGCCGGGGCCACGGCCATGATGGCGGCGGCTTCGGCCGGCGGCGGGGCCTCTATGACAGCGACGAGCTGAGGCTGGTGCTTCTGTCTCTGATCGCGGAAAAGCCCCGTCACGGCTACGACCTGATCAAGGAGATCGAGGAGCGCAGCGGCGGCACCTATACGCCCAGCCCGGGCGTGATCTACCCCACCCTCACCATGCTTCAGGACATGGGGCATATCGTCGAAAGCGACGCGGCCGGCACGCGCAAAGTCTATGCCGCGACACCAGAAGGCACCGCGCACCTTGCCCAGAACAAGGAGCATGCCGACGAGCTCATCGCCCGCATGACCGAGCTGAAATCGGCGCAGAAAGGCGACACCGCTCCCGTGCGCCGGGCGATGCGCAATCTCTATGCCGCCTTGGCCGAGAAACTGGTCCGCGCCGACAGCGACGAGATCATGCACAAAATCGCCGCCCTGCTCGACGAAACGACTCAAAAGATCGAACGCAGCTGATATGCTTCGCCGGGCTCATAAAAGCCCGGCGAACGCGGCACCAACCCCGTTTTCGCGCGTTTCACGACATTGGGAAAATTGGGGAGTTTCGGATATGGCAGATAGCAAAAAGCCTTTTCTCACTGACGTAAAGACCTTGCGCGCCCGGGCCCGCAAGCATCTCGAAGGCGGCGCGGTGACGGGCACCTACAAGGGCAACGTCAAGAAGACCATCGAGATATTGCAATCGGTGCTGGCCACCGAGATCGTCTGCGTGCTGCGCTACACCATGCATGCGGTGGCCGCGACCGGCATTTCCAGCGAAGGCGTCAAGGCGGAATTCGCCGAACATGCCAAGGAAGAGCAAGAACACATGAATGAGGTGGCCGAGCGCATCAACCAGCTTGGCGGCAAACCCAATTTCAATCCCGATGGCCTGCTCAGCCGCTCGGCCTCGCAATATGGCGAAGCCGGTGACTTGGTGGACATGATCCGCGAGAATCTGATCGCCGAGCGCATCGCCGTGGACCATTACCGCGAACTGATCCGCTATTTCGGCAATGACGATCCCGGCACCCGGGCGATGCTGGAAGGGATTCTGCTGGTGGAGGAAGAGCATGCCAACGACATGCACGACCTTCTGGTCGCGCATGAAGGCAAGCCCATGCTCAAGAGCTAGGACCGCTCAGCGCACCGGTTCGACCTGATAAAGGCCATCATCGCCCCGCACTGATAGGCTGTAGCCGCCGGTGGTTTGCGCACGCACGGTGGCATAATAATCGGCGGGCTTTGCGCCCCATGTGGCAAAGGCGGTGTCATTGGCGCGCTGGCGCCAGATCTGGCCGTTGCTCAAAGTGACGGTGAAGAGCCCCCGCGGATTGAAATTGTAGGACGCCATGCGCAGCGTCTCTTCCGAGCCATTGTCGAAAAGGCCGCCGAACAGGCCATCGGTTTTTTGTGGGGCGGAAGCGAGCTTAGATGGGGCTACGGGGGCCGGAACAGAAACAGGCGGGGCGGGCGGCAGCATCACCGCGCGCGCGCCGGGCGCCGGCGGCACCAATTGCGTCTGGAACCCGGGCGCGGGCGGCAAGCCCAGTTCGGTGCGCAGGGGTTGGGCCGCGCCATAGACGCAATCCAGGAACGTGCGGTCGTCAGGCAGGCCGGCACAGCGGGAAATGCCGGCCAGCGTATCCTGGCGCGGATCGGCCAGAGCGGGAGACGCGCAGACACCCAGAAGCGCAGCTAGCAACAGAATGCAACGAATCATTATCAACCCCTGGCATAAGCTGGCGTGCTTATAGCATCCGGTTGAAGGATTTGAGACGCAGCCGGGCATGGAACAGGGGTCCATTGTGGTTCAATTGCGGCGGGGCAAAGGTCTTACGGGGGCGCTGGAACCCCCTATTTTGGCGCTCGTTTCTGGGGTGAAGCATATTTCATCCGAGGCTCTTATGGACCCGTTGAAAGCCACTTTGATCGCCGCCGCGATCCTCGTGCCTGTCTTTGCCAGCGCCCAGGATCTCGCGCCCATGTCGCTCTCCAGCCTGTCCGCGACACCCGCCAAAATCACCACCGCCACGGTGGAAAATCTGCACGGCCAAGTGATCGGCCGGGTCGCCAGTGTGGCGGCGGACCAGAACGGCAAGCCGGCCGCGATTTCGGTGACGACGCCGGAAGGCACCAAGGTGGTCGCCGCCCAGGCCGCCAGCTATGATGAGAGCCGCAATCTGGTGGTCACCGACTTGCCCGTACCGCAAGTGGCGAGCGCCGCACACTAGGGATTTTCTATGCGGACTTTCGAATTCGTCATCGCGCTGATCGTCGCGGTGGTGCTGTTCGTGGTCCTGAAGCTGATCGGGCTGATCGTGAAATTCGCCCTGATCGCCGCGGTTTTGGGCTTCATCGCCGGTTTGATATTGGCGCGTTCGTTGCGCCCGCGTTCGCCGTAAGAGCCCTCACACTCATCCCCGATGGGGACGAGTGTGATTGCATTCCTGCCTTGGCGGCGTCACTTCACCTTCTTCACCGCTATCAACTCGATTTCGACCAGCGCGCCGGGGACCACCAGATTGGCGACCTGGACAGTGGCGCGGGCGGGCTTGTTGGGCTGCGCGGCCGTGCCAAACACTTTCATCCATGCGCCATTCATGCCCACATAATCCATCTTGCCGCCATTATAGGGATCGGAGGCGAGATAGACCCGGCCCTGCACCACATCGGCGAAGGTGACGCCCAGCAAGGCCATCTTCTGGCGCAGGCCTTCCAGGGTCGAGGTGGTCTGGGTCGCGGTATTGCCCAGCCGCTGCACTGAACCTTCAGGTGCGCTGGCATCGGCCACCAGCGGACCGCTGCCGCTGATGTAGTAGGTCGTATAGCCTGGCGGCACCACCACCGAACTGGCGAAAGGCGACGTGGCCACTTCCTGATTGTGGACCACATTGTCGGCAGCGAAAGCAGTCGAAGACAAAGCGGCGAAGGCGAAGGCGGCAAGCGAGCAGGTCGAGGCTTTCATGAATGTCTCCCCAAAGTCGATGCGGGCCCATGCCCACGAGTCGTGGCCAATAATCGCGGGATATTTTCATTTTCGACAAGCGTGCAATTGATCTTCTTTGGTAAGCCAGACCTGCATCAGCCACCGGACCGCGCCCATGTGTTTCTCCGCCACCGCCAGTTTCAGCGCCGCCGGCATCCTGGCACTGGCGGGCGCGGCCACCCTCTCAAAGGCGCGGGGCCCGAGGGAGTGGCCGCTGGCTTCGGTGCTCCTGGTCTTTGCGCTGCAACAAGGAATTGAAGGCCTGTTGTGGCAGACGGTGCCCGCGGGCCACCCGGCCGGGCGCGGCCTGGCCACCAGCTTCGCCATCCTGGCCTTGATCGTCTGGCCTTCGTTCATCCCCCTGGCGGTGGGGCTGGCGGAGAAGGCCCGTAAAAGACGGCAGCTGATCCTGGCCCTGATGGGACCGGGATTGGCGGTGGCGGCCTATTCCGTGCTCGACATCTGGGCGCATCCCTACATGGCGTGGCCCGCCCCGCACAGCCTGGTCTATATCAACGACAGTCCGTTCCCTTGGCCGCTGATGCTGGCTTATCTCGCCGCTGTCTGCGCGCCGCCCCTGTTGTCCTCAAGTCCGGCGATCCGGTGGTTCGGCATTGTCGTGACGTTCGGGCTTGCCATCACGCTGGGCTTTTTCTTCGTCAGCCTTGTCTCGGTGTGGTGCTTCTTCGCCGCCATCGCCAGCGCGATTTTGGTCGGCCATTTCTGGCGTGTCGGCTTGCGGCTTAGGTCAGTCAGTTCCGGATAATGCCCACGCCATTCTCGATGGCGATCTTCGTGCCATAGACGGCGGACATGGCTTTGAGATGGTCCAGGATCGTTTGCGCTTCCTTGGGCGATGCCGCTTTGGGCATCCCGCCGTTGGTTCCATCGGTGTCGTCGATCGCGAAGGGATAAAGCCTGATCTCGGCCAGTTTGCCATGAGCG
Organism: Rhizomicrobium sp.; assembly: GCA_036271455.1. Lineage (GTDB taxonomy): Bacteria > Pseudomonadota > Alphaproteobacteria > Micropepsales > Micropepsaceae > Rhizomicrobium. The sequence continues at coordinate 8,170 of DATBAP010000008.1, forward strand.
TAACGCGTCAAGGGGATCACGGTCTGGTACCAAGCGTCGGGGAAACGCATGGTCTGGCCGGTCGGCGTGACGTAAGTGCGCTTGCCATGGAAATCGAAGAACAGGCTGCCCAAGCTGTAGAAGATGGGCTTGCCTTTGTAGATCTCGATCCCGCCCAGCACATGGGGCCCAGTGCGCACCACCGCGTCGGCACCGGCATCGATCGCGGCATGAAACAGCGAAGGTTCGAAATCGGCCGGCTTGGGATCATCGGGGCTGGCTGCTTCGTTGGCCCGGTGCAATGTCATGGGCTCGAACGGCTTGGCGCCGGCATCCACATCACCCGCGGTCTGATGGGCGTGAATCGAGAACAGCACAAACCCGGCATGAGCGCGCGCCTCCTTGACCGAACTCAGCAGGGCGCTTTCGTCGTCATTGTCCATTTCCCAATGAGGACCAGACTGATCCGAGAAAACTTGATCGCCCAAGCGCACATGATGGGCGTCGCCGCCGATGTCGAGCGTGCCGCTGATCTGACGCATCGTGGCAAGTTGCTGCGGCGATACTCGCCCCACCTCGCGCACATGCAGTGGAGCGATGCCCACGCGTGGGCGGGAGTTGATGCCAAAACGCGCCACCGGTGGGCCCGCCACCGCCATGGGCGGAAAGGTCGATGCCGTGTCCACCAGCGCGACGCGGGTTTTCACCATGTCGCGATAGGCGGGAGCACGTGCGGCCTCCAGGCCCGGCCCCGCGCCGCCCACCGTCACGCCCGCCACCACCAGCCAGCCCAGCGTCGCGCGGAGCCCTTCGGTGCCCCAATCGGTGGCGTGATTGTTGGCTTTCGACACCATCGTGATGCCGATGGCTTTCAGATCACGTGCGAAAGACGAAGGCTGCAGCGGGTAGCCGCCGCCATTCTCGGCCGCCGGCGCGCCTGGAAAAGTCTTGAGATCGAAGATCGAGCCTTCCTGGTTGGCAAAGCCCAGATCGGCGCCGCGGAATAACGCGATCACCTGAGCAAAACCCGGATCGGGCTTGGCCGGAAGCGCGCGATAAGGCCCGATCATGTCGCCGCCCACGGCGAAGGTGAAATTGTCCGGCGCCCGGGCCGCCAGGTTCGCCGCAAGCGCCAAGCCCGCCAGCGCGAATATCACGCGGTCATCGCCCGCTTGTGCAGCCGGCCTATCGCATCGAGCGCGGATAATACCGCGCCTTCCTGCCAGGCCGGAAGATACGAGCAATGCTCGCCCGCCAGCACGATGCGGTTATCGATCTCGCACATGCCCTTGTAATGCTTGGCGCGGCCTTCGTCGGTCCAGCTACCGGCGCAACCCAAGGTCCAGGGCACGCGGTGCCAAGCCACGGCCACGCCGTTGAGGAATTCCTTTTTGTATTGCGGATGGATTATCGAGCCCTGCTCGACCGCATGCTGCACCTGCTCGTCCGGCTGCAACGCGGCAAAATTGAAATCCTGCAGGGTGTTGCCATAACCGTAACCACCCAACAGCACCGCCGGCCCGTCGCCGAAATAGCCGGTGCAGGGATAGGCGATGTTGGTGATGGGCTGGTCGGTATAGGAGATGCCGCCATAGATACCGTCATCTTGCTCCCAGAAGCGGCGCTTGAACTGCAGTCCCACTTTGAAGGACGAGTCATAAGGAAGCTGGTTGATGGCGTTGCGCATCGGCGCGCCCACATTCATGGGAATCTGGGAAAGAACGGTGGCGGGAATGGTGCAGACGCACCAATCGGCATCGACGGTCTTGGGCGCGCCGCCCGTCTTGGAGTCGATATAGGTCGCGGTGACGCCTTTGTTGTCCTGCTGGATCGATGTGATCTTGGAATTATATTGGATCAGCCCGTTCAAGGCGCGGCCGAACGCCTTGCCAATCATGCCCATGCCGCCCACCGGCTGGAACAGCTGCATCTGATAATCGTAAGAGCGGCTTTCCATGAAGGTATAGAGTGAGGGCTCGAAAAGCTGCTGCATCGGCAGCGGATCGGAATCCACCGGCATGCCGCTCAAGCCGCCGCCCGGCTCGACTTTGTAGCCGCGCGTGTCGCTGACGCCGTCGCCTTTCTTGTACTGGTAATTCTTGTCCAGCGCGCCCCAGAAACGCAGGATCTGCAGCAACCCGTCCTTCTCGTCCTTGGTAAGCGCGCCGTCGAGCTGGCTCTGGCTGCTGGCTTTGGCGAGAAGCTCGGATGTATAGCCGATGAAATCGCCTTCGACCTCACGCCGCCTTTTGGGCTGGCCGCCGAACGCCTTGGTCGAATGGATATAGGTGTTGGTGTTCACCATGGTGAAGGTTTCGAGCGCCACATTCAGCAGCTTGCAGTAATAAAGAATGCCGTAGTGGTGGTGCGGCAGCCGCCACGGGCCGGGATTGAGATAAAGCCCCTTGGCGAATTTCACCTCTTGGCTGACGCCACCGATGTCGGTGTAGGTGTCGCCGCCATAGAGCGACCAATTCCGCCCGCCGGGCCGGTCGTTATATTCCAGCAGCTGCACCTTGTAGCCGGCTTTGCGCAATTCAAAGGCCGCGGTCATGCCGGCGAGCCCGGCGCCCAGGATCAGGACCGACGCACCCTTGGGCGCGCCGGACAATTTGATGGGGCCTTTGAAATCGGATGTGCCCACATAACCCATCGCCTCCATGGTCTGGTACATCATGGCGGCCCCGCCGGTGGTGCCGATGAATTTCAAAAGCGAACGGCGGCTGACGTTCTGATCGTGCAACGCGGATGCTCCCCTGACTGAGGGTGCCCTCATACAGGCTGGACGGCTCATGCGAAAGTTAAAGCCCGGCGCAGGCGCCGAGGCTGCGACATAAGTATTTGATAAGGTTGTATTTTCTCCGAGGCATGGCGGCAAGGTGCCGCTTGGCTGCCGGATCAGTGCCGGGCGTTCTTTACCAGATCGTCCACCACCGATGGATCGGCCAGGGTGGAGATGTCGCCCAAACTTTTGGTGTCGCCTTCGGCGATCTTCCTCAAGATGCGGCGCATGATCTTGCCGGAACGGGTTTTGGGCAGGCCGGGCGCGAACTGAATCACGTCGGGCCGGGCGATGGGACTGATCTCGCGGCCCACGAATTTCTTCAACTCCTCGCCCAAGGCATCGGTGGGCGACACGCCCGCCTTGGTGGTGACGAAGGCATAGATGCCCTGCCCCTTGATGTCGTGCGGATAGCCCACCACGGCGGCTTCCGCGACATTGGCATTGCCCACCAGCGCGCTTTCCACTTCCGCCGTGCCCAGGCGGTGGCCCGAGACGTTGATCACATCGTCCACGCGGCCGGTGATCCAGTAGTAACCGTCGGCATCGCGGCGGCAGCCGTCACCGGTGAAATATTTTCCTGGATAGGTTTTGAAATAGGTATCGATGAAGCGCTGGTGATCGCCATAGACACTGCGCATCTGGCCGGGCCAGCTTCGCGCCAGGCAGAGATTGCCGCTGGCAGGCCCTTCCAGCACCTTGCCGTCCGCATCCACGATTTCCGGCACGATACCGAACAGCGGTCTGGTGGCAGAGCCGGGCTTGAGATCGGTGCTGCCCGGCAGCGGCGAAATCAGAATGCCGCCGGTCTCGGTCTGCCACCATGTGTCGACGATGGGGCAGCGGCCATCGCCTATCACGCGATGATACCAGAGCCACGCTTCGGGATTGATCGGTTCGCCCACGCTGCCCAACAGGCGCAAACTGGCGCGGCTGGTCTTCTTCACCGGCTCGTCGCCTTCACGCATCAAGGCGCGGATGGCGGTGGGCGCGGTGTAGAAGATGTTCACCTTGTGCTTGTCGATCACCTCCCACATCCGCGAGGCATTGGGATAGTTGGGCACGCCTTCGAACATCAGGGTGGTGGCGCCATTCGCCAGCGGTCCATAGATGATGTAGCTGTGACCCGTCACCCAGCCCACATCGGCGGTGCACCAATAGATGTCGCCATCATGATAATCGAACACGAAATGGTGAGTGGCCGCGGCGTAGAGCAGATAGCCGCCCGAGGTATGCAGCACGCCTTTGGGCTTTCCGGTCGAGCCGGACGTGTAAAGAATGAACAGCGGGTCTTCGGCGCCCATCGCTTCGGCGAGGCAATCGGCGGTCACCTTGGCCGCTTCCTCGTGATACCAGAGATCGCGCCCGCCCGTCATCGCCACCGGACCGCCGGTGCGGCGCACCACGATCACGTCGGTCACACCCGAGGCTTTCTTGAGCGCCTCGTCGGTATTGACCTTGAGCGGCACCGGCTTGCCCGCGCGTAAGCCTTCGTCGGCGGTGATCACGATATGACTGTCGCAATCGATGATGCGCCCGGCCAGG
>DATBAP010000009.1:0-8100 GCA_036271455.1 Rhizomicrobium sp.
AAGGAGATCAATCTTTTGGGCATCCAGGCATTGGGCCTGGGACTGGGCACCTATCTGCACCAGATCGGCGTTCAGCCCAAAGTCGTGACCGGGCATGACTACCGGTCCTATTCGCTTTCCATCAAGCAGGCCTTGATCATCGGGTTGATGCGCGCGGGCTGCGAGGTTCATGACATCGGCTTGGCATTGTCGCCGGTGGCCTATTTTGCGCAATTCGCGCTGGATTGTCCCGCCGTGGCGATGGTGACCGCCAGCCACAATGAGAATGGCTGGACCGGGGTGAAGATGGGCGCGCAACGTCCGCTGACGTTCGGGCCTGACGAGATCAATGTGCTCAAGAAGATCGTGCTGGAAGGTTTGGGCAAGGAGCGTCCGGGTGGTGCCTATGTCGCCGTGCCCGACATGCGCGAGACTTATCTTCAGGCCGTGACCAAGGGGCACAGACTGTCGCGCCCCATCAAGGTGATCGCGGCCTGCGGCAACGGTACCGCCGGCGCGTTTGCGCCTGAAGCGCTGAAGCGCATCGGCGCCGAGGTGATCGGCATGGACACCGAGCTCGATTACAATTTCCCCAAATACAATCCCAATCCCGAAGATTTACACATGCTGCATGCCATGGGGGCGGCGGTGAAGGAGCAGGGCGCGGATATCTGCCTGGGCTTCGACGGTGACGGTGACCGCTGCGGCGTGGTGGACGACAAGGGCCGCGAGATTTTCGCCGACAAGATCGGCGTGATGCTGGCGCGCGACCTTTCCGCCAAATACCCCAACCCGCAATTCGTGGTCGATGTGAAATCCACCGGCCTTTATCTCACCGATCCGGTGCTGAAGGAGCGGGGCGTCAAGACCGATTATTGGAAGACCGGTCATTCCTATATCAAGCGCCGCACCGCGGAATTGAAGGCGCTGGCGGGCTTCGAAAAATCCGGCCACTTCTTCTTCAACCCGCCGCTGGGCCATGGCTATGACGACGGAATCGTCGCCGGCATCCAGGTCTTGGAAATGCTGGACCGCGCGGGCGGCAAGAGCCTGTCGTCGCTTTATGACGCGCTGCCCAAGACCTATGGCTCGCCCACCATGGCGCCCGAATGCCCTGACGACAAGAAATATGCTGTGGTCGAGGCGCTGACGAAGGAATATTCCAGCCTGAAGGAGAAAAGCGAAACACTCCTGGGCCAGCCGATCGCCAGCGTCGTCACCGTCAATGGCGTGCGCGTCACCTTGGCGGACGGTACCTGGGGCCTGGTGCGCGCTTCATCGAACAAACCATCCCTGGTTGTGGTGGTAGAGAGCCCAATATCGGAGGCGAACATGCGCGCCATGTTCGCCGACATTGACTCACGCCTCTCCAAGCATCCCGAAGTAGGCGCCTACGACCAGAAGATCTAGCGCTCTTGGCGAAGGCGCGTCACCTGACATAGGCTCCCGTCCGCAATAAGGGCGGGGATCTCCATGCGGCGGTTGCTTCCGGTTGTTCTGCTTTCTCTTCTGGCGGTGGGTGCGCGCGCCCAAAATGCCGATCAGGCCAATTATCCGGGGCCGATGCCTGCGCCGATGCCGCCGCCGATTCCCGCGCCCTTAGACATTCCTTACCCGAACGGCACCATTCAATTGTCGGTGGATGGCACTCAGCCCGCGCAAGGCATCATGCGGGTTCACGAAGTCATCCCGGTGGCCAAGTCCGGGCCGCTGATCCTGCTTTATCCCCGTTGGCTTCCCGGCAATCACTCGCCCAGTGGTCCGCTCGACCTGCTGGCGGGCCTCACCTTCCACGCCGGCAACACCACGCTCACCTGGACGCGCGATCCGGTGGATGTCTATGCCTTCCACATCAACGTGCCCAATGGCGCGCATGAGGTGACGGCGGATTTCCAATATCTCTCGCCCACCCAGGGCAACCAAGGCCGCGTCGTCGCCACCGACGTGATCCTGAATCTGGAATGGAACGCGGTGGTGCTTTATCCGGCCGGTTATTTCTCGCGCCGCATTCCCGTTTCGGCGGAATTGAAAGTGCCGCAAGGCTGGGGCGTGGGCACGGCGCTGGAGCCTGCGGGCGGTGGTCGCTTCAAAACAACCAGCCTCAACACCCTGGTGGATTCGCCGGTCCTGGCGGGAAAATATTTCTCGCGGATCGATCTCGATCTCGGCGCCAAGGTGCCGGTGCATATGGACGTGGTGGCCGACCACGCCGACCAGCTCAAAGTCACGCCGCAGGAATTGCAGGCGCACAAGAACCTGGTGCAGCAGGCTTACAAGCTTTATGGCTCGCATCATTACGATCATTATGACTTCCTGCTGGGCCTTTCCGCGCATGTGGGCGGCGAGGGGCTGGAGCATCACCAGTCCAGCGAGGATGTCACCACGGGCAAATATTTCACCCAGTGGGACAAGACCAGCGCGGGCCGCGATCTTCTCGCCCACGAATATACCCATTCCTGGAACGGCAAATTCCGCCGTCCCGCCGATCTCTGGACGCCCAACTTCAATGTGCCGATGCGCGGCAGCCTGCTTTGGGTCTATGAAGGCCAGACCCAGTTCTGGGGCTTTGTGCTGGCGGCGCGCTCGGGCCTTTGGACCAAGCAGCAGGCGCTCGACGCTTTCGCTGACGACGCCGCCTATTACGGCACTTCGCCCGGGCGCCAATGGCGCGGGGTTGACGACACGACCCTGGACCCCATCATCGCCAGCCGCCGGCCCATCCCGTGGCGCACCTATCAGCGCAGCGAGGATTATTATAGCGAAGGCCTGCTCACCTGGCTGGATGCGGATTCGCTGATCCGCCAGAAGACCAATGGCCAGAAATCCATGGACGATTTCGCCAAGACTTTCTTCGGCGTTCATGACGGCAGCTTCGTCACCGTCACCTATACTTTCGACGATGTGGTGAAGGCGCTGAATTCCGTCATGCCTTATGACTGGGCCGGCTTTCTCAACGGCCATATCGGGCTTCATCCCGCGCCACCGCTGGACGGAATCGCCCGCGGCGGCTACCGGCTGGTCTATACTGACAAGCCGTCGGAGCGGGATTCCTCCAGCGACGGTATGCGCAAGCGCGAAAGCTTCGCCTATTCGCTGGGCGTGGTGCTGGACAACAAAGGCAACGTCACCGACGTGACCTGGGGCAGCCCGGCGTTCAAGGCGGGCGTCGCGCTGGGCACGCAGATCATCGCCGTGAACGGCGATGACTATGATGCCGATGGGCTTAAGGACGCCATCACCGGCGCGAAAGGCAACCAGACGCCGGTCACGCTTCTGGTCAAGCGCAACGACGCCTATCGCACCATCTCGATCCCCTATCACGACGGGCTGCGTTATCCGCACCTCGAGCGGGTGCAGGGTACGCCGGCGTTATTGGACGCGCTGATCACGGCGAAATAGCGCAGGACTCAGGCGGCGGCGCGTTCGGGAGAAAGGAAGCCCAGCGCTTCGCGCAGCACGTCGATGCCGGCGCCGTCTCGCGTCGCATGTTCGCTGAGATAGCGGCGGAACGCGCGCGCACCCGGCTGGCCGTGGAACAGGCCCAGCATGTGCCGCGTCATGCTGGAAAGCCGCACGCCGTCCTTCAACTTGCGTTCGGCATAAAGGCTGAACTCCGCCAGCGCGGCATCGAGGCTGCTCGGCGCATCGCCAAAGAAACGCGAGTCGATCCCGGCCAGCAGCGCGGGATTCTGATAGGCGGCGCGGCCCAGCATCACACCATCGACATGGGTTAGATGATTTTCAGCTTCATCCAGACTCTGGATGCCGCCATTGATGATGATGGTAAGGGCGGAATTCTCGCGCTTGATGCGATAGACCAGATCGTAATTCAGCGGCGGTACTTCGCGGTTCTCCTTGGGCGAGAGGCCCTGGAGCCAGGCCTTGCGTGCGTGAATGGCGAAACGGGTGGCGCCTCGATCGGCACAGCGCGCAATCAATTCGCGCAGCGCCACTTCCGGGTCCTGGTCGTCCACGCCGATGCGGCATTTGACGGTCACCGGCAGCGCGACGGCCTTGCGCATTGCCGATACGCAGTCCGCCACCAGCACCGGTTCTTTCATCAGGCAGGCGCCGAAGCGGCCCGATTGCACCCGGTCGGACGGGCAACCAACATTGAGATTGATCTCGTCATAGCCCAAGCCTTCGGCGATGCGCGCGGCTTCGGCCAGCGCCGCGGGCTCCGATCCGCCCAGCTGCAACGCCAGGGGATGTTCGCAGGCCTCGAAACCCAAAAGCCGTTCACGGTCGCCGTGCAGGATCGCGTCCGCCGTCACCATCTCGGTGTAGAGCAGGGCCCGGCGCGTCAGCGCGCGGTGCAGCACCCGGCAATGGCTGTCGGTCCAATCCATCATCGGCGCGATGGCGAATTTGTGACTTATGTTCATTCCGGAATTCGGTCTGTGTGTTGCGCGTTTAAACGCGAAAAATCGTTCGTTTTCAATCAATTTCCGTGTCACGCTGGGAACTGAATGAGAGGGGTTGACCATGACGGATGTCGCCGGCGAAACGATTGTCCTGAATGAGACCGGAAATGGACCGTTTCAGGTCCAGGCAAAGGTCGGATCGGGCACATTTCTGATCGATGAACCGGTCGCAGCCGGCGGCATGGGCTCGGGTCCCAATCCCTACGATCTGCTCAGCGCGGCTATCGGGGCCTGTTCGCTCATGACTGTGCGGCTCTATGCGCGGCGCAGGCAATTGCCGCTCGAACGCATCGAAGTAAAAGTCACGCATCACCGGGACAATCTGAAGGACAAAGATCGGTTCGTGCGGGAGATTCAGCTTACAGGCCCGCTCGATCCGGCGCAGCGGGCCAAGTTGCTGGAGATCGCGATGCGGTGCCCGGTGCATATGACCATGGAACGCGGCTCGGAAATGGAAACGATATTGCTGCCGCCCGAGGCGAAAGTGGGAGCGCCGACAAACCGCTGCGAACACGCCCGCGACATGAATGAGGCCTGTGACGAATAGGTGTGGATTGCAAATGACTGACAAGAAAGCCAAGGCCGACGCGTTTTACGCGCTGCATCAGGAGCCCACGGCCTTTATCATTCCCAATCCCTGGGACGCGGGCAGCGCGCGGCTTCTGGCGCATCTGGGGTTCAAGGCGCTGGCCACCACCAGTATGGGTTATGCCTTTTCCATCGGCCAGCGCGACGGCACGCTCACCCGGGAGCAGACCTTCGCCAATGCCACCGATCTGGCGTCGGCCACCGACCTGCAGGTAAGCGCCGATCTGGAGAATGGCTTCGGCGATTCCCCCGAAGAGGTGGCGGAAACCATTCGGCTCACCGCCGCCACCGGCATTGTTGGCGGCTCGATCGAGGATTCCAGCGGCAATCCCGACGCTCCGATCTATGACATCGGCCTGGCGGTGGCGCGGATCGAAGCGGCCGTCGCTGCGGCCAAGTCGTTGCCCTACAAATTCACGCTGACGGCACGGGCCGAGAATTATCTCCATGGCCGGCCCGATTTGGACGACACCATCAAGCGGCTCCAAGCCTTCGAGAAAGCCGGCGCCGACGTGCTCTATGCACCGGGCCTGCGTTCGCGCGAGGACATCGCGCGGTTGGCGGGCGCGCTCACGCGGCCCGTCAATGTGGTGATGGGGCTTTCCGGCGTGCAGCTCAGCCTGGACGAATTGTCGTCCATCGGCGTCAAGCGCATCAGCGTCGGCAGCTCGCTTGCCCGCGCGGCGCTGGGTGCTTTCATGCGCGCGGCGCGCGAGATGCATGATCACGGCACCTTCAGCTATGGCGCCGATGCCGCCATGCCCAAGGAGATGACCGCCATCTTCCGCACGTTCGAAGGCAAATCCTAGCCGGCCTGATCCAGCGTTCCCGGCAGCAAAGCGAGATCGAGCCCGGCCAACCCCGCATGATCGGCGATCGCCTGGATCGAGGCGATGCGGCCCCGGTGGATCGCGACGCGCATTGCCAGCAACAACTGGCCCTTGGGCGCCACTACGAAACCCACTCCGCCATCCACCAGCGCCGCCTTGGCGGCTTGCGCGCGGCCCAGGAAGACCTTTGCCACGCCTTGCGTACCGCGCAGTTCGGCAGGTCCGCCCAGACGTACTGCGGCGGCATCGGCGCGAAATACGATATCGGGATCGAGCACTGCCAACAGACCCTCCAGATCGCCCTTGCGTGACGCATTCAGAAATGCCTCCACCACCGCGCGCTGGCGCGAGAGCTCGGCGTCCGGTGTAGCCGGAGCGCCTTGCACGCGCCGCCGCGCCCGGCTGGCCAATTGGCGCGCCGCATCTGGCGTGCGTTCGACGATGGGCGCGATCTCCTGGAAGGGCAGGCCGAACATGTCATGCAGGACAAAGGCGATGCGTTCGGCGGGATCGAGTTTCTGTAAGACCACCATCAGCGCCAGGCCCACCGATTCCGCCAGCATGGCTTCCTGTTCGGGATCGGGCGCTTTGGAAGGCTTGGCGCTTTCCTTGTCCGCATCCAGCGCGTCTTCGCGGCGCGCTTTGCGGGCCCTGAGCATGTCCAGCGAAATGCGCGCCACCACGGTGGTGAGCCAGCCGCCCAAATTCTCGATTGCCGCCGCATCGGTGCCGCTTAACCGGAACCAGGCTTCCTGCACCGCGTCCTCGGCCTCGGTGAGCGAGCCCAACATCCGGTAGGCCACATTTTTCAGGCGCGGCCGGTTGGCCTCGAAACTTTCCGCCAGAAATCTCGTCTGGTTCATGGTCACGTTTTCCCGCGCAGTTTCGTCAAAAAGATGACGAAACCAGGACGGCCTTTGTGACGGCCATCATCGAACAGGAGAATTCTCATGCAAGCCCGAATGCCAAATCCCGCGAAGGTTCTGCCTGAAGCGATGGGGCCGATCCTCACGCTTTATGGCGTGGCCGAGAAAGCCGGAATTCCCGCCGCCACCCATGCCCTGGTGCATCTGCGCGCCAGCCAGATCAACGGTTGCGGTTATTGCGTGGATGGCGGCGTCAAACAGGCCCGCAAGGCCGGCGAGAAAGAAGAGCGTCTGGCGACCGTCGCGGCCTGGCGCGATGCGCCCTATTTCAGCGACGCGGAGCGGGCGGCGCTGGCGCTCACCGAGGCGGTGACACGGCTCAGCGACCAGAGCGATCCTGTGCCGGACACGGTGTGGGACGAAGCGGCGCGCCATTATGACGAGAAGGCGCTGGCGGCTTTGTTGCTCGCCATCTCCGTCACCAATGTCTTCAACCGTCTCAATGTGGCCACGCGCCAAGTGGCGGGTGCGGGCTGGTGAAAATTGCCCCGGCTCGCTAGGCTTGGCCAAAAGGCCGCGCGCTTAGCGTTTGTTCGCCACCAGCGAGAACGCCGCACCTTGGGGGTCCATGGCGTTCACCACCCATTGCCCGCCGGGCACTTCGACCGGGCCATTGAGAATTTTGCCGCCGCCTGCCGTGATCCGGGCCGCGCCCGCGTCGATTTCCGGGACGTTGATATAAAAGCCCCAATGCGGCGTCGGCACTTGCGGCGGCTTGGTCATCATGCCGCCAATCGGCGGGCCGCCCGCGGCAAACAACTGGTAGGTGCCCATCGGGCCCATATCGATCGCGTCGGCTTTGGTCCAGCCGAACATCTTTTCGTAGAAGGGAAAGACGGTCTTCCAGTCACCGGCATAAAGCTCGCGCCAGCCGATGGTACCCTGGGTACCAAAGGGCAGGGGTGACGGCGGATTCTGCGGGGGCGTGGCCTTGGCGATCATGAAGGCCGCGCCTTGCGGATCGGTCACCACGGCGAAGCGGATGATGCCGGGAACGTCGATAGGTCCGCGAACGACCTGGCCGCCTTCCTGCTTGAGGCGATTGGCGGCTTCGTCCACATCGTCTACCGCGATGTAGCCCATCCAGGCCGGCCGCGCGCCATGTTTGGCGGCTTCTTCCGGAATGTTCATCAATCCGGCGACGCCCTGGGCCTGCGCGTTGAACAGGATATAGCCGTTGCCTTTGGGGCCGGTGTCCTCCGCCGTCCAGCCCACCACGTCGCAATAGAATTTCTGCGCCGCCTTGGTGTCGGTGGTCATCACGTCGTACCAGAAGAAAGAATGGGGCATTTGTGGTCCTCAAGTAGCGAAGCGGTAGGACAAAAAAATCCTACTCCGCGGCTTTGATGGGTT
>DATBAP010000010.1:0-1911 GCA_036271455.1 Rhizomicrobium sp.
GCCCGGTGCGCCCGACAGGGAATCGAAAATGGCCTGCACGCCGGAAAAAACCCGATCCACATCTTCGTTGTAGACCGGCATCAGGATGGCGGTGCGCGATGAGGATGCTTGCGTGCTTTGCGCCAACGGCAGCAGGCGCACGCCGGTCAGGCGGGCGAAGACGCCGAACACCGCCAGCCAGAACGAGATCGTCACCCAGCCGAACAGGATCGCGAACAGGATCAGGAACAGCGTTTCCAGGACGTCAATGCCGTCGACGCGCAGAACCTGAAAAAGCTTGAAGACCGCGCCGGCGGTTGAAAGGACAACCAGGAAAAGAAAGAGCCATCGCCGGACGGCGACGTCAGACACGACGCTTGTTGGCCGTCACGGGGGCAGGCAGCGCCGGCAGTGTTTCCGCCATTAACCAAGCGAACCCGGCGGCGGCGAGACGTGGCAATGTCCAAGGGGTCAAGGGCTGCACGGGCATCTGGGAAAAACTACGTTGCGGCACATTGGCGGGGTTCATCTCGCCTTGCAAAAGAAAAACGTCGCGATCCATGAACGGCAAGCCCTACAAACTCGGAGGGCTTGAAGATGGGCGAACATTACGGCGAAATCATGGATCGAGTGGGGAGAATTCGCGGTCCTACATGGGGAGGGTTGCCCCACCTTTTCCACCTTTGCCCCCTATGGCGGTTCGCCTCGGAGCCTGATGCATGACCCTGCTTACGCGACGTGAACTTCTCGCCTGCCTCTCGGCTATAGGGCTTGCCCCAGCGCCGGGGTGGGCTCAGTCCCGTGCTGCTGCGGCTGGCCTCAAGTTGGGGCCGGCGCGGCTGTTTACCTTCGATGGTCTGCGCTATCGCGCCAGAAAGCTGGCTGAGAAGGCCTATGAAGCGGCCGAACCTCCTGCAAAGGCCATCATCGAAGGTGTAGATTTCGACAAGGTCCAGAAGATCAAATTTCGGCCCGAAGACGCGCTATGGCGGGGTGTGGCCGGATCTGACCCCATCGCATTTTTCCATCTCAACAAATATTCGGGCGATCCGGTGGACATTTCCGCCCTGCAGACCCGGCCCGACGGCAAGCAAGTGGCGCGGCAGGTGATCTATTCTTCCGATTATTTCGACTACAGCACATCCGGCCTGGACCCCAAGCCGCTAGCCAAGCTGGGCTTCGCCGGCTTCCGGGTGCTGGAAAGCCAGACCTCGCCGGTGGACTGGCTGGCCTTCCAAGGCGCCAGCTATTTCCGCTCCGCCGGTCAGGACGAACAATATGGCGCCTCCGCCCGGGGCATCGCCATCAACACCGCCCTTCAAACCGCGGAAGAATTCCCCCGCTTCTCCCAATTCTGGCTTCAGGAAAATGGCCAGACGGTGACCGTCTATGCCCTGCTGGAAGGGCCCACCGTCACCGGCGCCTACCGATTCGACTGCGTGAAAGACATGAAGCAGGGCGGCGCGGTGGTGATGAATGTCCATTGCGACCTGTTCTTCCGCGCCGACATCACTCGGCTGGGGATCGCGCCTCTCACCAGCATGTATTGGTATGGCGAGAATGAGCGCGGCAAGGCGGCCGACTGGCGTCCGGAAATTCACGACAATGACGGGCTGGCGATCTGGAACGGCAAGGGTGAGCGCATCTGGCGGCCTCTGATCGACCCGCCCAGCCTGCAGACCAATTCCTTCATGGACACCAATCCCAAAGGCTTCGGCCTGATGCAGCGCGATCGCGATTTCGAGGATTATCAGGACGACGGCGCCTTCTATAACAAGCGCCCGGGAATCTGGGTCGAGCCAAAGGGCAATTGGGGCGCGGGCGCGGTGCAGCTGGTGGAAATTCCCACCGACGATGAAATTCACGACAATGTCGTTGCTTATTGGCGGCCGGACCGTGACATCACCGCGGGCGACAGCCTGTCATTCGATT
>DATBAP010000011.1:0-24428 GCA_036271455.1 Rhizomicrobium sp.
GATTGGGTACCGCCTAATGTGGCGGCCAGCGCTTCCAAGGTGGTGCGCACAATATTGTTGTAGGGATCCTGTTCGGTCAGCGAGACGCCCGAAGTCTGGCAATGGGTGCGCAGCATCAGGCTGTGCGGATCCGTGGCGCCAAAATCGCCCATGATCCCGGCCCAGAGCGCGCGGGCGGCGCGCAGCTTGGCGATCTCCATGAAAAAATTCATCCCGATGCCGAAAAAGAAGGACAGGCGCGGTGCGAAACTGTCCACGTCAAGCCCCCGCGCCTGCGCCGCGCGGACATAAGCGATGCCGTCCGCCAGGGTGAAAGCCAGCTCCTGCACCGCGGTCGCCCCCGCCTCATGCATGTGATAGCCGCTGATGGAAACGGAATTGAATTTCGGCATATGCGCCGCGGTATAGGCAATGATGTCGGCGACGATGCGCATCGACGGCGCCGGCGGATAGACATAGGTGTTGCGCACCATGAATTCCTTGAGAATGTCGTTCTGGATGGTGCCGGAGAGACGGTCCGCGGACACGCCCTGCTCCTCCCCCGCGACGATGAAATTCGCCAGCACCGGAAGCACCGCGCCATTCATGGTCATGGACACGCTCATGCGGTCGAGCGGGATGCCGTCGAACAGGATTTTCATGTCCTCGACGGAATCGATCGCCACACCCGCCATGCCGACATCGGCTTCGACTCTGGGATGATCGCTGTCGTAGCCGCGATGGGTGGCGAGATCGAACGCCACCGACAGGCCCATCTGACCCGCCTTCAGATTCTGGCGATAAAAGAGATTGGATTCCTCGGCGGTCGAGAAACCCGCATATTGGCGGATGGTCCAGGAGCGGCCGACATACATGCTGGCCCGGGGCCCTCGCGTGAAGGGCGACGTGCCCGGCCAGCCCGCGGCCGCGATGCCGGCCAGGTCTTCTTCCGTGTACAGAGGTTTGACGGCGATCCCTTCCGGGGACTGCCAGACGAGATCTTGGGCCTGGCGGGTCTTGAGTTCCCGCGCCACCGCATCTTCCCAGGCTTTACGTTGATCGCTCATGACCCATGTTCTCCGGGAGCGGGGGACTGCGCAATTCCGCACCTTTTTCTCCGCCTACGGAAGATCAGTCCCCGCAAACCGGCTCCGACTCCATGACTGGCCCTGTCCACAAGATGTGGTGGTTAACGTTCCTTGACAACCAGCTAAATGTATGAGAACAAACGCAGATATTCATGCTGTTAGTGATTCGACCACGCTTCGTTCCGTGGCTGTTCTAATTTGCTCGCTTGCATCCACAGCAAGACGGGTCAAACCGTTGATAAGAAGGCATTATTTGTGCCTTCTGCGCTTGAGGCGCTTCCCCGGCGGACCGCGCCACCCCATATTGAAACCATGACCCAAAGATCCGCGGCCGCGTCCAAAGTCAGCGCGGTCCTTGGCCCCACCAACACCGGCAAGACCTTTTTCGCCATCGAGCGGATGCTGGCGCACCGCTCTGGCATGATCGGCCTGCCGCTTCGGCTCCTGGCGCGCGAAGTCTATGACCGCGTCGTCCGGCTCAAGGGCCCGAACGAGATCGCCCTGATTACCGGCGAAGAGAAGATCGTGCCCAAGGGTGCGCGCTTCTATGTCTGCACCGTCGAAGCCATGCCGCTGGAAATCGAGGTGGCGTGCCTGGTAGTAGACGAAATCCAGCTCGCCGCCGATCCCGAGCGTGGGCATGTTTTCACCGACCGGCTGCTGCATGCCCGCGGCCAGGAAGAGACGATGTTCCTGGGCGCCGAAAGCATGCGCGGCGCGATCCAGCGCTTCATCCCCAGAGCCTGGTTCATCACCAGGCCGCGTTTCTCTGACCTCGCCTATACAGGCGCGAAAAAACTCACCCGCCTGCCCCGCCGTTCGGCGGTGGTGGGTTTCAGCGCCCAGGATGTCTATGGCATCGCCGAGATCGTGCGCCGCCAGCGCGGCGGCGCCGCTGTGGTGTTGGGCGCGCTCTCGCCCCGTACCCGCAATGCCCAGGTCGCGCTCTATCAGTCCGGCGAAGTGGATTTCCTGGTCGCCACCGACGCCATCGGCATGGGCCTCAACATGGATGTGGACCATGGCGCCTTCGCCGGAGCGGAGAAGTTCGACGGCCGGGGCTATCGTCCATTGACGCCGGCCGAGGTGGGCCAGATCGCCGGGCGCGCCGGCCGTTACATGAATGACGGCACCTTCGGCGTTACCGGCGAATGTGAACCCTTCGACCAGGAAATGGTGAGCCGGGTCGAGAGCCATCGCTATGACGCGATCAAGGTTTTGCAGTGGCGCAACGCGGCCTTGGCGTTTCATTCCCTGCCCGCGCTGCTTGAGAGTTTGGACGCGCCGCCGCCGGAGCGCGGCCTGGCGCGGGCGCGGCCTGCCTCCGATGCCGTCGCCTTGCATCACCTCGCCAATGACGCAGAGGTCCGGGCGCTTGCCACTTCGCGCGACAGCGTCAGGCGGTTGTGGGAGGTTTGCCAGCTTCCCGATTTCCGCAAATTGTCCGCGGACGATCACACAAGGATGGTGCGCACCCTGTTCATGTTCCTGATGGGCGAACAGGGCCGCATTCCCGACGATTGGATGGCGCGGCAGATCGCGCGGCTGGATGTGGCCGAAGGCGATGTGGCGACTTTGTCGGGGCGGCTGGCGCAGATCCGCACCTTCACCTATGCCGCGCACCGCCCCGGCTGGACCCGCGACGGCAGCCATTGGCAAGCCGAGACCCGCGCGGTGGAAGACCGGCTTTCCGACGCGCTGCACGAAAGGCTGACCCAGCGTTTCATCGATCGCCGCGCCTCGATCCTGATGAAGCATCTCAGCGAAGACGAAATCGCCGATGTGACCTTGGAAGAAGATGGCGGCGTCCTGATCGGCGGAGAACTGATCGGGCGGCTGGACGGTTTCCGCTTCACGCCGGACCCGCGCACGGAAAAAGACGGCAATGACGCGCTGCATTCCCGCATGATGCGAACGGCGGCGATGCGGGGCCTGGAAGGCGAATTTCTCTCTCGCGCCCGCGCGCTGGCATCGGCACCTGACGCCGCGATCACTCTCAGCGAGCATGGCAAATTATGGTGGGACGGCGCGATCGTCGGTCATCTTACTGCCGGACCCTCACCGCTCGCGCCGCAGATCAGCCTGGCTGCCGACGAATTGCTCAGGGGCGCATCGCGCGCCTCGGTCGAGGCGCGACTGAGCACATGGCTCGCGGCGCATATGGAAAAAAGGCTCGAGCCGCTGCTGGCCCTGGAGCGCGCCACCGAGACACGCGCCGGAAGCGAGCTGGCGCTGCCCGCCCAGGCGCGCGGCTTTGCCCATCAGCTGGCGGAAAATTTCGGCTCGCTGGACCGGGACGGCCTGGCGCTGCCGGAGAAACTGGGGCCGGTGCTGCGCGCCTTGAAGCCGTTCGGGGTCTGGTTCGGCCGCCGCACTATCTATCTGCCGCGGCTGCTCCGTCCCGATGCGGCCAGCCTGTTGGCGTTGCTCTGGGGCGTGTGGACCAAGGCATCGCAATTGACAGGACCGCCCGCGCCCGGCCTCACCTCTTTCGCCCATGATGGCGAGCCGCGTGCGTTTCTGCATGCCGCGGGATTCCAACTGGCGGGCGGACGCGCCATCCGCTTCGACATGCTGGAGCGGCTGGAAGAAGAATTGGACAAAGCCGCCGTCAGCGGCACCAACGCCGGCACTTTGCTGCCCAAACTCGTGTCGCTACTCGGCACCGGCAACGACGACGCCCGCCAGGTGCTGGCGGCCTTGGGCTGGCGTCAGGTGGATGTGAAAGACGCAGCCCCGGTCTGGCGCAAAGCCAAGGAGAAGCCGCGGCGGCCGGAGCGGCAAAAGCCACCGCCGGAACATTCGCCGTTTGCGGGTCTCAAGGAATTGATCGGCAAATGACTTCCACGCGCGTTGACAAATGGCTGTTCCATGCCCGCTTCTATCGCACCCGGGCCCTGGCCCAGGCAGCGGCCAGCGCGGGCAAGGTGCGGCTCAATGGCATCCGGGTGGAAAAGCCGGCGCATCTGCTCAAGCCCGGCGATGTCCTTACTTTGGGCCGGCGGGGCGAAATCGTGGCCTTGCGGGTGCTGGCGTTGGCGGAACGGCGCGGGTCTGCTCCCGAAGCGCAACTCCTCTACGAAATCGTCGCGGACTGAATGCTTGCCATCAACCCCGACCGGTCTTATGGACCTATCGGTTTTCGACCGCCTTCCGGAGCCATGCCATGACGTATGTCGTCACCGAAGCCTGCATCAAGTGCAAGTTCATGGATTGCGTCGAGGTTTGCCCGGTGGACTGCTTTTACGAAGGCGAGAACATGCTGGTGATCAACCCCGACGAATGCATCGATTGCGGGGTATGCGAGCCGGAATGCCCGCCCGAGGCCATTAAGGCCGATACCGAGTCGGGGCTGGAAAAATGGCTGTCCGTGAACGCGGAATACGCCAAGACCTGGCCCAATATCAGCCAAAAGGGCGAAGCACCGGCCGACGCCAAGGAATGGGAAGGCACCCCCGACAAGTTCGAGAAATTCTTTTCCGCCAAGCCCGGCTCAGGGTCGTAATGGGCTGGGCGCATAGCCGCTCAACCCAGGACTGTGCTCCGCACAAAGAGCAACCCGTTCAAGGGCTTGAATCCGGGACTCAACTCCCCATCTTAGATAAAAGGCCGCAGATTCAACGGTTTGTGACAATTTTCCTTCCATTCCGCATGAATCTGTGGTAGGGTCTTTTTCAATCTGGTCCTGCTTTTGAACTGCGCACGCCGGCATCCCACTGGCGCGTTTCGGCCATATTGACGTGAAATTGTCCCGCCTGGCGCGCCGCCCCGCGCCAAGCCTCAACGGAAATGGAAATGACCGCACCCAAACCCCATACGCCCGCGCCCAAGCCCGCCGCCGCTGCCGCCGCCGCGCCCAAGAAAGTTCCTGCGAATTCGAACAGGAAGCACGAATTCAAAACCAACGACCATGTCGTTTATCCCACCCATGGCGTGGGCAAGGTCTCGGGCATCGAGGAGCAGGAAGTCGCCGGCCTCAGACTGGAACTGTTCATCATCGACTTCGAGAAGGACAAGATGACCCTGCGTGTTCCCACCATGAAGGCCAAGGCCGTGGGCATGCGCAAATTGTCGTCGCCCGAAGTGGTGGGCAACGCGCTCAACACGCTTAAGGGCCGCGCCCGGATCAAGCGCACCATGTGGTCGCGCCGCGCCCAGGAATACGAAGCCAAGATCGATTCCGGCGACCTGGTGTCGATCGCCGAGGTGGTGCGCGACCTGCACCGCGCCGGCGGCCAGCCCGAGCAGTCCTATTCCGAGCGCCAGCTTTACGAAAAGGCGTTGGCCCGCATGGCCCGCGAAGTCGCCGCGGTCGAGCGCACCGACGAACAGACCGCGGTCAAGCGCGTGGAAGGCATGCTGGTTAAAAAGGCGGCCTGAAAGCGCAGATCATTGCCAATCAGAAAGCCCAGCGGAAACGCCGGGCTTTTTGTTTTTCTAATCTAGTACTTCGATCTGATAGGGATTGGAGAGAGCGATTTCGGGCCGGCCGCCGAACTCTTCGATCACGCCGCGCAGGCGGACATGGCGGCCCGCCAGATCCTCGAGCGCAAACCCGGTATTGCGAAACGCCTTGCGGTCCTCCGGCGCAACGGTGGCGGAAAAACCTTGGTGGTAATCGTCCTGAAAATCGAGAAAGGCGCGCCCGTCATGCACGCCCACATTCGCGACCTTGCCTTCCACCAATTGAAAACTTCCGGCGAGGCTGGGTGAAAGCGTGACGGCTTGTTTCACCACATATTGCGGCAACGCCCATAGGCCCAGCGAGGCGCCGCGCGCCCTGGTTTCGGCTTCATAGAGATCCGGCGCGCATTCCTCGCGGTCGGGCGCGATCTCGACCCGCGCCAGGCCGCGTTCCAGCAGCGCCACTTGCAGCCATACATGATCGAAGGCCTGTACGCGGATGCGGCCATAGCGGTCTTGCCGGGGCGGCGTCGAAGTTAGAACCAGCGATGTTCCAACCGCCAATTGCTTCAAAACTTGCAGCGCTTGTTGAGCAACAAGTGTCACGGGATGGTCCGCTCCCGGCAAGCGAATCCCTTCCAGGATCGCGGCGTGGCCATCATCCAGGATCAGCGCGCCGTCCTGTTCCACCCGCGCGACAGGAGCCTTGGCGACTGCGACCCCGCCCGCGCAATCGGGCAGCGGCATGGCCTGGGCGGACCCTGCCAGAAAAATCCCGCTTAGGGTCAGGACGGTGGCAAGACGCATGCGCTAGCGAATGGCCTTGAGGGAAACGCCTTTGGGCGGCGCCATGTTATCCGGCACGAAGAAATCCTGAATCAAATCCTGGCTAGGATCGGCGCGGTAATGGTCGAAGTCGGTGACGCCATTTTCCGCCAAGAATGTGTCGTCGATCAGGAAATGGCCGCTGAAGCTTTTGGGCTTTTCGAAAAGCGCATGCGCCGCATCGGCCAGGATTTCAGGTGTTCGGCAGGATTTGGCGGCTTCGTCGCTGCCCGCGGCCAGCCGAATGGCGGCGGTGGCGATGGCGGTGCGGGGCCAGAGCGCGTTGACGGCGACCTTGCCGGAAAATTCGGCCGCCATGCCCAGTACGCAGATGCTCATGCCATATTTCGCCAGCGAATAGGCGGTATGGCCGGCGAACCATTTGGGCTGCATATCGAGCGGCGGTGACAGCATCAGCACATGCGGGTTGGCCGCCTTGAGCAGATGAGGCAGGCAATATTTGGTCACCATGAAGGTGCCGCGCGCATTGATTTGCTGCATCAGATCGAACCGCTTCATCTCGGTCTCCAGCGTGCCTGTGAGCGAGATGGCGCTGGCATTGTTGATGCAGATGTCCAGGCGTCCGAATTTTTCCACCGCCGCCGACACCGCCTTGGCGACCTGATCTTCGAAGCGGATATCGCAGACGATCGGCAACGCCTTCCCGCCTGCCTTTTCGATCTCTTCGGCCGCCGTGAAAATGGTACCAGGCAGCTTGGGATTCGGTTCGGCGGTCTTGGCGGCGATGACGATATTGGCGCCGTCTTTGGCGGCGCGCAGCGCGATGGCAAGCCCGATGCCACGGCTGGCGCCTGTAATGAATAATGTTTTTCCCTGAAGCGACATGGTTCCGACCGTTTTACAGCGCTCCCACCGTACAGGAGATCGCGCAAATGCACACTTGCGGCCGGGGGTGACGGGGATAGTCTCTCCGGCAGAACCGGGGAGGCTTCATGTCCGCCAAGAGCAGCAACATCCGTTACGGCGCCGTCGCCATGATTTTCCACTGGGTGATCGCCGCTCTGATCATCACCAATGTGGTTTTGGGCATCTATTTCGTGAACGCCCTGGACCGTCACGACCCCATGCGCGGCATCATCGTCAATTGGCATGAATCCATCGGCGTCACGGTCCTGATCCTCAGCCTGCTCAGGTTAGGTTGGCGGCTGATCAACCCGGTACCCAAGCTGCCCGCCGATTTCTCGCGCGCCAAGCGCATTATGGCTCGCGGCACGCATTACACCCTCTACGCTCTGATGATCCTGGTGCCTTTCATCGGCTGGGAGCTGGCTTCGATCCCCAGCCACCCACTGGTGTTGTTCGGCAACCTGCCTTGGCCGAAAATCTGGTACCTCGCCAATTTGGCGCCAGCGGATCAACGCCATTGGGCGGGCATCATCGCGCCCAGCCATGTCATCCTGGCGTTCCTGCTGTTCGCGCTGGCGATTGGCCATCTCTGCGCCGCCCTCTTTTATCACTACATGATCCGCAAGGATCAGATCCTGCAGCGTATGGTTCCGGGGACTAACGTCACCGCCCAAGGCACCATCGGCACCGGCCACGCTTAAAGAAAAGCTGACCTGGCAGGGCCGAGCCGCTACAAGGCGGGCATGGAAAGCCTGCTCGCCAAGATCGCGCCCGCAGATGCCGAAGGCATTGCCCATGCCGCGCGCGTTTTGCGCAAAGGTGGTCTGGTCGCCTTCCCGACCGAGACGGTCTATGGCCTGGGGGCGGACGCCACCAACGGCGAGGCGGTGGCCGGCATCTTTGCCGCCAAGGGACGACCGCGCTTCAATCCCCTGATCGTGCATGTACAGGACGCGAGCGAAGCCGAACGCCATGCCCGGTTTTCCGACGCCGCCCGCCGCCTGGCGGCGCGCTTCTGGCCAGGCGCCTTGACCTTGGTGCTGCCTCGCGCCACCGAAACCTTGTCCGAGCTGGTGAGCGCGGGTCTTCCTACCGTCGCTTTGCGCGTGCCCGCTCACCCGGTCGCCCAGCGCCTGTTGCATGAAGCGGGAGTGCCGATCGCGGCGCCCAGCGCCAATCCATCCGGCAAGGTCAGCGCCACCATGGCCGCGCATGTCGCAGAAGCCTTGCAGGAGAAAGTCGATTTCATTCTCGATGGCGGGCCTACGATGCTGGGCCTGGAATCCACCGTGATCGGTTTTGATGGCGACCAACCCGTCCTGCTCCGCCCTGGAGCCATCGCGCGCGAAGACATCGAAGCCATCACCGGTCCCTTGCGGAAGGCGGGATCCGCTATCCAATCGCCGGGCCAATTGGAAAGCCATTATGCTCCATCCGCCGCGCTTCGCTTGAACGCTTTGAAGGCTGAACAGGATGAAGCTCTGCTTGGTTTTGGGCCTTCGCGGGACGCAACGCTGAATCTCAGCCCCACCGGCGACCTGAAAGAAGCGGCCGCCAATCTTTTCGCGATGCTGCGCAAACTGGACAGGCACGCCAAGCGCATCGCGGTGATGCCCATTCCCGAAACGGGTTTGGGCGAAGCGATCAATGACCGCTTGCGCCGCGCCGCGGCCGGCCGGCAATAACGGAGCGACGATGACCGAGATATTCGAGCGGTTGAAGACAGCGGCGGGGCCAAACGGCTTCAGCGAAGACCCGAATGAGATCGCACCTTATCTGGAAGAATGGCGCGGCCGCACCCACGGCAAAAGCGCGCTGCTGCTGAAACCGCAGACCACCGAACAAATTTCGGCGATCCTGGCCATCTGTCACCAGAGCGGAACGCATATCGTCCCGCAGGGCGGCAATACCGGCTTAGTTGGCGGCCAGATCCCGCTTCATGGCGAAGTGCTGCTGAGCCTCAAACGGATGAACCGCATCCGCGACCTCAGTGCGCCTGGCATGACCTTGACCGCCGAGGCTGGCGTCACGCTCAAGCAGGCGCAGGACGCCGCCGTCGCGGAGGGATTTCTGTTTGCGCTTAGCCTGGGTTCGGAAGGAAGCTGCACCATCGGCGGCAACATCTCCACCAATGCGGGCGGCAACCATGTGCTGCGCTATGGCATGATGCGGGCGCTGGTGCTGGGCTTGGAAGTGGTGCTGGCGGACGGACGGGTGCTGCCCATGCTGCGCTCGTTGCACAAGGACAATACCGGTTACGACCTCAAGCAGCTTTTCATCGGCGCCGAAGGCACGCTGGGCATCGTCACGGCAGCCTCGCTGAGACTGTTCGCGCGTCCCGCGCAAATGGTCACGGCGTTCACCGCAGTCCCCTCACCCGCGGCGGCGTTGAATCTGCTGGGCCATATGCAGTCCCGCACCGGCGGCCTGCTTTCGTCTTTCGAGCTGGTATCGCGGCCCACGCTGGACCTGGTGCTGAAGAACATTCCCAACACTCGCGATCCGCTTTCCCAATCCTCACCCTGGTATGTGTTGATGGAGATATCCGGCGGTGCGGGCGCCAGCCTCGAAGTCCTCACCCAATCGGCGCTGGAAGAAGCCATGGCGCGCGAGCTGGTGAGCGACGCGGTGGTGGCGCAAAGCGAAACCCAGGCCAGAAGCTTCTGGCACATGCGCGAAACGATCTCGGAAGCCGAGAAGCGCGAAGGCGTTTCCATCAAGCATGACGTCTCGGTGCCGGTGGCCTCCATTCCGCGCTTCATCGAGGAAGCAACTGCCCTCGTAGTGAAGAAATTCCCCGGCGCCAGGCCCATCTGCTTCGGCCATATGGGCGACGGCAATCTGCATTTCAATTTCAACGCCCCGCCGGGCAAGGACGCCGAATTTTCCGCCCATTGGGACGAGATGCAGCTCACCGTGCACGACATCGTCCATCGTTATTCTGGCTCGATCAGCGCCGAGCACGGCATCGGTGAGATGAAGCGCGATATTCTGCCGCGCTACAAATCCAGCGAGGAATTGGACGTGATGCGCGCCATCAAGCACGCACTCGATCCCAAAAACATTCTCAATCCGGGGAAGACCGTCCCAGCAGTTCGGAGACTCTAGCTAGAGCGTCTTGGTCGTTCCCCGTCTCCCCCGCGTGCGAAGCACTGGCGGGGGAGATGGCCTCAGCAGCGCTTGCGATGCGAAGGCCAGAGAGGGAAACAAAAAACTAAGCGGCTTTAGGCAGCGGCGACTCTGTAGTCACCGCTGCAGATTGCACTTTCTTATTCGACATCGCGCTGATGGTCGCCGTGACGAAGGTGGCGGCATAGGGAAGGCTCTGCACCCCCAGCATCACCATCCAAAGGCTCACCGCCGGGTCCACAAAGCCGCGGTCGAAGCCCATCGAAACCATCGCCGCCACCAATCCCACCAGCAGGAAGGTCTCCTGCCACACCACACGCAGCGCCTGGCTGAACGAAGCGGGATCGGCGCATTTGGGCGTGCGCATGAAAGGCCGGTTGCTGGTAAGAAGACCGGACCACACCGCCTTGCCCACCGCATGGGTAAGGGAAAGCCCCGCGACCGAGGCCATCAGCGCGCCTTTGACGCCTGAACGCACCTTGGGCGGATAGAGCAGCAAGGTCTTGATCAGCTTGGTGGCGAACAATGCCATCGCCGCTGCCGACAGAGCCGGCATGGGTACATCGATATAGCTGGGCGCGATCCACATCAGCAGGGTCCAGACCAGCGCCGCGCAGGTCACGACCATGCCCAGTCCGTCGGAAATCCAGGGCAGCCAGCCGGACAGGAATTGATAGCGCTGTTCCCAGGAAAGACCCGAGCCGCCGAAGAAAATCTCCCGCGCATGGCGCTTCATGATTTGCATGGCGCCGTAGACCCAGCGATAGCGTTGCGACATGAAAGCGCCCAGCGTGTCGGGCTCGAGCCCCGCGCCCATCGTTTGCGGGATATAAGCGGCCTCGTAACCGGCCTCGAACAGCTTGAGGCCCAGCTCGGCATCTTCAGTGATGCACCATTCGCTCCAGCCGTTCACTTCTTCCAGCGCGGTCTTGGTCACGATGGTCATGGTGCCGTGCTGGATGATGGCGTTGTGCTCGTTGCGCTCGACCATGCCGATATGGAAGAAGCCGCGATATTCCTCATAAGCCATGGTCTTGAAGATGTTCTCGGCGGCGTCGCGATAATCCTGGGGGCCTTGCACCAGGGCGACCGCCGGAGACGCGAACAACGGCATCGCGCGCCTGAGCCAGAAAGGTTCGACCTGATAGTCGCTGTCGATCACGGCGATATGCGTGGCCTCTGGATCGGTCAGCATCAAAGCGCGATTGAGCGCGCCCGCCTTGAAGCCTTGCACGCCATCGAAATGGAAAAAACGGAAGCGCGGACCCAGAATCTTGCAATGCGCTTCCACCGGCTGCCACGTCTCGGGATCGGGCGTATTGTTGTCCAGGATGACGACTTCGCAGTTTTCGTAATCAAGCCGCGCCAACGCATCCAGTGTCGCGATCACCATTTGCGGCGGCTCGTTGTAGGTGGGCACATGGATCGAGACGCGGGGACTGGTCTGAGCGATCGCGGCGCGCACAGTGCGGCGATCTTCGCGCCACAGCGAGACCGCCATTTCGATGCCCTCGGTCAAGATGATGGCGCAAGCGAGCAGCACCAAAGGCGACATGGCGATGATGGCGATGACGTTGGTGGGATCTATATATTCCAGCGCGGTGGCGTCGATCAGCGCCAGAAGGCCGGTCGAGACCAGCGCGATCAATCCGCCCATCACCAGATAGCCGGTCTGGCGCACCCTGGGCATGCGGCCCAGAATCAAAAGCCCCAGCGACAGGGTCAGCACCGCGGCAAGCAGCGCATAGCCGCGCCATTCCGGGAAGGAGCGCAACAGGCCGGTAAAGCCGAATTTGGGGTGGCCGGTGGCGTCGAACAGGCCCCAATAGGCTTCCACCGCGCCGGCAACTCCAGTGCCCTTCCAGGGTTCGTCGAAGCCTTCCAGCAGATAATAATCGTAACCCTTCTCCTGGGCGAACTGCACAAAATTGCGGATGAAAGAGGCCTCGTTGGACAGCGATGCCTGCGCCTGCCCGTGCGTATTGCCTTCCGACGGCCAGCCCGCCTCGCCGATGATGATAGGCTTGCCGGGAAAGGTCTGCTGCATGATGTCGAAATGACGGCTGATGAAGCGCATCGCGGCGTTGATGTGCACATTTTCCCAATAGGGCAGCAGATGGACGAAGATCACATCGGTGTGCGCGGCCACCTCCGGGATCACGATCCAGGTGGACCAGGGCTCGGCAGTGGTCACCTTGATGCGCGCCGGCAACGCCGCGCGGACGCGATCGAGATAGGTATCGAGCTGATCTTCGGAGACATACCCGAACAGCTGGGTCTCGTTGCCCACGATCACACGATCGATCACGCGGCGGCCGGCCAGCGCCGTCCTGATGCCCAACTCGATCTGCTGCTCGTTCTTGGCAAGATCGGGACTGATCCAGATGCCCATCGAAACCGTCATGCCATAGCGGCGCGCGATCTCCGGCACCTTGTCCATGCCGCCGTCAACTGTGTAGGTGCGGATATGGCCGGTGACCCGGGATAATTGCTTCAGGTCGCGGTCGATCTGCTCCGGCGTAACATGGAGCTGGTCGCGGGCGCGAAACAGATGGCTGGGATTGTAGGCGATGCCGCGCACCTGGCCGTCCCAGTCCGGCGCCACCACGGCATAGTCGCGGCTGGCCCAGAACAAAGCCGTCGCGCCCACCACCATGATGAGGGCGATAAGAATGCGCAGCCGTCCGCCAATGAAGGCATGCCGGCCCAGAATGTGCCCGAGCGTACGCAAATTCTGCTTCCGCTATTTGTCTTTGTCCAAGGGATCGTTGGGATCCGGGATATAGCCCGGCTCGCCGCGCCTAGGCGCCGGCGTGGTGGAAACCAGGGTCATGTCGAAGACCAGGACCTGATCGGGCGGTATCGCCGAGCCCGCCCCGCGCGGGCCGTAGGCCAGGGCGGATGGGATCACGAGTTGCCAGTGATCGCCTTCGCGCATCAGTTGCAGCGCCTCGGTCCAGCCGGGGATCACTTGATTGACTTTGAAGGACGCCGGCAGGCCGGGTGAAGTTCCATCGAAGACCCGGCCGTTGATCAGGGCGCCGGTGTAATAGACTTCCACTGAGTCCGTGACCGTCGGCCGCTTGCCAAAGCCGTTCTGGACGATCCGGAATTGCAGTCCGTCGGGCCGGATGATCACACCCGCCTTCTTGGCGTTGGCGGCAAGAAAGGCGGCGTTGGCTTCCTGGCTAAGGCCGGGATCGGCCGTGGCCGCGCCCGGCGCCATGGCCGCGCTGGCGGTCAAAGGCCATGCCAAAACAGACACCGCCAGGAATGCCGCGGAAAATTTCATCTCAAGCCTCCAGAACGGGTGGAATTTAGCGTGGCCCGGGCCCCGCCGAAACAGGGAATTCGCTTAAAAACAGGAAGGATTCCAGCAAAATTTGGGGTTCTCAAGCAGCGAAGCGGTAGGACAAGGAAAAACCATCAGAACTGAAGCGCGAACACTTTCATCACCACATGGATCAGGACCGCCAAGCCGAACATGGCCACCAGGGCGCCCGATACCCGGTTGATGACACGCACGGTTCGGTTGGTAATGCGGGCATGGAACAGGCCGATCACCGTGGTCAATGCCAGCCACCAGCCGGCCGAGCCGCCTACCACGCCGGCCACCACGAACTCGGCATCGACGAAGGAATTGGCGCCGCCCACCAGTCCATGGAAGCTGGCGAACATGGAAGCAAAGGCGAGCAAGGTGGCCGGGTTGGTGATGGTAAGAACAAAGGTCGAGGCGATGGCCCGGATCAGGGTCGAAGCGCCGGCGTCGGGCTTGTCGCTATCGTCGACTTCGGCGGTTATTGGCGCCAGCACGGCGTGGATACCGAACCAGACCAGAAGCGCGCCGCCGATCACTTCGATGATGGGCTCGTAGCTCTGGATCAGCTGCGCGATCCAGGTGAGGCCGAAGAAGGTGATGGCGGCGAACACGCCGTCGCCGAGCGCCGCGCCCAGGCCCGAAACGAACCCGTTGAGCGGACCGAAAGCAAAGCTTCTTCGTATGCAGATGAGATTGACGGGGCCGATGGGCACTGCCGCGATCAGGCCCATGATCACACCGGCAAATATCAGAACAACATAGTCCATGGCGATCCGGTTAAGGGAATTGGCGCGTCAAGAGCGGGCGCGCTGGAGCGTTTCGACGAAACGCAGCGGCTTGCCTCTGGCTTTTCCGGTCAAGGCGAAATCGCGCATGACAATTTGTCCGCCGAGCATTGATGCCACCGCCCAGCCCTTGGTGGTCATGCCATCGAACGGCGTCCAGCCGCAGCGCGAGGCAATCCATTTGTTCTCGATTTTGCGCGAGAGGCCGAGATCGACGATGGTGAAATCGGCGTCATAGCCCAGGGCAACACGGCCTTTGCTGGCCAGACCGAAAATGCGCTGCGGCCCCGACGCGGTGATGTCTACGAACCGCTCCAGGCTCATCCGCCCCTTGTTGACATGGTCGAGCAGCAGCGTGACCAGGGTCTGTACGCCCGGCATGCCCGACGGCGTATCCGGATAGGTCTTGTCTTTCTCTTCGCGGGTGTGCGGCGCGTGATCCGAACCGATCACGTCGATCACGCCGTCATTGACAGCCTGCCATAGTGCCTCGCGATGATGTGCATCGCGGATGGGCGGATTCATCTGCGCATAGCTGCCCAACCGCTCGTAACAATCCGGCGCATTCAAGGTGAGGTGCTGAGGCGTGGTCTCGGCGGTGGCGAAATCCTTGGCCGCTGCCAGCAAAGGAATCTCATCGGCAGTGGTGACATGCAGGACGTGAAGGCGGCGGCCCGCTCCTTTCGCCAGCCGCAGCACGCGTTCGGTAGAGGCGCGCGCGGTCTCGGCGTCACGCCAGATCGGATGGGTGACCGGCTTGCCGCGCTCGGCGAAATGTTTGCGCGCGTTGAGCCGGTCCTCGTCTTCCGAATGCACCGCCATGCGGCGGCTTCCGGCTTTCAACGCGGCCAGGATGTCGTCGGGATGACTGAGCAACAGCGTGCCGGTGGACGATCCCAGGAAGGCTTTCACGCCGCAGACACCGGGAAGCCGCTCCAGCGCGGCCAGCGCGCCCACATTGGCGGGCGTGGCGCCTACATAAAACGCGTAGTCGCAATGCATCCGGTCCTTGGCGCGCGAGAGTTTGTCCTCGATCGCTGCCTGGGTGGTGGTGGGCGGATAGGTGTTGGGCATTTCGAACACGCCGGTGACGCCGCCCAGAATCGCGGCGCGGCTGCCCGTCTCCAGATCCTCCTTGTGCTCGTTGCCCGGCTCGCGGAAATGGACCTGGCTGTCGATCACGCCCGGCAGCACATGCAAGCCCTTGGCCTCGAAAATCTCCGCCGCTTTGGCGCCGGCCAAGCTGCCGATGGCCGCGATCCGCCCCGCGATAACCCCCACATCGGCGGGGATAATACCGCCCGGCGTGGCCACCGTGCCGTTCCGGATCAACAGGTCGAATGTCTGGCTCATATAGGTCTGGGTTAGCCGGTAGAGCCCACCTTGGCAACCTTGACTCGGCAATGACTTGGCAACCCGGGCCGGGCAGATTACTTGACGGGGATGGAATCCCTTCACCTCAAGGATCGCGCCATTATCGCCCTGGAAGGTGGCGAAGCGCGCGAGTTCCTGCAGGGCCTTATCACCAACGATGTGGGCCTGCTCGCGCCCGGCCGGGGGGTGTACGCCGCCCTGCTTACGCCGCAGGGCAAGATCCTGTTCGACTTCCTGGTGGCCGAAGGGGACGGCGCGGTGCTGCTCGATTGCGCGGCGGATCACGCGGACGGATTGCTCAAGCGGCTTACGATGTACCGGCTGCGCGCCAAAATCGGCATCGCGCTTCGCCCGCAATTGTCCGTCTATGCGGGCTTGAGCGGACGGCCTGCCGAGCGCGCCATCAGCTTTCCCGATCCCAGGGTTCCAGCATTGGGCCTGCGCAGCATCGGCGCGGTTGCCGAGATGCCCGATTTCCTGGAAGGGCCGGCCGCGTACCACGCCGAGCGCGTCGCATTGGGCGTGCCCGAAGGCGGCGATTTCGGCAGCGACAAGATTTTCGCCCTCGATGCAGGCCTGGACGAGCTCCATGGTGTGAGCTTCGACAAGGGCTGCTATGTGGGCCAGGAATTGACCGCGCGGATGAAGCATCGCGGCACCGCCAGGAAACGCATCCTGGGCCTCACGGCCGAAAGCGCCCTGCCCCCGCCCGGCACCGCTGTGATGAGCGGCACCGCCGAGATCGGCGAAATCCTTTCGGCTTACGGCTCGGCCGGATTTGCCTTGATGCGGCTCGATCGCCTGGATGAAGCAAAAGCGCTATTGACGGCGGATAACATGGCCGTCACCGCATTCAAGCCCAAATGGTTGGAGCCGTGAAAGAGAAGCAACGCTGCGCTTGGCCCGGCGAAGACGCGCTGTACGTCGCCTATCACGACCAGGAATGGGGCGTGCCGGAATATGACGGCCGCGCGCTATACGAGAAGCTGGTGTTGGACGGTTTCCAGGCCGGGCTTTCCTGGATTACGATCCTGCGCAAGCGGGAGAATTTCCGCAAAGCCTTTCACGGCTTCGATCCGCACCGCATCGCCAAGTATGGCGCGCGCGACATCGACCGGCTGCTCAAGAACGAAGGCATCATCCGAAGCCGCGCCAAGATCGAGGCGGCGATCCGGGGCGCCAAATTATGGCTGGAGATCGAAGAGGAGCCGGGCGGCTTCCGCGATTTCATCTGGAAGCATGTGGCCGGCAAGCCGGTGGACAATCATTTCAAGGAGCGCCGCCAGATTCCGGCCCAGAGCGAAATGAGCGAGGCGCTCTCCCGCGACCTGAAGCAACGCGGCTTCAATTTCTGCGGTCCTGTGATCTCTTATGCCTTTGCCCAGGCCGTCGGCATGGTCAATGATCATGTCACTCATTGTTTCCGCCATACGGAATGCGCAAAGCTTGCGAAAAGGCGGCCTTGAAGCGCGGCGCCTTGGTCCTTAGTTTGCGTGGGATGGTACTTCCCGATGTCATCGCTGCTATCGGCAACACGCCGCTGATCCGCCTCAAACGCGCCTCCGAAGCGACCGGCTGCGAGATTCTGGGCAAGGCGGAATTCCTCAACCCCGGCCAATCGGTCAAGGACCGCGCCGCCCTCTTCATCATCCGCGACGCCATCGCCAAGGGAAAGCTTCGCCCCGGCGGCACCATCGTCGAAGGCACCGCCGGCAATACCGGCATCGGCCTTTCGCTGGTGGCCAACGCACTGGGCTTTCGCACCGTGATCGTGATCCCCAACAGTCAGAGTCAGGAAAAGAAGGATACGTTGAGGTTGATGGGCGCCGAGCTGATCGAAGTGCCGGCGGTCCCCTATCGCGATCCCAACAATTATGTGCGGCTGTCGGGGCGGCTGGCCGAGGAATTGGCGAAGACCGAAAAGAACGGCGCGATCTGGGCCAACCAATTCGACAATGTCGCCAACCGCCAGGCCCACATCGAAACCACCGGTCCGGAAATCTGGCAACAGACCGGCGGCAAAGTGGATGGCTTCATTTGCGCGGTGGGCAGCGGCGGAAGCTTGGGCGGCGTGGCCATCGCCTTGAAAGAAAAAAATCCCGCCGTGAAAATCGCCGCCGCCGACCCCTTGGGCTCGGCGATCTATTCCTGGATCGAGACCGGCAAACTGGAATCCTCAGGCTCGTCCATTACAGAAGGGATCGGCCAGGGCCGCGTCACCGCCAATCTGGAAGGTGCGCCGATCGACAGCGCTTATCAGATCGCCGACCAGGAAGCCCTGCCCGTGATCTTCGATCTGTTGGAGCATGAAGGCCTGTGCCTGGGCGGGTCGTCGGGCATCAATGTCGCGGGCGCCATCCATATGGCGCGCGACATGGGTCCGGGCCATACTATTGTCACCATGCTTTGCGATTACGGCAATCGTTATCAAAGCAAATTGTTCAATCCGGAATTCTTGAAAGGAAAGGGATTGCCCATGCCGCGCTGGTTGACCGAAAAGCGCGACATCCAAGTCCCATATCAAAAATGAGCGATATCGTTTCCGCCCAGTGGCTGAAGGACAATCTCTCCACCGTGCGCGTGGTCGATGCGTCCTGGTACATGCCCGACGACAAGCGCGACACGAAAAAAGAATTCGAGGAGAGCGGGCACATTCCCGGCGCGGTATTCTTCGACATCGATGCCATTGCCGACCACGGCACGTCGCTGCCCCATATGTTGCCGGCTGCCGACATCTTCGCCCGCGAAATGAGCGCGATGGGTATCGGCGATGACGATATGGTGGTGGTCTATGACTCGATGGGTATATTCTCCGCGCCCCGCGTGTGGTGGACGTTCAAGGCCTTCGGTCATGGCAAAGTCGCAGTGCTGGATGGCGGCTTGCCGGCGTGGAAAGCGGTTGGCGGCGCGCTGGAAAAAGGGCCCGTCAAACCCAAACCTGCGCGTTTCGCCGCCCGCGTTGACAGGGCGATCGTCCGCGATTTCCAGCAGGTGAAAGACGCATTGGGCAAGACGCAATTGCTGGACGCGCGCAGCGCGCCGCGTTTCGAAGGCAGCGAAGCCGAACCGCGCCCCGGCCTCAAATCCGGACACATGCCCAGCGCCACCAATCTTCCCTGGCGCGCGGTACTCACCGCCGACCTCAAGCTGAAAGATGATGCGTCGCTGCAGAAACTCTTCGCCGAAAAAGGCATCGATCTGCGCGCGCCAATCATCACCAGCTGCGGCTCCGGCATTTCCGCCGCCATCCTCACCTTGGCGGCAGAGAAACTGGGGGCGCGCCAGCTCTCGCTCTATGACGGATCCTGGGCGGAATGGGGCGGGCGCGAGGATGCGCCCATCGCGACGGGACTCTAATGTCTGTCAATCCTTCAGCCCGCCGCATTCCCATGACCGTCACCTTTCTGGAGATGACGGCCAAGCCTTCGGCGATTCCCCCGCCCATGCCCAAGGGCAAGATCGCGTTCCTGCGGGCTGAAAATCCGCCGGTTCATTTCTATCGCTATCTCTATGACACGGTGGGCGGGAAATATTTCTGGGTGGACCGGCGGAAATTGTCCGACGACAAGCTGGCCGAGATCGTCCAGGCGCCTACCACTCACATCTATATTCTGTACACGGAAGGAACCCCGGGCGGCATGGCCGAGCTGGATTTCCGCGTCGATGGCAGCGCCAATATCGCCTATTTCGGACTGATGCCGGAAGCCTTGGGCAAACGCCTGGGCTATTTCTTCCTCTATCAGACCTGCATGAGCGCCTGGGCCCAGCCCATCTCCAAGCTGCTGGTCAATACCTGCACCTTGGACCATCCTCGCGCATTGCCGCTTTATCAGCGCCTGGGCTTCACGCCCTATTCGCGGGAAGAGCGGTTCGTGGAATTGCCCTAGCGGGGTTTGCCCTTCGCGGAGTTTCTGGGCAAAGTCGCCTCGCGTTTCGGCTGCTCAAGGCGATGCATGACCCAAGACAAAGAACTCACCTGGCGCGGCGTCGCCCTGGGCATGTCGCTCACCTTCATTTTCACCGCCGCCAACATGTATCTGGGATTGAAGGTGGGCCTTACCATCGCCACATCGATCCCGGCCGCCGTGATCTCGATGGCCTTTCTGGGCCTCTTTCGCGGCTCCAACATCCGCGAGAACAATATCGTCCAAACCGTCTGTTCGGCGGCCGGCGCCATGGCCTCGGTCATCTTCATCCTGCCCAGCCTGGTGATCATCGGCTGGTGGACGGTGTTTCCGTTCTGGACCTCTTTTCTCATTTGCGCCGCGGGCGGCGTTTTGGGCGTGCTGTTCACCATACCGCTTCGCCGCGCGTTGGTGACGCAATCGGACCTTCCTTATCCGGAAGGCGTCGCAGCCGCCGAAGTGCTCAAGGTCGGCGCGGACTCACGCGAGGCAAATCCCGAGGCGCGCGAAGGTTTATTGGCGGTGATCTACGGCGCGCTCGCGTCGGCGGGATTGGCCATCGCCGTCGCCATGCGGCTGGCGGTGGATAGCGCCGAGGGCTATTTCCGGACCGGCGCGGTCGCTGCAAGCGGCTATAGCTTTTCTTTTTCCCTAGCGCTGGTGGGCGCGGGCCATCTGGTGGGCATCTCCGTGGGCCTCGCCATGCTGGTGGGCATTCTGATCGCCTGGGCAGGTGCGGTGCCCATCATCACGGCGATGACGCCGATGCATGGCGATCTGGCCAGCTTTGTCGGCGGCATCTGGCGCAACGATGTGCGTTTCATGGGCGCGGGCGCGATGGCGGTGGCGGCAGTCTGGTCCCTGCTTCGGACCGTGGGACCGATTATCGGCGGGCTCAAGGCGACGATGCAGTCGCGCGGAGGCACCTCGGATCTTGCCGATCAAACCGACCGCGATCTGTCGTTCCCCATCATCCTGGCGCTGGGTGCGGCTTCGACGGCGGTCTGCGCCTGGCTGGTGTGGCGCTTCAGCGGCGAGGCCGGTCTGACCAATTCCGCACTTGGGGTCGCGCTGCTTTCGATCCCCTTGATACTGGCCGGCGGATTTTTCGTCTCGGCGATCTGCGGTTACATGGCGGGCCTGATCGGCTCCTCCAACAGTCCCATTTCGGGCGTAGGCATTCTGGCGGTGGTGGGCACGGCTTTGTGCCTGGTGCTTTTGTTCGGCAGTCATGGCGCCAAACCTCTGGTGGCGATCGCGCTGTTCATCACCGCGATCCTGTTCGCGGTGGCCTGCAGCTCCAACAACAATCTGCAAGACTTGAAGACCGGCCAACTGGTGGGCGCGGCGCCCTGGCGTCAGCAAGTGGCGCTGCTGGCGGGCGTGGCGGCGGCCACCGTCACCGTACCGGTGGTACTCAATCTTCTGGCCAGGGCTTACGGTTTTTCCGGCGCACCCAATCTTCACAGCATCGCGTCTCAGCCCCTGGCCGCGCCGCAAGCCAATCTGATGGCGGCATTGGCGCAAGGTGTGATCGGCGGCAAGCTCAACTGGAACATGATCGAAATCGGCGCGCTGGTCGGCGCCGGCATTGTGCTGCTGGACGAGATCCTGCGCATGGCCAAGTGGGTGCGCCTTCCGCCTTTGGCGGTGGGCTTGGGGATCTATCTTCCCATGGAAGCCACGCTTCCCGTGGTGCTGGGGGCGGTGATCGGCTGGATCTATAATCGCAGCGTGCGCAGCGAACGCGCGGAACGGTTGGGCGTGCTGGTCGCCTCGGGCATGATCGTGGGCGAAAGCCTGTTCAATGTGATCATTGCCGGGCTGATCGTGGCCTTCAACAAGGATGCGCCCTTGGCCGTGGTGGGTTCTTCCTTTCCCGCCGATGCCGTCGGGATAGTTGGCTTTGTCGGGCTGATCGCTGTTCTTTATGGCTGGCTCAAGCGCCGGGCGCGGACCGCAGCATGAGCCGCGATCTGTTCGGCCATCCGCGCGGCCTCACCACGCTTTTCGGCACCGAGATGTGGGAGCGCTTCACCTATTACGGGATGCGCGCGCTTCTCATCTATTACCTCACCATGGAAGTGCTGCTGCCGGGACACGTCGAGCATGTCCTGTTCTATCCGCAGATGAAGGCCTTCTATGAATGGATGAGCGGGCCGCTGAATGTCCAGCAGATCAGCTCGCTGATCTACGGCACTTATACCGGCTTTGTATTTGCCACGCCGCTTCTGGGAGGCTGGATCGCCGACAATTATCTCGGCCAGCGCAAGACCGTGGTTATCGGCATTTTGCTGATGGGCGCCGGCCAATTCATGCTGACGTCGGAAGCATTGTTGTTTCCGTCCTTGCTTCTGATCATTTTTGGGACCGGCTTTCTCAAGACCAACACCACCACCCAGGTCGGCATGCTGTACGCAGCCGGAGACGCAAGGCGCGACCGCGCCTATTCCATCTTCTATATCGGCATCAATCTGGGAGGAGCGATCGGGCCATTGATCGCGGGCTTTTTGGGCGAGACCTATGGCTGGCGCTGGGGTTTCCTGGCCGCTGGCGTGGGCATGGTGGCGGCCTTGATCAATTACATCTTTGGCTGGCGCTCCTTGCCGGCCGAGCGTCGTGTCGAGGCTCATAAGAGCGAACGCAAGAAACTGACTCGCGCGGAATGGAAATCGGTGGGCGCGCTGATCCTGCTGGTGATCCCGGTCACGTTGTGGTGGGCCTGCTATGAGCAACAGGGCAATACCATCGCGTTGTGGGCGATGGACAATACCGACCGCAGGCTGATCCCCGGCGTGATCAACTGGCAAATCGATGCCACCTGGTTCCAATCCGTCAATTCGTTCATGATTTTTGTCTTCACGCCGCTTCTGGTCGCGCTCTGGACACGCCAGGCAAAGAAAAACCGCGAACCCCGTACCTTGACCAAGATGGTCTATGGCAGCTTTCTTCAAACCTTCGCCTGCCTGATCCTGGCCTTCGCCGCCTGGTACACAGGCGGAATCCAAGCAAGCTGGTGGTGGTCGATGCTTTATTTCGTCTTCGTCACCCTGGGGGAGCTTTATCTCTCCCCCATCTCGCTTTCGCTTTATTCAAAAGTTGCGCCGCTGCAGATCGCCTCGCTGATGATGGCGGTGAATTTCGTCCCCAATTTCCTGGGCGGTGGCCTTTTGCAAGGCTATTTGGGAACCTACTGGACAACCATGAGCAAGCCCGCCTTTTTTGTGATGATCGCCGCGGTTTCCGCGGTCGCGGGCTTGATCATCTGGGCGATGGAGCGGCCGCTTAGGCCTTTGTTGCAGGAAAAATCATGAGCAAGGACAAGCCCGAGACCAAAGTCGTGAGCGCGGGCCGCATGAGCGAGGATCATTTCGGCGCGGTCAACACGCCGGTCTATCGCGCCTCGACCATTCTCTTTCCCGATCTCGCCAGCATGGCGCCGGGCAAGCAGCCCTACAGCTATGGCCGGCGCGGCACGCCCAGTTCGAAAAGCCTGGAAGATGCCGTCGCCGAACTGGAAGGAGGCGCGCAGGTCGTGCTCACGCCCTCGGGCCTGAACGCGGTGACGACGGCGATCCTGTCTGTGGCGGGGTGCGGCGATCATCTTCTGGTGACCGACAGTGTCTATGGACCGACGCGGCATTTCTGCGACACGACTTTGAAGCGGCTGGGCGTCGAGACCAGCTATTACCCGCCCACCGCCGACATCGCACCGCTGCTGAAGCCCAACACGCGGGCGGTGTTTTGCGAAAGTCCCGGCTCGCTCACCTTCGAGATCCAGGACATCCCGGCCATCGCCCGCACCGCCCATGCAAAAGGCGCCAGCGTGCTGATGGACAATACCTGGGCGACGCCGCTGTTGTTTGACGCCCATGGCCATGGCGTGGATCTCTCGATCCAGGCGGGCACCAAATATCTGGGCGGTCATGCCGATGTGAATATCGGCACCGTGAGCGCCAACGAAAGCCACGCCCAGCAGTTGAAAGAGACCCACGGCAATATGGGCCTGGCCGCCAGCGGCGATGATTGTTTCCTGGCTTTGCGGGGCCTGCGTACTCTCGCCGTCCGTCTCAAGCGCCATCAGGAGACCGCGCTCGCGCTCACCCATTGGCTGGCCAAGCGGCCGGAAGTGACGCGGGTGATTTGTCCCGCCCTTCCCTCCGATCCCGGCCATGCGCTGTGGAAGCGCGACTTCAAGGGCGCCTCCGGCCTGTTCGCTTTCGAACTGAAGCCCGTGTCCGACAGCGGCGTGGCGGCCCTGGTGGAAGGGTTGCATCATTTCGGCATCGGCTATTCCTGGGGCGGGTTTGAAAGCCTGATCCTTCCCAGCCATATCCAGCGCACGGCGGAAGCGTTCGATGCCAAGGGACCCGTGATCCGCATCCATGCCGGGCTCGAGGACCCGGACGATTTGATCGCCGATCTGGAACAGGGCTTTCTGCGTCTAAAGGACAAAAAGTGAGCGAAACACTCAGTCATGCCGCTTTCCTGGCCGCGGTCCACTTCGACGAGAAGGGCCTGGTGCCGGCGATCGCCCAGTCCGCCGCCACCGGCCAGGTGCTGATGATGGCCTGGATGACACGCGAAACCTTGGAAGTCACCCTCGCCACCAAGGAAGTCACTTATTGGTCGCGGTCGCGCCAGAAAGTCTGGCGCAAGGGCGAAACCAGCGGCCATATCCAGCGGCTGGTGGACGCCCTGGTCGACTGCGACGGGGATGTGATCCTGCTCAAGGTGGACCAGTTGGGGCCCG
>DATBAP010000012.1:0-6518 GCA_036271455.1 Rhizomicrobium sp.
ATATTCGCCGTTTCTCGCCGATCTGCGCCTGGTGGATTACAAGGTGCGTATCCTTACCAGCGGTACCGAGGCGATCACTCGCGTGACGGTGGAATCCGCCGACGGCAAGGGCAATCGCTGGTCCACCGTCGGGGTGTCGGAGAATATCGTGGACGCCTCGTTCGAAGCGCTCACCGACTCCATCATTTACAAGCTGTACCGCGACAAGGCGCCGGTCTGATCCCCCTCCGCTTCCGCCTTCGCATCGCAAGCGATGCTACGGCATTCGGCTGGCTTGGAGGCCGGCCTCATCCCCAATGCGAGCGCGCTTCGCGCGTGCCGGGGGAGGGTTCAACCGCGAGAGGGCGCGTTCAGCGCGCCTTCCAGGATTTCCAACGCCGCTTCCGCGCCATCGGCCAGGTAATAAAGCTTCAGGGTCGTTTCCTTGGCGAAGCCGGCCTGCACCGTGGCATGCAGCATCGCATCCAGCGCATCGTAATAGCCGTTCACGTTGACCACGATGATCGGCTTGTGATGCACATTCAGCTGGGCCTCGACCGCGACCTCGAAGAATTCGTCAAAGGTGCCAAGCCCGCCCGGCAGCACGATGAAGGCGTCCGACATCTCTAGCATGAGCTGCTTGCGCTCCTGCATGTGCGGCGTGATGATCAGCTTTTCCTGGGGCGAGACACCCGGTTCCAGCGCCTGCAGAAAGGCGGGCATGATGCCCTGGATGCTGGTGCCGCCGTCCAATGCCGCCTTGGCAACATCGCCCATCAGCCCCAGACCGCCGCCGCCGAACACCAGCGAATAGCCCATCTTGGCGATACCCGTGCCGATGGCACGGGCCGCGTCGCGGAAGGCGGGATCCTTGCCGAAAGAGGATCCGCAAAAGACGCAAACAGCCGCGCCAGTCTTTTTGATTTCAGTCTTGTCCATGTTACCAGCAGGGTTGCACAGGCGCGCGCATCTTCTTAAATCGTAAGTCTTCCTAGTGTCCCGATTCCGAAATTCGCATCACCCTTATATCGGGTTCCGGCGAATTTCGGAATCGAAGGACACTAGCAATTTATTGATTCCTAGTGTCGTTTTGGTTTCGAATTTCGCTATAAGCTCGATATCTGGCAAATTGCGAACTTCGAAACCACGACACTAGGTCGGGTTCGCCCTTCGCGCCAATGGAGAAGTGATGCCGCGCTGGCTTTTGATTCTGGGGGCCGTTGCCCTGATCGCCATGATAGCGGGATTTATGACATTTGGTGGCGGGAACATGGGGCGATAGACGATGGCGCACCCCGTGGAAGAAGGAAATGGCGCGCCGTCCCTGAGGCCACTCTGGGCCCTGATGCCCTACCTCTGGCCCGAAGATGCCGGTCTGAGGATGCGGGTGTTCGTTTCCCTGCTCTGCATGATGCTGGGGATTGCCGCCACCTTTTATTTTCCCCTGCTGATGGGGCAGATCACTGACCGTCTGGCGGTCAAGCCGGCCACGGCGATCGCCATCGGCCTGACGCTGGGGCTTGTGGGTGCCTATGTGACGTCGCGCATCCTGATGCAGGCCTTTGGCCAGTTGCGCGATGGCATTTTCGCCAAAGTGCTTTACCACGCCATGCGCGAAGTTGCGGTGGAGACCTTTGCGCATATCCATACGTTGTCGCTGCGCTTTCATCTGGAGCGCAAGACCGGCGGACTTTCGCGGGTGATCGACCGAGGCATCAAGGGCATCGACAATCTGCTTTCTTTCGCCCTGTTCAGCATTTTCCCGACCATTTTCCAGCTGCTGGCGTTCAGCATCTATATGTGGGTGAAGCTGGGTTGGGCCGTCGCGGCCACGACCTTGGTGATGGTGGCCGCATACACCTGGTTCACCTTCGCCATCACCCGTTGGCGGGTCGCTATCCGGCGGGAGATGAACCAGTCCGACACCGACGCCAACACCAAGGCAGTGGACTCTCTGCTCAATTTCGAGACGGTGAAGTATTTCAACAATGAAGCGCATGAGACGCGCCGCTTCGACAGTTCGATGGAGCGATATTCCATTGCCTCCATCCAGGCACAGACTTCGCTGTCCCTTCTGAACACCGGCCAGGCCGCGATTATGGCGCTGGGCATGGGCGTGGTGATGGTCTTGACCGCCTATGGCATCCGGGACGGGCGTTTCACGGTGGGCGGTTTTGTGACGGCCAACGCCATTCTGATGCAGCTTTACCAGCCGCTGAATTTGCTGGGCACGGTCTATCGCGAGATTACTCAGGCCATGGTGGACATGGACGCGATGTTCCGCCTGCTGGGCCGTCCCCAGGAAGTGCAGGACAGGCCGGACGCCAAACCGCTGGTCGTCGCGGGCGGAGAAATCCGCTTCGAGGATGTGGTGTTCGCCTACGATCCCGAGCGCATTGTGCTCAAGGGCATCAGCTTCACCGTGCCGGCCGGCAAGACGGTGGCGGTGGTGGGGCCGTCGGGCGCCGGCAAATCCACCATCAGCCGCATTCTTTACCGTTTTTACGACATCAAGAGCGGCAGCGTGACGATCGACGGCCAGGACCTGCGCGACGTGACCCAGACCAGTTTGCGTGCCGCCATCGGCATCGTCCCCCAGGACACTGTGCTGTTCAACGACACCATCAGATACAACATCGCCTATGGCCGCATCGGCGCCAACGAGGCCGAGATCAAGGACGCCGCGCGGCTGGCCCAGATCGACAAATTCATCGTGGAACTGCCCATGGGCTATGACGCCATGGTGGGCGAGCGCGGGCTGAAGCTGTCGGGCGGCGAGAAGCAGCGGGTAGCCATCGCCCGTACCATCCTCAAGAACCCGCCCATCCTGCTTTTGGATGAGGCCACCAGTGCACTTGACACCGGCACGGAGCGGGAAAT
This sequence comes from Rhizomicrobium sp., assembly GCA_036271455.1. Classification (GTDB taxonomy): domain Bacteria; phylum Pseudomonadota; class Alphaproteobacteria; order Micropepsales; family Micropepsaceae; genus Rhizomicrobium. The sequence goes on from DATBAP010000012.1 coordinate 2,860, forward strand.
CCAGAGCGCGCTGAACGAAGTGTCGCGCAACCGCACCTCGCTGGTGATCGCGCACCGTCTCTCCACTGTGGTCGATGCCGATGAGATCCTGGTGCTGGATCATGGCCAGATCATCGAACGCGGCCGCCATTCGGAGCTTCTGGCGCTGAACGGCCATTACGCGTCGATGTGGAACAAGCAGCGCGAAGCCGCCGCCGCGCGCGAGAAGCTGAAGGAAGTCGAAAACGATCCCGACGTGGCGCCGGGCGTGGCCAAGGCTTTGCCGGTCTAGGGGCGCGGGTCTTTTGCGTCCTGAGTTCGTCGCGCGTGCTCACATACGCTGGGTACGCTCCGCGCGTTGCCTATGCTGCCGCTAGGCAACCCTGCTCAGGCCGCAAAATCCCTCGCGCCATGCGTCTGCTGAATTAGATGATCTCGACGCGGTCTACTTCGACGCCCTTGTTGCCTTGGCGTGTCGAATAGCGGATGCGCTGGTCGGGCTCGACCGCCTGGACGCCAGAACGCCGAAGCGCGCTGGCATGCAGGTAGATGTCGCCGCTGCCATTGTCGGGCATCACAAAACCAAAGCCCTTCTGGTCGTTGAAGAACTTGATCTTGCCTTCGACCATGGGACCGGAGGGGCCGCTGTCGCGGTGGTGATAGCCATAGCCGCCGCCGCCGAAATCTCGCCCGCCGCCGAAATCGCGGCCGCCGCCAAATCCGCCACCGCCGCCGAAATCACGGCGCGGACCGCGGCTCGGCGCTTCCGCCGTCGACGTGTCCACGCTGTGCACCGTCACGACCTGCAGGCCGCGCTGGCTGTCCGCGAGGTCGCAGACGATGGTTGTGCCCGGCTGCACATCGCTGTGTCCCGTCGCCTGCAAGGCGCTGGCGTGACAGAAGGCGTCTCCGCCATTGTCCAGAGTGATGAAGCCGTATCCCTTTGTGGCGTTAAACCACTTCACTTTGCCTTTCGCAGATGCCTGCGAAATAGCCTTCTCATTACCGTATGCCATTGAACCGACGCTACCTGCCCCTGTGCCGGCTAACACCCCAAAGTCATTCCGCGGCTCCGGCTCCGCAAAAACGACTGCGACAAGATGACTACAGAAACAGGCGTCCCGCAACGGGGCCAATGGCACAAATGTTAGGGGTTTGGATTGTTGCGCCGCAACAAAAGACCATTGACTTTCCGGCCCAACTCCCCGATAAGCCCGCATCCGCCGCGACCGCACAGGTGCCCAAGGTCGAAAACCGGGCGCAGCCATCGCCGGATCCCAGTTTTGACCTCCGTTCCCTCCAGAGTGCGTGGAAGACGGCAACCAGCCGTAAACCCGTGCCTTTTTTGGCGCGTCCCACGGTATTTGAGGACTTTGTGACCGACCTGACTTTTGAATCGCTTGGCGTGGCCGAGCCGATCCTGCGTGCCCTTTCGGGCGAGAACTACACCCACCCCACCCCCATCCAGGCCAAGGCCATCCCGACCCTGCTGGCCGGCCGCGATCTTCTGGGCATTGCCCAGACCGGCACCGGTAAGACCGCGGCCTTCGGCATTCCCCTGCTGCAGCGCCTGTCCGTCGGCCATGTGCCGCCAGGAGCCAAGCAGGCCCGCGCCCTGATCCTGGCGCCTACCCGCGAACTGGCGGTGCAGATCGAGCAATCGCTGCGCACCTATGGCCGCTATCTCAACCTGCGCATGGCGGTGATCCTGGGCGGCGTGAACCAAACCAGCCAAGTGCGCGCCATGGCGCGCGGCGTGGACATTCTGGTGGCGACGCCGGGCCGCCTGCTCGACCTGGTGCAGCAGAAGCATGTGCGCCTGGACGCGGTGTCGAGCTTCATCGTCGACGAAGCCGACCGCATGCTGGACATGGGCTTCATCCGCGATGTGAGGAAGCTGGTCGCCCATCTGCCAAAGGAACGGCAGTCGATGCTGTTCTCCGCAACCATGCCGGAAGATATCGCCCGTCTGGTGCATGAGATGATGAACAAGCCTGAGCGCATCGAAGTCGCGCCCCAGGGCAAGACCGCCGATCGCATCACCCAGAAGCTCTTTATCGTGCCGATGGCGCAGAAGCGCCAGCTGCTGAGTGAGCTGCTGAAGGATGTGAGCATGAACCGGGTGATCGTCTTCACCCGCACCAAGCATGGCGCCAATCGCGTCGCCGAGCATCTGTCGCGCACGGGCGTGGTGGCGGAAGCTATTCATGGCAACAAGTCCCAGAATGCCCGTCAGCGGGCGCTGGAGATGTTCCGCTCCGGCAAGGCGCGAGTGCTGGTGGCGACTGACATCGCCGCCCGCGGCATCGACATCGACGACATCAGCCATGTGGTGAATTTCGAGCTGCCCAACGAGCCGGAAAGCTATGTGCACCGTATCGGCCGCACCGCGCGCGCCGGCGGCGAAGGCATCGCTATTTCTTTCTGCGATTCTTCGGAACGCGGCTTCCTGCACGATATCGAGCGGGTGATCCGCATGAAGATCGAGGTCGTGGCCCATGACCTGCCGGAACTGACCGAGGAGCAGCGCCGCCAGATGGAAACGCCGCGCCAGCCCCATGGCCATCGCCATGGCAAACCGCATGGTCATAAGGGCGGCCACAATGGCGGCGGCCACAAGCCGGGCGGCCAGAAGCCGCATGGCGCTCCGCGCGCGGACGATGGCGCCAATCCGCACGCGCCCAAGAAGCGCAATGGCTCGCGGCCGCACTGGCATCGTGGCAAGGACAGTTCGGCGCGGCGCGCCGGAGGCGCGTGAGCAGGTCCAGTGGACCTGCGAAAGCAACGAACGAGCGCGTAGGCGGGGTGGCGGCGTTTCAAATATTTGTTGACGGCGACGCCTGCCCGGTAAAGGCGGAAGTCGAAAAGGTTGCGGCCAGGCATGGTCTGGCCGTCACCATCGTCAGCAATGGCGGCTTGCGGCCCTCGGCCAATCCGCTCCTGCGCCATGTCACCGTGGCGGAAGGCGCCGATGCCGCCGATGACTGGATCGTCGAACACATCACCGCCGGCGACATTTGTATCACCGCCGATATTCCGCTGGCGGCACGCTGCCTGGACAAGGGCGCGCGCGTGCTGGCTCCCAACGGCAAGCCGTTTACACAGGACGGCATCGGCATGGCGCTGGGGATGCGCGAACTCAGCCGCCACCTGCGCGAACTCACGCCAGGCGGGCAAACCCATCATGCCGGATTCGGCAAACAGGATCGCTCGCGGTTCCTGGGTGAGCTGGAAAATTGCATCGTTAAGGCGCGACGGGCGTAGCCCGTCAAATCGGTGTCGCGCTACGCTGCCGCTAGCGACGGACCGATTTGAGCGCCGAACGGTCCATAGCGACAGCGTATGGACGAGCCAAAGCGAGCGGCAGGCGCTATAATGAACCTATGTCGGACTTTGGCCTGAATCTCGAAAATCACTACGCCCAACTACCGGAAGATTTCTATACCCGGATGCCGGCGGAACGGGTGGGCGAGGCGCCGCGCCTGATCCATGCCAATCCCGCCGCGGCCGAATTGCTGGACATGGAACCGGATGTGTTCCGCGATCCGGCCTTTGTCGCGGTGGCGTCCGGCCATCGTGCGCTGGAAGGTTTCTCGCCGCTGGCGATGGTCTATTCCGGCCATCAGTTTGGCGTCTGGGCCGGACAGCTGGGCGATGGCCGCGCGCTGCTGATCGGACAG
>DATBAP010000013.1:0-8046 GCA_036271455.1 Rhizomicrobium sp.
ACCTGGAAAAAAGCTTCGAGCCCGGCAAGGTGCGCGACGCGCTCAATCATTATCTGCGGCCCGCGCCCGTTGTGGTGCTGGACGCTGCGGTGGCGGGCGAAGAATTCCACGCCCGCTTTTCCGCCACCAAGCGGCATTATCTCTATCGCATCCTCAATCGCCGCAGTCCGCCAGCGCTGGATCACGGCTTTGTCTGGCATGTTAGCGCGGCTTTGGATGAAGATGCCATGCACCGCGCTGCGCAGGCGCTGGTGGGCCAACACGACTTCACCACCTTCCGCGCCGCCGAATGCCAGGCGCAATCGCCGGTCAAGACCCTGGATCGGCTGACAGCAACGCGGCAAGACGACGAAATTCACATCGAAACCGAAGCGCGCTCCTTCCTGCATCATCAGGTCCGCTCTTTTGTGGGCAGTCTGAGGCAGGTGGGCGAAGGCAAATGGCGCGCGCGCGATTTGGCGGATGCATTGGAAGCCCGCGACCGCAGGCGCTGCGGTCCTGTGGCGCCGCCCGATGGGCTTTGCCTGATGAAAGTCGATTACTGAACTCTATACCAACGGCTTGGCGAAATAGTCCGTCAGCAGTTGCGCATAGATATCGGTAAGGCTGCGGATCTCGCTCAAACCCACGCATTCGTCGGTCTTGTGCATGGTGGCGCCCACCAGGCCCAATTCCACCACCGGGCAATGATCCTTGATGAAACGCGCATCGGAAATGCCGCCGCTGGTGGAAAAGACCGGCGCCTGGCCGGTGACGCGCGCCACCGTGTCGCTCACCAATTGGGTGAATTTCCCCGGCTGGGTGAGGAAAGACGTGCCGCTCACCGAATGGCTGAAAATGATGGTGGTGCCTGTTTCCTTGGCAATGCGGTCGGCGCGATCCATCGCCCAACCCCGCAGGCTTTCGGGCGTGTGCTTATCATTAAAGCGGATGTTGAAAGCGGCCCGCGCCTCGCCCGGAATCACATTGGTGGCGGAATTGCCCACATCCATGCTGGTGAAGGCCAAGGTCGATGGATCGAAATGGGCGTTGCCCTTGTCCAGGGGCTGGGCGCTCAACTGGGTGACCAGCGAAGCCAGCGCGGGGATCGGATTGACCGCTTTTTGCGGATAGCCGACATGGCCCTGCACGCCCGTCACCTTCACCTGAAAATTGATCGAGCCGCGCCGCCCGATCTTCAGCGTGTCGCCGGCATGGGCCACGCTGGTGGGTTCGCCTACCACGCAATGATCGATGCGCTCGCCGCGGGCTTCCAGCCATGCCAGCAATTTGGCGGTGCCGTTGATGGCGGGGCCTTCCTCGTCGCCCGTGATCAGAAGGCTGATCGAACCTTTGGGCGGCCCGTTCGCCAACACCCGTTCGACCGCGCTGACGAACGCCGCCAGAGCCGATTTCATGTCGGCGGCGCCGCGGCCATAGAGTACGTCGTCCACGATCGTGGCGGAGAAGGGGTTTTGCGCCCAGCCTTCGCCGGGCGGCACCACGTCGCTGTGGCCAGCGAAGCAGAAATGCGGGCTCGCCGTGCCCAACCGTGCATAAAGATTTTCCACCCCCGGCGTGCCGCTCTCTTCGAAGCGCAGGCGATGGCAGGAGAAGCCCAGGGGTTGCAGCGCCGCTTCCAGCACGTCCAGCGCGCCGCCGTCCACCGGTGTCACCGAGGGACAGCGGATCAGCTTCTGGGCGAGGGCTATAGGATCTATCATCAGGTCCGCAGCAATTCATTGATGGACGTTTTTGCCCTGGTCTTTTCATCCACCCGTTTGACGATCACGGCGCAATAAAGCGATGGACCGTTGCCCGACGGCAATGTGCCCGACACCACCACCGAATAGGGCGGCACGCGGCCCATGAAAATTTCTCCGCTGACGCGGTCCACGATCTTGGTCGAGCCGGACAAATAAACGCCCATCGACAGCACGCTGCCTTCGCCCACGATCACGCCTTCGGCCACTTCGGCGCGAGCGCCGATGAAGCAATTGTCCTCGATGATGGTGGGCGCGGCCTGAAGTGGCTCCAGCACGCCGCCCAGTCCCGCTCCGCCCGAAATATGACAATGCGCGCCCACCTGCGCGCAGGAGCCCACGGTGGCCCAAGTGTCGATCATGGTACCTTCGCCCACCCGCGCGCCCACATTGACGAAGCTGGGCATCAGGACCACGCCCTTGGCGATGAAAGCCGAGCGCCGCACGATCGCGCCCGGCACGGCGCGGAAACCGGCGGCGCGGAACTGTGCTTCGTCCCAGCCCAGGAATTTGGAATCGACCTTGTCCCACCAGTTAGCGCCGCCCGGCGCACCCGGGATGATCTTCATGTCGTTGAGGCGGAAGGACAGCAGCACCGCTTTCTTCAGCCATTGATGGACGATCCATTCGCCGTCTTTCTTCTCGGCGACGCGGAGCGCGCCATTGTCCAGGTCATCCAGCGCGGCCTCCACGGCATCGCGCGCCTCACCCTTGGTGGTGGGCCCCAAAGTCTCGCGTGCGTCCCAGGCGCTCTCGATCACGCGCGCCAGATCATTGCTCATGTCAAATCTCGATATTGCTGAGGAAATCACTCAGGTCGCGAATTTCATGGTCGATATGCGTGGCCGACGCAACCGGAAAATCCGGTCCCTGGCGCGACCAGTCGCTTTGGCAATTGAGCCAGACCGTGGTCATGCCCATTTCGTGCGGCACCACCAGATTGCGGGCGATATCTTCGAACATGGCGACCTGGGTGGGGTCGAGACCCGCTTCCATCACCACCGCTTCATAGGCCTGGCGGCCGGGCTTCGGAATAAAGCCGATGGTGCGGATGTCCCAGATCTGGTCGAACAGATGGCCCATGCCCAGCCGCTCCAGAATGCGGGCGGCATGGTTGCGGCAGCCATTGGTGAAGACGAACCGCCGTCCTTGAAGCCGCGCCAGCGCCCGGTTCATCGCCGGATCGGGATGAAGCTCCGACAGATCCAGATCATGCACAAACGCCAGATAGGGTTCGGGATCGATATGGTGCACGGCGATCAAGCCCGCCAAGGTTGTGCCGTGATCGCGATAAAGCTGTTTCTGGACTTGCCGCGCGCTGTCACGATCCAGTGACAGAAGCTGGGCAACAAAAGATGTCATCCGCCCGTCAATCTGGGCAAAGACGCCATTGTCGGCATGGTAAAGCGTATTATCCAGATCGAAGATCCAGTCCCGCACATGCGCGAAATCTGCGCTTTTCCCGGGCAAAGCGGGGGAGGGGATTTGACTCATATTTGAACCATGGCGCCTGATTTTCATTCACGCAAGCCGCGTTAACCATGGCTGTTTAGCGGTCCTTAAATTCCCGCCCTCACAATCGGCGCAGGAGACCGGCAATGCAAAAAGCTTTGAGCGGCGCGACCTCGCAAAAGGCGGAGGGTGAGCGTCTCGATCCGCGCGCGGCGTTGAAGATTCTGGAAGACCGCGCCCGCGGCCATGACGACGCCGCCATTCGCGACGCCGATCTGGGCGAAGCCTTGTTCGAATATCTGGCCGAATATGGCGCGGCCGCCACCCGCCAGGCCGTCGCCGCCAACAAGGCGGTTCCCGCCTATGTCAATCGCACCTTGGCCAACGACACGGTCGAAGCGGTGCGCGCGGAACTGGCGGTCAAGATCGCCCGGCTGATGCCCGGGCTGGAGCAACGGGAAAGCGAAGATGTGGTGGCGCTCACCATCGCCACCTTGGAAGTGCTGGCCAAGGACAGCGCCGTCAAAGTGCGCTCCATCCTGGCGGAAGAAATCAAGCGTATGGACTGCATCCCCCACGACATCGCGCTTCGGCTGGCGCATGATCTGGAGGTCATCGTCGCCGCGCCGATCCTGGAATATTCGCCGCTTCTATCCGACGTCGACCTGGTCGAAGTGATCGCCGCCGGCAAGGTGCAGAAAGTGCTCACCGCGATCGCGCGCCGCAAGCCCTTGAGCGACAAGGTCAGCGACGCGCTGGTGCAGTCGCTGGACGTCTCCACGGTGGCGTCCCTGCTGGTCAATCAGGACGCCAAGATCCGCAAAGAGACGATGGATCGTATCGTCGAGGAAGCCGAGCAGTTCGAAAGCTGGCATGAGCCGCTGGTGATGCGTGCCGACCTTTCGGCCCGCGTCATTCGCCGCATCGCCAATTTCGTAGGCTCGGCCCTGCTCGAACTCTTGTCCAAGCGGGACGATTTGAGCCCGGAAACCCAGGCCCAACTCGCCCGCCGCCTAAAGGTGCGCCTGGAACAGAACGAGCCGCCAAAGGCCCAACTTGAAGGCGCCGCCCAGGCGGTGGCCAAGGCCAAGGAAGGGCGCTCGCTGGACGATGCTTTTGTCGAGAACGCGGCGCTGGCGGGCCGGCGCGAAACCGTGATCCTGGCCTTGGCGGAACTGTCACGGGTGCCGGAATCCACCGTGCGCAAGATCATGGACCAGCACAGCGCCAAGCCGCTGGTGGCCCTGGTGTGGCATGCTCATCTCAGCATGCGCACCGCCTTCCGCATCCAGACTTCGGTGATGAAGCTGCCGGGCCATGAATTGCTGCCGGCCCGCGGCGGCGTCAATTTCCCGCTGAGCAAGGAAGAGATGCGCTGGCACCTCTCCTATTTCGACGTCGCGGCTTAATGCAGGGCTCGGGCTATTCGCTGACGCGGCCCTTGCCCCGCAGATTTCAATTACGGCCGTTTAGGTCCGTACCAAATGGTTTTCTATACGACGTTGAGCCCACTTCCTTAGTGGGCGGCTCTGCCTGAAGCGCGCTTTAGGGCGAAAGCCCTTTGGCGCCGACATGGACGATGCGTCCGGGAAGGCCGTTGGTGGACGTGCGGGCGAAGCCGGCCTGGAGATAGCCATGCTTGGCGCATTGGCCGCGGCCTTCGATCTCGAATTCCTGGGCCACGACGCAGAACTGGTCGGGGCCTGAAACCAGATTGGGCCCGCCGGGCCGATCCACCAGCAGCCAAACCGAGGCTTCTTTCAACGGCGTGGTGATCAGCCGGGCGCAGGCGCCGGCGGCCACCCGCCACCAGCCGCGGCTGATGGTGACATTCGCCATTTCCGCGGTTGCCGCCACCACATCGCTCTTGTCGTCATTGCAGACGGTGTAGCCCTGGGGCGCCTGGCCTTTCTTGGTGGCCTCGCTTTCCAGCGAAGCGAACAATTCCGCGTTTCCCGATTGTGCGGGGAAATGCATCTTCTTGCGGAAATCATTCAGCGCGATCTCGGTCGCTTTGGCGGGCTTGGCGTCGATCGCGGCGATTGGAAAGCCATTGTCCTTGAGCAGGCGCTTCACCCCCGCCAGCTGCGCCGCTTCCAGAGTGGGAAACGCCGGTTTGTCGTCGAAGGTCATGGTCCAGTCGGGCTTATTGTGGATGTCGATGGCCGCGAAGGGCACTGAGAATACCGTGCCGCCGGTGCAATAGGGCGCGGTGACGCCTTGATGCAGGGTGAAATCACCTTCCTTGACGCAGGACGGGAAATTCCCGCCCCAGGCGCGCTGTGGCCCCGAATAGGCCAGCGAGGAACGGGCATAGACCAGATAAGCTTGCGCGGTGAGTTTTTCCGGCAGCGCGGTCTGGCAATCGCCCGGCATGATGCGGACCCAGCCATGGGTGGTCGAGCCGGGGCTCACCACCGACGAAGTGGCGGCATAGAGGATATAGCTGGTGCGATTGCAGAGCTTGAGCGCGGCCTGTGCAGGGGAGGCGAAGGCGATCAGCGCCAGCACGGCCAACCGGGCTGGGGCGCACTTCATCCGGCGGTGATCAGCGTTCCCGCGCCATGCTCGGTAAACAATTCGAGCAACAGCACATGGGGAATGCGCCCATCCAGGATCACCGCGGCGCGGACGCCCGATTCCACCGCGTCGATCGCGGTCTTGATCTTGGGAATCATGCCGCCGGAAATGGTGCCATTGGCGATCAGGGCTCGGGCTTCGCTGGCGGTGAGGCGCGGGATCAATTTCTTGTCCTGATCGAGCACACCTTCCACATCGGTGAGCAGGATCAGGCGTTCGGCCTTGACCGCGCCGGCCACAGCGCCCGCCACCGTGTCGGCGTTGATATTATAGGTCTCGCCTTTGGGGCCGACGCCGATGGGCGCGATCACGGGAATGATCTCGGACTTCAACATGGTATGGAGCACTTCGGGATTGATGCTTTGCGGCTCGCCGACAAAACCCAGATCCTGAACAATCGTCTCGCCGGTGACTGGGTCGGTCTTTTTCAGATCCAGCTTCCTGGCGATCACCAGATTGCCATCCTTGCCGGAAAGCCCCACCGCACGGCCGCCCGCCGCGTTGATCGAGGTGACGATCTGCTTGTTGATCGAGCCGGTTAGCACCATCTCGACCACTTCCACGGCGGCCTGGTCGGTGACGCGCAGCCCATCGATGAAGCGCGACTGGATGTCGAGCTTCTTCAGCATGGCGCCGATCTGAGGACCGCCGCCATGCACCACCACGGGATCAATACCGGTCTGTTTCATCAGCACGATGTCCTGACTGAAATCGTCGGTGCCGGCGCCGGCCATGGCGTTACCGCCATATTTCACCACGATGGTTTTCTGGTCGTATTGGAGAATGAAGGGCAGGGCTTCGACCAGGACACGTCCGGTCTGGCGCCAGCGCGCCAACTGCCGCAGGTTTTTCTCTTCGCCCTCGTCCGTCATGTCGCCAAAGCCCGGGAAGCCGGCGCCTTATACGCGTACCCGGTCTGATCGCCAACCCATTGTTGGCAATCAGTCCGGGACGCTGTTTTTTGGGACCCCCCTCTGTCTCTTTCGCGCAAGCGCTCAGAGACATCTCCCCCCGCCGGCCGCTTCGCGACGCGGGGTGTGAGAAAGCCTGGACCAAGACGCTAGATCAGTTTCGAGATGCTGGTTCGCAGTTCCGGCATTCCCTGACCAGTTTGCGACGAGGTGAGGTGAATTTCCTGCAACGCGGCCGTGTGCTTGGCAGCTTCCATCGCGGCTTTGGTCAGCGCCGCTTCGCCGTCCCCGGGTTCAAGTTCATCGCTCTTGGTAAGGACCAGGCCATAGGAGACAGCGCTGCTGTCGAGCAATTCCATCACCGCCAGATCGTTGTCCATCACGCCCCGCCGTGAGTCGATCAGCAGCATCACCCGCTTCAGCGAAGCGCGGCCGCTGAGATAAGCGAAGATCAGGTGCTGCCACTCCGCCGCCAATTGCTTGGAGGCCTTGGCGTAGCCGTAACCCGGCAAGTCCACCAGGATCAGCTTTTTTCCCAGATTGAAGAAATTGAGCTCGCGGGTGCGACCAGGTGTCTGGCTGACGCGTGCCACGGTCTTTCGGCCGGCGAGACCATTGATCAGGCTCGACTTGCCGACATTCGAGCGGCCGACAAACGCCACCTCCGGCAGGCTTTGCGGCGGCAGGCTGTCGATGTCGCCTGTGCCCCAGAAGAAATCGCATGGCCCGGCGAACAATTTGCGCGCGAATTCTCCCTCCGCGCCCAGCTTGCCCGCTTTGGCCATGTCAGGTCGCCCGCCGGAACGGCAGATTCTCGAACAGATGCACCTTCACGCCTTCGCGCCGCATGATCACATATTGCTGCGTCACCGAGAGAAGATTGTTCCAAGTGTAATAGATCACCAGCCCCGCCGGGAACGTGGCGAACATGAAGGTGAAGATCAGCGGCATGAACGTGAACATCTTGGCCTGCACCGGATCGGTGGGCGCGGGATTGAGCTTGGTCTGCACGAATTGGGTGAAGCCCATCAGGATCGGCCAGATGCCGATCGAGAGATAGGCCGGCACCCAGAGCGGAATGTGATAGGGCAGAAGCCCGAACAGATTGAGGATCGAAGTGGGGTCGGGCGCGGAAAGATCATGGATCCAGCCATAGAAGGGCGCCTGCCGCATCTCGATGGTGATGAACAAGACCTTGTAGAGCGCGAAGAACACCGGCACCTGGATCAGGATCGGCAGGCAGCCCGCCACCGGATTGATCTTCTCTTTCTTGTAAAGCTCCATCATCTCCTGCTGTTGATTCACCTTGTCATCGGGATACTTTTCCTTCAACGCGGCAAGCTGCGGCTGCACAGCCTTCA
>DATBAP010000014.1:0-17035 GCA_036271455.1 Rhizomicrobium sp.
AGTCGCTGACGCGCGGGGCGCTTGGCCGCTTGTCTCCACCATTTCCCGCCTGTGACGGCGGCGATTAAATGGCGGGATGGTGCGGCGGGAAATGGTGGAGCCAAGCGGGATCGAACCGCTGACCTCCTGCATGCCATGCAGGCGCTCTCCCAGCTGAGCTATGGCCCCATTTCCGTGGCGCGCCCTCTGGAGAGGCGCGCCGAAACTAAGCTTCGTCCTTGGCGATGCCCGGATCGATGATACCGGCCACGTTGTCTTCTTCGTCTTCGACTTCGGCCAGCAGGCCGTCGTCAGCTTCTTCTTCCTCGTCGTCCTCGACTTCGATGTCCTCGATGGCGACTTCTTCGTCGCCCTCGACCACGCTCATGCCGGATTCCGCCTCGGCTTCTTCTTCCTCGGCGGTTTCTTCTTCGTCCTCGCCGGTGGCGGCGACGTTCAGCGGCGCTTCGACGACGGCTTCGGCTTCTTCTTCTTCTTCCGCCTCGGCCTCTTCATTCTCGTCCTCGGACTCTTCGTCGTCGCTCTCCGCTGCCGCCACGGGGGCGGGGGCGGGCTCGGGCTGACGGCCGCGGCGTTGCTTGTAGAGGGCCTCCGGCTCGAACGAGAAGCCGCAATTCGGGCATTCGATGGGCCGTTTTGTTAGATCGTAGAAGCGTGCCGCGCAGCTGGGACAGGCCCGCTTAATTCCGAGATCCGCCTTGACCAAGGTTCTTGTTCCCATAAAGAAGAGTGTTTGGAGGGGCGCGTTTGCCACTTTCGGCCCCGCCTGTAAAGGTCAATTGCAGCCTTCCTATGTCCTCCACCCCCCAACCCCCGAAAAGCCAGCCGCTTCGCGCCCTTAAGGCGCGGTCCCTGAAAGGCACAGCCTGGGTTCCGGGCGACAAATCCATTTCCCAGCGCGCCCTGATCCTGGCCGGAATGGCCGAGGGCGAGAGCCGGATTTCCGGGCTTCTGGAGTCCGAGGATGTGGTCAACACGGCGGGCGCGGTCCAGGCCCTGGGCGGCACGGTCACGCGCGACAGTGACGGGGTATGGCGGGTCACGGGCGTGGGCCTGGGCGGATGGCGGGCGCCGGGCGCGGCGCTGGATTTCGGCAATTCCGGCACCGGCTCGCGCCTGATGATGGGGGCAGTGGCGACAACGCCCATCGCCGCGACCTTCACCGGCGACGCCAGTCTGCGCTCGCGGCCCATGGCGCGGGTGCTCGATCCCCTGACCCGGTTCGGCATGCGCTATCAGGGGCAGGGAGAGAAGGCGCTGATGCCTCTGACCGTGACCGGCGCCGCCGACGCCCAGGCGATCACCTATGAGGTGAAAGTCGCGTCGGCCCAGGTGAAGTCGGCGCTGCTGCTGGCCGCGCTGAATGCCAAAGGCGAAAGCCACATCACCCAGAAGGCGCTCACCCGCGATCATAGCGAGAAGATGCTGGCCGGTTTTGGCGCCAGGATTTCCGTCGAGCCTCTGACGGCTGGCGGCGAGACCATCCATGTCACCGGCAAGGTGGTGCTGAAGGCGTGCCCGATCGAAGTGCCGCGCGATCCCTCCTCGGCGGCGTTCCCGCTGGTGGCGGCGCTGATCGTGCCGGGGTCAGAGATCATTTTGCCCGCCATCCTGCTCAATCCCCGCCGCATCGGCTTGATCGAGACGTTGCTGGAAATGGGCGCTTCAATCCGCGTCACCAACCGTCGCGTCTCAGGCGGCGAAGAGATCGGCGATCTGGTGGTGGCCCATTCCGCGCTCAAGGGCGTCATCGTGCCGGCGGCGCGCGCGCCTTCCATGATCGACGAATATCCTATTCTGGCGGTGGCCGCGGCCTTCGCCGAAGGCGATACCGTGATGCAGGGACTGGAGGAACTCAGGGTGAAGGAAAGCGACCGGCTGTCGGCCATCGCCCGCGGGCTTGAGGGCAATGGCGTCGCTTTCGATGAAACCGCCGACAGCCTTACCGTGCATGGCAAAGGCAAGGTCACGGGCGGCGGCACCGTCGCCACCCACATGGATCACCGCATCGCCATGGCATTCCTGACCTTGGGGCTGGCGAGCGAAAATCCCGTCACGGTGGACGACACCGCCATGATCGCCACCAGCTTTCCCACCTACCTCGATCTGATGCGCAGCCTGGGCGCGGCGTTCGCCTGAGGCGAAGCTCCGGTTCCACAAATCTCAACAGACTGCCGGATGATCCTATATGATCTCCTGCGGGGAGCATGGTGGGGGCAACATGGCTTTGACGCTGCGGACAGCCACGATGGCGGATGCCGCCACCGCCGGCGATATCTGCTATCGCGCATTCAAGACTCTTGCGGACGCGCATAATTTCCTGCCCGATTTTCCGGGACCGGAAGTGGCGTCCGCCGTACTTGGCGCGCTGATAAGCCATGAGCGGGTTTTCGCTCTCGTTGCCGAGGCGGATGGCCGGATCGTCGGCAGCAATTTTCTGGACGAACGCAATCCGATCAGCGGCGTCGGACCGGTCACGGTCGATCCCGCGCTGCAGAATGACGGGGTGGGACTGAGCCTGATGCTGGCGGCCCTGCAGCGCTCCAAGGAACGTGGGTTTGCCGGAATACGCCTGGTCCAGGCCGGATATCACAGCCGCTCGCTGGCGCTGTATCTCAAGCTGGGATTTGAGGCGCGCGAACATTTGTCATGCCTGCAGGGGCCGGTGATCGGAAAGGCGATGCCGGGATGTTCCGTGCGGCCCGCGACCATGAATGACCTGCCGGCCTGCAATCGGCTGAGCGTTCGCGTCCACGGCCATGATCGCGGCGGCGAACTGACCGACGCCGTCGCCCAGGGCAGTGCCCGAATTGTGGAGCGCATGGGCCGCGTCACGGGGTATGCAACCATGATCGCGTTTTTCGGCCATGCGGTTGGCGAAACCAACGACGATCTCAAGGCGCTCATCGGTGCCGCGCCGTCTTTCCTCGGCCCGGGTTTTCTGGTGCCCACCCGCAACAGCGAATTGATGCTTTGGTGTCTCGCCCACAAATTGCGCGTCACCCAGACAATGACCTTGATGACGGCCGGACTTTATAACCAGCCCGAGGGCGCGTGGCTTCCCTCCGTCATGTATTGAAGCGATGACCGCCCGAGAGGCACCATGAATCACACGGGCCACGCCGCGCGCCTGAAAGCGAACGTCATCGGGCCCTGGGGCCTGGCCGCGCTGGTTATCGGCGTCACCTCGCCGGCCATCGGACTCTTTGCCATGTGGGGGCCCATCGAGGCGACAGCCGGGCCGGTGGTGCCGCTGGTTTTTCTTGGAGCGTTGGCGATCATTCTGCCCACGGTCCTGTCTTATGCGTCTCTCAATCGCCGTGCCCCATCCGCGGGAGCGGCGGCAAGCTGGCTGAGAACAGCCGCAAACCCGACAATTGGACTGATCGCCGGGCTGGTGATGCTGACCTATTTCCTGATGACGGCGATCACGGTGCCGCTGTTGTTCGCCCTGTTTTTCCGCGATTTTTTGGACTGGGCCCATGTGGCGATCCCCGGCATGGCGGCTTTGGCGATCGGCGTGGTTCTGCAATCCGTTGTGATCGCCGCGATTTGCGTGCGGGGCGCGGCCGTGTCCATCAAGACGACCATCCTGCTGATGCTGATCGAGATCAGCGTCGTTTTGGCGCTCTCCGCGACGATCCTGTGGGTCAAGGAAGGCCAGCCGGGCGGCATCAATCTACATCCCTTCGACCCCGGCTATGCCACGCACGGATTTTCCGGATTCTGGGCCGCGATCATTCTTGGCATTCTGGCCTTTTCAGGTTTCGATGTGGTGGCCACTGCCGCCGAGGAAGCCCAGGCGCCCCGCGAACATGTGCCACGCGTCCTGATCTTCGCGATTCTGGGTATCGGATTTTTTTGGGCGTTGAACGCCTGGGTGCTGACCCTTTCCACGACGCCGGACGCGGTCGCCCGGTACAACGCGCAAGGCCTCTCGGCCATCACGCCGGTGGCGCACGCATATTGGGGCGGCGGCAATCTTATTGTGATCGCGACGGCTTTTACCGGACTCACGGCCATCTATATCAGCTGTGTCCAGGGCGCCTCGCGCCTGGTCTTCTCGATGGCGCGCCAGGGATTGCTACCGCGGCCCTTCGCCCGGCTCGCCGGCGCCCAGCGCGTGCCACGGAACGCGATCCTGTCCGTCGTCATGCTCTGCATTGTCATGGGGCTTTTGAGCCTGGCGTTTCTGCGCGACGGGCTGGACAGTTTCGTCTGGTGGTCGAGCGCGATGGTGTTCTTCGCGGCGCTCACATTCACGGGCGTCAATGTGGCGAATATTCTTTATTTCCGGCGAATCCTGCCGGAGCAATTCCGTGTCGTGCGCAACCTGCTGGTGCCGGTCTGGGGTATCGCGGTGAGCCTCTATCTGGTTTACGCAGCGTTCTTTTCAGCCCTGTGGTCGGCGCCATTCCGCACCGGCAGAAGCATCGTCATCGCGTGTTTGGTCGTGTTCGCGCTGCAACTCGTTGCCGCAGCCTGGATGCGGGTATTCCGGCGCGGCCTTTTTTCGGTGCCTTCTCAATTCGAAGATGTGCACGAGGCCATCGAGCCTCGCATTGCTTGAGGCCCCGACCGCGCCCGGTAGCGCAAATTGTTCCGGCATGACAAAAGTGCTGTCCGGGAAATCGAGTGTTCTCTTATGACCAAATCCATCATCATCGCCGTCGACGGCACCGCGGCCAGCGGTAAGGGCACCCTGGCCAAGCGACTGGCGGCGCATTTCGGTTTCGCGCATCTGGATTCCGGCGCGCTCTATCGCTTGACCGCGCTGGCTGTGCTGGACGCCAAGGGCGATCCCAAGAATGAAACCGACGCCATGCGGGGCGCGCAGTCCATCGATCTTACCATGGCGGGCGATCCCGCCATCCGCACCGACAAGATCGGGCAGGCCGCGTCGTATGTCGCCGCCATTCCCGCCGTGCGCCAGGCGCTGTTCGATTTCCAGCGCGGCTTTCTGACGAACCCGCCCGGCGGCAGCCCCGGCGCGGTGATGGACGGGCGCGACATCGGCACGGTGATCGCCCCCGAAGCGACCGCCAAACTCTATGTCGATGCCCGCCCGGAACTCCGTGCCCATCGCCGCTGGCTGGAATTGAAGGGCATGGGGATCGAGCGGGACCAGGCCAGCCTCCTGGCCGAACTCAACGCCCGGGACGCGGCCGACAAATCCCGGCCGATTTCGCCCCTGAAACAGGCCCCGGACGCCGACTTGCTCGATACCTCCGATTTGGGTATAGACCGCGCGTTCGCGGCTGCCCTGACCTTGGTTTCCCCCAAGATCCTGGGCGCGCTCAAGAACCGCCACAGGGGCTAAGGAGGCCCGGCGGACTAGGGCCAACCGCTTACTCTTCCAACCAACCCGCGCCCATGCACCCGCATGGGAAGTCCAGTGGCTGACGCCATTCGGCATGACACTTTGTTCAAAGGAATTTTAATGGCCCGCGCCGCATCCCAGACCAAGATTCTCCACCAGGAATCCCTTTCTTCGCCCAGCCGCGACGATTTCGCCGCCATGCTGGAGCAGAGCTTCCAGACCCAGAGCCCCCAGGAAGGGGCCGTGATCAAGGGCAAGGTGATCGCCATCGAGAATGATTTCGCCATGGTCGATGTGGGCCTCAAGACCGAAGGCCGCGTGCCGCTCCGCGAATTCGCCATGCCGGGCGTGCCCGCCAACGTCCAAGTGGGCGACGAAGTCGAAGTCTATCTCGAGCGCGTTGAGAACGCCTTGGGCGACGCCGTGTTGTCGCGCGACAAGGCCCGCCGCGAGGAAAGCTGGATCAAGCTGGAGCGGGCCTTCAACGAACAGACCCGCGTCACCGGCGTGATCTTCGGCCGCGTCAAGGGCGGCTTCACGGTCGACCTCGACGGCGCCGTGGCGTTCCTGCCGGGCTCGCAGGTCGATGTGCGTCCCACCCGCGATGTGGGCCCGCTGATGAACCAGGCGCAGCTGTTCCAGATTCTCAAGATGGACCGCCGCCGCGGCAACATCGTGGTCTCGCGCCGCGCCGTGCTGGAAGAGCGCCGCGCCGAAGAGCGCACCTCGCTGGTCGCCTCCTTGCAGGAAAAGCAGGTGGTCGAAGGCGTGGTCAAGAACATCACCGATTACGGCGCCTTTGTGGATCTGGGCGGCGTGGACGGCTTGTTGCACGTCACCGACATTGCCTGGCGCCGCGTCAGCCATCCCACCGAAGTTCTCTCGGTGGGCCAGACCGTCACCGTGCAGATCATCAAGATCAACCACGACACCCAGCGCATCAGCCTGGGCATGAAACAGCTCCAGACCGATCCGTGGGAAGGCGTCGCCACCAAATATCCGGTTGGCGTGCAGTTCAAGGGCAAGGTCACCAATGTCACCGACTATGGCGCCTTCGTCGAGCTGGAGCCGGGCGTCGAAGGCCTGGTCCATGTCAGCGAAATGTCCTGGGTGAAGAAGAACCTCGCGCCGTCCAAGCTGGTGGCGCCGGGTACCGAGGTCGATGTGCAGGTGCTGGAAGTGGATTCCAACAAGCGCCGCATCTCGCTTGGCCTCAAACAGACCCAGGAAAACCCCTGGTCGGGCTTCACCACCCGTCATCCGATCGGCAGCACGATCGAGGGCGAGATCAAGTCGATCACCGAGTTCGGCCTGTTCGTCGGGCTGGACAGCGACATCGATGGGATGGTGCACCTTTCCGACCTCAGCTGGTCGGCGCCGGGCGAGGAAGCGATCAAGACCTATGAAAAGGGCCAGATCGTCAAGGCCAAGGTGCTGGACATCGACGTCGAGAAAGAGCGCGTCTCGCTGGGCATCAAGCAGCTGGAAGGCGATCCGATCGAGAAGGCGGGCCAAGGCGGCGGCGCACTGCGCAAGAACCAGGTCGTCACCGCGACCGTCACCGAAGTCAATGACGGTGGCATCGAGGTTTCGCTGGCGGACGGCGTGAAGTCCTTTATCCGCAGGGCCGATCTGGCGCGCGACCGCAATGACCAGCGTCCCGAGCGTTTCGGCAAGGGCGACAAGGTCGATGCTCTGGTCACCAGCGTGGACAAGGCCAGCCGCAAGGTCTCGCTCTCCATCAAGGCGCGCGAAATCTCGGAAGAAAAGGAAGCCGTGGCGCAGTTCGGCTCGTCGGATTCCGGCGCGTCCCTGGGCGATATCCTGGGTGCGGCGTTGAAGAAGAAGACCAAGAAGGACGATGATGAATAAACCTCGTTCGGCTTCCTGAGATAAGGGGCGCGCAGTTTGCTGTGCGCCCCTTTTTCTTTTGGCCCCCTCTGTCTTCCTCGGGATAAACCCTCGGAAGACGTCTTCCCCGCCAGTCGCTTCGCGACGCGGGGAAGAAAGCCTGTGTTCGGGGCTATGTAGGGAACCAAACACGATGTTCGTTTGTTTGGCTCCAGAATCATGGTCTGTGTCGATTTCAACCGAGGAGCATTTCATGGCTGCGAAAAAGAAGAGCGTGCTGGCCCGACGGGTCAATGAATTGGAAGATGCGGTGACCCGCCTGTTCACCGGCGAACCCCCGGCTGCGGCACCCAAGCCCGCCAAGCGCAAGAAGGCCAAGCGCAAGGCCTCCAAGGTGAAGAAGGCGGCGAAGAAAGTGGCCGGCAAAGTGAAAAAGGCCGCCAAGAAGGTGGTCCGCAAGGCGAAGCGCAAAGCCAAAAAGGCGCGCCGCTAAACCGTCTGACGATTTTGCATCAAGGGCGCGGCGGTTCATTCCGTCGCGCCCTTTTGCATGCGCGCTTTGTCGTAGTACGCTATCGCACGGATTTTACAGGGGTTTTCATGCGTAATTTGTTGTTCTCACTGCCCGCAACACTCGCGTTATTGTCAGCGTCGCCCGCCTTTGCCGCCGATCTGGTCTATCAACAGGATGGCGCCACCCAGGCGACCGATCCCGCAGCGCCCACGCCTGCCATCCAGGGCGAACGCTTCCGCGGCTTCGTCTTCAATCTCGACAAGACCCAAAACGCACAGATGCATCTGGAAGGGATCGACAATCTGGTGGTGCTGGAGGGCGACGCCACTTTGGTCTATGGCGGCGACATCAGCGACGGCCACATGATCTCGGAGGGCGAATTCCAGGGCCCTGGCCTTGCAGGCGATACCAAGAGCATCGAGCTTCACGCCAACGATATCGTCCAGATTCCGGCCGGCATGCCGCAATGGCTCAAGCCGCACGGCCATATCCGCTATGTGGTATTCCGGGTGCCTGGTCGCAAAGACTGATACGGTGTCCCGCCTCCCCTTTGGCGCAAAGCGCCTGAAAGGGGAGGTGCCCGTAGCACGCTCTCAAGCGTGCGTAGGGCGGAGGGGTCAAGGAAGATCGGGGATCACCATGAAACGCAGGTATTTTCTGGCGGGTGCGGCTGGCGCCGCTGTCGTGGCCGCTTTGCCGGCCGCCGCGCAGACATCGCGCGGCTATGACTTCATCCAGGTCGATGTCTTCACCCAGACGCCGCTGGAAGGAAATCCGCTGGCCTGCTTTCCCGATGCGGGCGGCTTGAGCGACCTTCAGATGCAGGCTATCGCGCGCGAGCTCAATCACTCCGAGACCACCTTCGTCCTGCCCGCCACGGCCGGCGGCGACGCCAAAGTGCGTATCTTCAGCACCACGGCCGAATTGCCCTTTGCCGGCCATCCGACGCTCGGCACCGCCTACGTGATGGCCAAGACCCGCCCGGGCAAAACCTCGCTGGTGCTGGAAGAAAAAGTCGGTCCCATCCCCGTCACCTTGGAGCACCGACCCGACGGTATGTTCGTGGAGATGACGCAGAATGAGCCGGTGTTTGGCGCCAAGGCGGACCCGAAAATGCTGGCCGATGCGATCGGCTTCAGCGTCGACGAGATCGACGGCCGCTATGCGCCGCAGATGGTCTCGACCGGATCGAATTTCCTGATCGTTCCGCTCAAAAGCGTTTCGACCTTGGCCAAGCTCACTTTGGGCCATCAATTGCCGCCCGAGCAGCGTGCCGTTTTCGGGGGTGGGATTTATTATGTCGTGACCGGCGAGCCCCAGATCGAAAGCCGCATGATGGGCGCCACCAGCGAGGATCCCGCCACCGGCAGCGCCGTGGGCTGTGCCGCCGCCTTCCTGATCCAGAACGGCATCCGCAAGCCGGACGAGCGCATCGCCATCCGCCAGGGCCGCTTCGTCAACCGGCCTAGCACGCTATACGTCCACGCCGGCATGGCGAACGGCAAAGCGGCCCATGTGCGCGTCGGCGGCTATGTGGTGGATGCAATGCGAGGCCGGTTTACGATCTGATCGGGTGTTCTTGCGGCACGGGTGCGAATTTCCCCGCCCGTCTGCCCCAGAATAAATTGACCGCCAGTCCCGCCAGCACCAGGACACCGGCGCCGATTTTCCAGGCTTGCAACGGCTCGCCCAGGATCAAGGCCGACGCCGCAAAGCCGAACACCGGCACCAGCAGCGACAAGGGCGACACCGTTGCGGCGGGATAGCGCGCCAACAGCCAGGCCCAGACGCCATAGCCGAACATGGTGTTGCCCACGCTTTGGTACAGGATCACCGCCCAGGTGCCCCATCCGGCATGGGAAATCCCGGCAACGATGGCAGGCCAGCCTTCACGCCATAGCGACAAAAGATAAAGCGGCGGCAACGAGAACATGCTGGCCCACACCACATAGGCCAGTGCATTCACTTTGCCCACTTCCTTGGAGGCCTGGTTGGCCAAGGCCCAACTTGCCGCCGCGCCCAAAGTAAGCGCCAGGCCCAGGATGGTCGCGCCCTTGCCATTATGCGCTACGATCACGCCCATGCCGGCGATGGCCAGCGCGAAGGCGATCAGTTGATAGGGTTTGAGGCGCTCGCCGGTGCGGATCATGGACAGGGCGATGGTGAAGAAGACCTGCATCTGGATCACCAGCGAGGCCAGGCCCGGCGAGATCATTCCGTCCATGGCAATGAACAGAAGCCCGAATTGGCCCAGCCCGATCGCCAGTCCGTATATCGCCAGATTGCCCCACGACACTTTCGGCCTGGGCAGAAAGAACACCATCGGCAGCAGCACGAGGGTAAAGCGCAGCGAGGCGAACAGCAGCGGCGGCAGGCTGTTCAGCCCGATGCGGATGATCGCGAAATTGACGCC
The DNA here is from genome assembly GCA_036271455.1 of Rhizomicrobium sp. Lineage (GTDB taxonomy): Bacteria > Pseudomonadota > Alphaproteobacteria > Micropepsales > Micropepsaceae > Rhizomicrobium. The sequence goes on from DATBAP010000014.1 coordinate 10,099, forward strand.
CCAGACCAGAACCACCAGCAGCGCCAGCAGCAGATCGCGGAAGGACAGTTGGGATTGCACGTGTCACCTCGATTTGCGCCGTCACCATAAAGGTGAACGCGCCTGTTTCAGTCCCGCGCTTTGATCAGATCAGATAGGCGCTGCCAAATAACACAGCGCCGATCACGCCCAATCCCATCGCGGTAAACCAGAAGGTTCGGCGGCGCGTGATGATCGCCACGGTGGAAAGGGCGATGCCGATCTCGACCAGGGTGGCGGCGGCAGTGAGCCAATGATGCCGTTCCTCGTGCTGGGCGCTGGCGGCGACATGGGCGTCGCGCTCTTTTTCCGCGCCGCCGGCGTTGGTCCGCGCCTTGTCCTGGGCGCCGCGCTCGTCCTGGCTGTCCTTCTTGAAATGGGTCAGGCCGTTCTCGGCGGCGATGTCATACATATGCCGCTTCAGGCTGTCGGCCTGGTACTCGTTCCAGGAATCGGTGGCTTTGTCCTGGGCCAGAACGGCCTCGGATGATTCGGTGATGGCCCGGCCATTCTCTACCGTTTCCAGGCTGCCGGCCGCCGCCGCCAGCACCGCCAAGACCGCGACGGTGATCGAAACCCGCGAAATATAAGGGTCGCGTGCATGGGCGGCGTGTTCGGCCTCCTCGGCATGCTCATGCGCTTCCAGCGCGGGATCGTGCTCCATAGCCCCTCCAAGGTCGGCGGACGGTCAGCCTAGCGGGAGCCCGCTAAGGGGTGAAGGCGGCCCGAAAGGGTCCTCCCGGAGGCTCCCATAAGGTTAAAGGCGAGCCAGAAAAAGCCTGAATTTTCATATGGTTCCCGTTGACGCCGCCGTAACCCTCTGACAACTTAATAGCAATCGGACGGCGTTACCCGTCCGGGCGTAATGTCCCGTAGGGGCTGGGATGATCAAATCGGAACTAGTGGCGCGGCTGACCGCGCGATATCCGCATCTGTACCACCGCGACGTGGAACGGATCGTGACGACCGTGCTGGACAACATCACCAAGGCCTTGTCCGAAGGCCATCGGGTGGAATTGCGCGGCTTTGGCGCCTTCTCGGTCAAGGTGAGGCCGTCGCGCATGGGCCGCAATCCCCGCACCGGCGAGCCGGTGTCGGTGGGCGAGAAACGCGCGCCCTTTTTCCGCACCGGCAAGGAATTGCGCGAAAGACTGAATGGCGGTAACGGGAAGGCGTGAGCCCTCCGAATCCCGTCTTCGTCGCCCTCGACACCACCGACCTGAACCTTGCGCGTGATCTGGCCCAGCGCCTCAAGCCCCATGTCGGCGGGCTGAAGCTGGGGCTGGAATTCTTCACCGCGCACGGGCCCGAAGGCGTGAAAGCCTTTACCGGCATGGGTGTGCCGGTCTTTCTCGACCTCAAATTCCACGACATTCCCAACACGGTGGCGGGCGCGGTGTGCGCTGCCGCCAGCCTGGGCGTGGACATCCTCAATGTCCATGCGGCGGGCGGCGAGGCGATGCTCAAGGCGGCGCGCGAGGCTGCGCACAGCGTAAACCCCAATGCCAAAGTGATCGCGGTGACGGTGCTCACCAGCCTGTCCGAAGCCGATCTGGGCGCGGTGGGCCAGCGCGGCCCGGCCCAGGACCAGGTGCTGCGGCTGGCGACGCTGACGCGCGATTGCGGGCTGGCAGGTGTGGTCTGCTCGGCGCACGAGATCGCGCTGCTGCGTGGCACGCTGGGGCCTGACTTCCTGCTGGTGGTGCCCGGCATTCGTCCCAAAGGCGCGGCGGTGGGCGATCAGCAGCGGGTGATGGGACCGGAGGAAGCGCGCGATCTTGGCGCCAGCATCCTGGTGATCGGACGCCCCATCACGGGCGCGCAGAACCCGGTCATGGCAGCCCGCGAGATCGCCAATAGCCTTGGTGTTTCCGTGGGTTAATGCCCCTGTTGGCGATTGCTTGATTTTGCCAGGGGTGGGGCCCATACAGCCAATATTATGCCAGTCCAGGTCAAAATCTGCGGGATCAATTCGATTACTGCCGCCGACGCCGCTGTCCGCGCGGGCGCCGAGTTCGGCGGCCTGGTGTTCTTCGCCAAAAGCCCCCGTCATCTCACCTTGGAGCAGGGCGCGCCGTTGGCGGCGCGCATACGCGGCCGGTTGAAACTGGCGGCGCTGGTGGTGGACGAAAGCGACGAAGCGCTGGCGGCCATCGCGCAACGGATCAGGCCTGACTTTTTCCAATTGCACGGCCAGGAGACGCCCCAGCGCGTGGCCGAGATCGTCGCGCGTTTCGGGATTCCCGCGATCAAGGCGCTGGCCCTGGCCGAGCCAGGCGATCTGACCAAAGCCGCCGCCTATGAACAGATGAGTGAGATGTTCCTGTTCGACGCCGTGCCCACCGCGAACGCCACCCGGCCCGGCGGCCATGGCGCAGCCTTCGACTGGCGGATGCTGAAGGGCCAGACTGTGCGCCGGCCCTGGTTCCTGGCAGGCGGGCTCAATCCTGAGAATGTCGCGCGCGCCATCGATGTGAGCGGGGCCAGCCACGTGGATGTCTCTTCCGGGGTGGAAAGCGCCCCCGGTGTCAAAAGCGACGCGCGCATCGCCGAATTCGTCGCCGCCGCCAAGTCCAAGGTGGGCGCATGAGCACGCTTCCTGGTTCTCTGGCCAATTCATTGCGCGGCGGGCCCGACGCCGAAGGCCATTTCGGGGCCTATGGCGGCCGCTTTGTCGCTGAGACTTTGATGCCGCTGCTGCTCGATTTGGAAAAGGCCTATGAGGCGGCCAAGAAGGACTCGTCCTTCAAGAAAGAACTGGACGAGTTGCTGGTCCATTATGCGGGCCGCGAAAGCCCGCTTTATTTCGCCCCGCGCCTTACCGAACATTTCGGCGGGGCGAAAATCTATCTCAAGCGCGAAGACCTCAATCACACCGGCGCGCACAAGATCAACAATTGCCTGGGCCAGATCCTGCTGGCGCGGCGGATGGGTAAGACCCGCATCATCGCCGAGACCGGCGCAGGTTCGCATGGCGTCGCCACCGCTACCGTCGCCGCGCGCTTCGGCCTGCCTTGCGTGGTCTATATGGGCGAAGTGGATACCGAGCGCCAAAAACCCAACGTCTTCCGCATGCAGTTGCTGGGCACCGAAGTGCGCACGGTCACATCGGGTTCGCGCACCTTGAAGGACGCCACCAACGAAGCGCTGCGCGACTGGGTCGCCAATGTCGAGGACACTTTCTACATCATCGGCTCGGTAGTGGGCCCGCATCCCTATCCTTCGATCGTGCGCGATTTCCAGACCGTGATCGGCGACGAGACCAAAGCCCAGATGCTGGAGCAGGAGGGCAGGCTGCCCGATCTGATCACGGCGTGCGTCGGCGGCGGCTCCAACGCCATCGGCATGTTTCACCCTTTCCTCGACGATCCCGACGTGGCGATCCATGGCGTGGAAGCGTCAGGCGAAGGTGTGGACACGCCGCGCCATGCCGCGACCATCTCCAAAGGTTCGCCCGGCGTGCTGCATGGTTCGCGGTCCTATCTGTTGCAGGACAAGGACGGCCAGGTGACCGAAGCCCATTCGATTTCCGCCGGCTTGGATTATCCCGGCGTCGGTCCCGAACATGCCTGGCTGAAAGACATCGGCCGGGTACAATATTTCTCCGCCACCGATGGCGAAGCGCTGGAGGCGTTTCAGCTTCTCTCCAAGCTCGAAGGCATCATTCCAGCGCTGGAATCTGCCCATGCTCTTGCGCATGTCGCCAAGATCGCGCCCACCATGCGGGCGGACCAAACCATCGCGGTCTGCCTGTCAGGACGCGGCGACAAGGATGTGTTCTCGGTCGCGGCAGCACTGGGAGAGAAATTGTGAGCCGCATCGCCCAGCGTTTCGTGGAATTGAAGGCGCAGCATCGCGCCGCCTTTGTGCCCTTCATCACCGCGGGCGATCCCGATCTGGAGATTTCGCGGGCGATCTTGAATGCGTTGCCGGGCGCGGGCGCGGATTTGATCGAGCTGGGCATGCCGTTCAGCGATCCCATGGCCGACGGGCCCGCCGTGCAGGCCTCCAGCCAGCGCGCGCTGAAAGCTGGCGCCACCATGGCCCGCACCTTGGAGATGGTGCGCGATTTTCGCAAACGCGACAGCAAAACCCCCATCGTGCTGATGGGCTATTACAACCCCATCCACGCCATGGGCGCGGACGCGTTCGTGAAAGCGGTGGCGGCGGCGGGCGCGGACGGCTTGATCATCGTCGATCTGCCGCCGGAAGAGGACGTGGTGCTGCAAACCCCCGCCAAAGCCGCCGGCATCGATGTGATCCGCCTGGTCACGCCCACCACGCATGAAGCCCGGCTGGCAAAAGTGGTCGATGGCGCCAGCGGTTTTCTTTATTATGTCTCCGTCGCCGGCGTCACCGGCACCAAAAGCTTCGCCGAAGCCGACGTGAAGGCGGCGCTGGTGCGCATCCGCAAAGCCACCGCTCTTCCCATCGCCGTGGGCTTCGGCATCAAGACATCCGCTCAGGCCGGCGCAATCGCCTGCTTTGCCGATGCCGCGGTGGTGGGCTCGGCCATCGTCAGCGTGATCGGCGACCATAAGGGCGCCAATGTGGTCACAAAAGTGACGGAACTCTGCCGCGCTTTGGCGGATTCCATTCACGCCGCCGCCAATGATAGAGTGGACGCATGAACTGGATCACCAATTACGTCCGCCCCAAGATCAAGAACCTGATCGGCAAAGGCGGCCGCGAGACGCCGGAGAATCTCTGGCGCAAATGCCCCGCCTGCGGGGAAATGATTTTCCACCGCGATCTGATCGCCAATCTCTATGTCTGCCCCAAATGCAGCTATCACATGCGCATCGGCCCGGCCGAGCGTTTCGCTTATACCTTCGACGCCAATTCCTTCATGGAGCTGCCGCCGCCCAAAGTGGCGCAGGATCCCCTGCATTTCCGGGGCGACAAACGCTACGCCGACGAGATGAAGTCGGCCAAGGCCAAGACCGGCCGGCCCGAAGCCCTCACCGCCGCGCGCGGTACCTTGGACGGCTTGCCGGTGATGATCGCGGTGCAGCCGTTCGATTTCCTGGCCGGTTCGCTGGGCATGGCGGTGGGCGAAACCTTCGTCCAGGCGGCAGAGGCCGCGGTGGCCGAGAAGCGCGCCTTTATCCTCTATGTCGCTTCGGGTGGCGCGCGGATGCAGGAAAGCATGCTGTCCTTGATGCAGATGCCGCGCACCACCATCGCGGTGCAGATGCTGAAGGAAGCGGGGCTTCCCTATGTGGTGGTGTTCACCGATCCCACCTTTGGCGGTGTCTCGGCCTCTTATGCCATGCTGGGCGACATCCATATCGCCGAGCCGGGCGCGCAGATCGGCTTCGCCGGCGCACGGGTGATCGCCCAGACCATCCGCGAGAAATTGCCTGAAGGTTTTCAGCGCGCGGAATATCTTCTCTCCCACGGCATGCTGGACATGGTCACGCCCAGAAGCGAGCTACGCGCCACGCTATCGCGCGTGCTGCATATGATTCTGAACAAGCGCAAGCCCATACCGCGCGCCACCGTCCCGCCGCCCAGCAATAGCAACGTCGGCGGTAATGGGCGCGCCGCTATTGCCTAATTCCTTGAGCCCTGTGATCGAGTATCCGCGCAGCTCCGCCATTCTGGAGCGGCTGTTGGCGCTGCATCCCAAGAAGATCGACCTGGCGCTGGACCGCATCCTCAGGCTGTTGTCGGAGTTGGGAAACCCGCATTTGAAATTGCCGCCCGTGATCCATGTCGCGGGCACCAACGGCAAAGGTTCGGCCTGCGCCTTTTCCCGCGCCATGCTGGAGGCGCAGGGCCTCACGGTTCACACCCACATCTCGCCTCATCTGGTGCGGTTCCATGAGCGCATTCGGGTGGCGGGCGAGTTGATTTCCGAAGACGAGCTTTGCGCCACTTTGGAAGAGGTGGAGCGCGTCAATGACGGCCAGACCATCACCTTCTTCGAGATCACGGCGGCGGCGATGTTTCTGGCCTTCTCACGCCATCACGCCGACGCGGTGGTGCTGGAAGTGGGACTGGGCGGCAAGTACGACGCCACCAATGTGATCCCCCGGCCCGCTGTGACCATCATCCAGCCGGTGGGATTGGACCATATCGAGTTCCTGGGCAACGACATCGCCACCATCGCGGGCGAGAAGGCGGGCATCATCAAGCGTGGCATTCCCGTCGTGGTGGGGCCCCAGGACGAGATCGCCCGCGAAGTGATCTTGCGCCGGGCCGACAGTCTCAGCGCCCCGGCTTTTGTCTTCGGCCAGGATTTCTTCGCCCGCCAGGAACATGGCCGCATGGTCTATGAGGACGAGATGGGCCTGCTTGATCTGCCCATGCCCCGGCTGATCGGGCGCCATCAGATCGACAATGCGGGTGTGGCGATCGCCGGATTGCGCCATGCCATACGCGACGGCAAAAGCCTGAACTGGGGGGCGGACGCGGCGGTGGAGCGGGGCTTACGCAGTGTGGATTGGCCGGGGCGGCTGCAACATATCACCCACGGCCCATTGATCGCCGATGCGCCCAATGATTCCGAAATCTGGCTGGATGGTGGGCACAATTCCCATGGCGCCGCCGCCATCAGCCGCGCCATCGCCGACCTGGACGAGAAAGTGGACCGCCCGCTCTATCTGATCTGCGGCATGCTCAAGACCAAGGACGCGGTGGGCTTCCTCTCGGCCTTCAAGGGTCTGGCGCGGCATGTGGTGACGGTGTCGATCCCGGGCGAAGCCGCCAGCCTGGGCGCGGGCGCTTTGTATGATGCCGCGCGCCAGGCGGGGCTCGACGCCGCGCCGTCGGAAGATTTGGAAGACGCCATGCTGCAAGTGGGCGCCTGGGCCCGTGCCCATCCCAAGGAACCCCCGCCGCGGATACTTATCTGCGGGTCGTTGTACTTGGCGGGGAAGGTGCTGGCTGAGAATGGGTGAGCTGCGACCGCTTT
>DATBAP010000015.1:0-7275 GCA_036271455.1 Rhizomicrobium sp.
GGCCCCCGCCGAACCGGCGACCGCTTAAGTTTTACAATAGGGATGCCTGCGCAGCGTCTTTGAAGACGGGCGCACGCGGGCACGAATGGAGACTGCAATGGCGAACATCACCGCATCCATGGTGAAGGACCTGCGCGACAAGACCGGCGCCGGCATGATGGACTGCAAAGCGGCATTGAGTGAAACCAATGGCGACATGGAAGCCGCCATCGACTGGCTGCGCAAGAAAGGCATTTCCAAGGCCGCCAAAAAGGCCGGCCGCGCCGCCGCCGAGGGGCTGGTGGGCGTCGCCGTGGGCAAGAATGCCGGCGCGCTGGTCGAAGTGAATGCGGAAACCGACTTCGTCGCCCGCAATGAAGAGTTCAAGAGCTTCGTCAAAGCCGCCGCCAACCTCGCTTTGGAAGAGGGCGGTGACCTGGGGAAGCTGCTGGCCGCCAAGCATGGCAGCAGCAATGTGCAACAGACGCTCACCGAACTGGTGGCCAAAATCGGCGAGAATATGAGCGTGCGCCGCACCGTGGCGCTTTCGGTCAATCCCGGCGTGGTCGCGGCCTATGTCCACAACGCGGCCTCGCCTGAACTGGGCAAGATCGGCGTTCTGGTGGCGCTTAAATCCACCGCCGACCAAACCAAGCTCTCGGCGCTCGCCAAGCAGCTCGCCATGCATGTGGCGGCGGCTTCACCGCTGGCCATCACGACCGAACATCTCTCCAAGGATGTGGTCGAGCGTGAGCGCAATGTGCAGTGGGAATTGGCGAAACAGTCCGGCAAGCCCGACAATGTCATCGAGAAGATGATGGAAGGGCGGATGCGCAAATTCTATGAGGACACGGTGCTGCTCTCCCAGACCTTCGTGATCGATGGCGAGACCCAGGTGGGCAAGGTGCTCGAGAAAGGCGCCAAGGAACTGGGCGCGCCCATCACGATCGAGAGCTTTGTCCGCTTCCAGGTTGGCGAGGGCATCGAAAAGGTGGAAAGCGACTTCGCCGACGAAGTCGCCCAAATGGCGGGCAAGCGCTGATAGGAGCCCGCAAATGGTGACGACGCCCCGCTATGCCCGTGTGCTGCTCAAGGTCTCGGGCGAGGCGTTGATGGGCGAAAGCAATTACGGCATCGACGTCGGCACGGTGGACCGTATTGCCGGCGATGTGAAGGAAGCCGCCGACAGCGGCAGCCAGATCTGCATGGTGATCGGCGGCGGGAACATTTTCCGCGGCTTGGCGGGCGCCGCCAAAGGCATCGACCGGGCCACCGCCGACTATATGGGCATGCTGGCGACGGTGATGAACGCGCTGGCCATGCAGGCGGCTCTGGAGCGCACGGGCCTCGCCAGCAGGGTCCAGTCCGCCATCCCCATGAGCAGCGTCTGCGAGCCCTATGTCCGCCGCCGTGCGATTCGCCATATGGAGAAGGGCCGGGTCGTGATCTTCGCCGCAGGAACCGGGAACCCATTCTTCACCACCGATACCGCGGCCGCCTTGCGGGCAGCCGAGATGAACTGTGATGCGTTGCTGAAGGCGACCCAGGTTGACGGTGTTTACAGTGCTGACCCGAAAAAGTACCCTGATGCGGTAAGGTACGAATCTTTGAGCTATCACGAGGTGTTAGCGCGTGATCTTGCAGTAATGGATGCATCGGCCATTTCGCTGTCGCGCGAGAATGGCATCCCGATCCTGGTCTTTTCGCTGCACGACCGGGGCGCCTTGGCCCAGGTGCTCAGAGGCCAGGGCCGGGCGACGATCATCACGGAAAAATAAGAAAAGCCCTGGGCGCGGTTTGGATTAGCATCCAAGCCCGGGGTTGCCGAGGCGAGGAACATGGCGGACGCTTACAATAAGGATGAAATGAACCGGCGGATGAACGGCGCCGTGGCCACGCTGAAAAGCGAGTTCGGGGGCCTCAGGACTGGCCGGGCGTCACCGGCGCTGCTCGACCCCGTGTCGGTCGAAGCCTATGGCAATATGGTGCCAATCACCCAAGTGGGCACGGTCTCCGCGCCCGAAGCACGCATGCTCACGGTCCAGGTCTGGGACAAGGGCCTGGCCAAGGCGGTGGACAAGGCGATCCGCGACGCGGGGCTGGGCCTCAATCCCCAGATGGATGGACAATTGCTCCGCATCCCGCTTCCCGAACTCAATGAGGAACGGCGCAAGGAGCTTTCCAAGCTCGCCTCGAAATATGCCGAAGCCGCGCGGGTCGCCGTGCGCAATGTGCGCCGCGACGGCATGGAGCTGCTCAAGAAACTGGAGAAGGATCACAAGATCGGTCAGGACGACCACCGCACCAAGGGCGATGAGCTGCAGAAGCTTACCGATTCCCACGTCAAGGACATCGACACCACGCTCCCTACCAAGGAGCAGGAAATCATGCAGGTCTGACGGGCATGGAGATTTCCTTGGGCGAGCTGCCGCAAATTCTTCCCCGCCACGTCGCCATCATCATGGACGGCAATGGACGCTGGGCGCGCAAGCGCCATCTCCCGCGCGAAGCCGGCCATCTGGCGGGCATGAATGCAGTGCGCGAGACGGTGCGCGCCGCCTGCGATATCGGCCTCTCCAATCTTACATTGTTCGCTTTCTCCAGCGAGAATTGGAAACGTCCCAAGGCGGAAGTGGGCGCCCTGATGGGCCTGTTCCGTACCTATTTCCGCAACGACATGGACGAGCTGGTGGAGCGCAATGTGCGCATGCGCATCATCGGTCATCGCGGCCGGGTCGCCGGCGACATCCATCAGATGATCCTGGATTCCGAAAGCCGCACCGCCCAGAACACCGGTCTCAACCTCACCTTCGCATTCGACTATGGCGGCCAGGAAGAGATCGTCGCCGCCGCCCGCGAATTGGCGCGGGCCGCAGCCGAAGGCCGTCTCGATCCCGAAACCATCACGCCGGAGCTTTTTTCCACCCGGCTCTTCACAAGCGCGTTGCCGGAGCCGGATCTGGTGATCCGCACCTCAGGCGAACGGCGTCTCTCCAACTTTCTTCTCTGGCAATCGGCCTATGCGGAATTGCTGTTCGTGGACACGCTGTGGCCGGATTTTGGCCAGGCCGAATTGTTGAAGGCGCTGCAGAGCTTTGCCGCCCGCGAGCGCCGCTTCGGCGCCCTCAATTCGGAAGCGGTGGCGTGACCAGCGTGCATCATCAGCATGCGCCTGGCTATCGCGCCATCCGCTGGAACATGGACTGGGTCACTCGTCCGTTGTTCGGCGTGGCCCTGGCGGCGGTGGCGATCGGGGTCTTGTTCTCGGCGCCGCCTTTTTTCGCCGCCTTGGTCGTGGCGATCAGCATCGCCGCGGCGTGGGAATGGCACCGCATGGTGAGTAGGGGGCGGCTCTATCACACCGAAGCAGCGGTCGATGCCGTTTCGGTCGCGCTTGCCGTCACGTCTCTGCTGATGACGCGGCAGATTTGGATCCCGCTGATCATCCTGGCAGCCGGCGCTTGCGCTGCATGGAAGCTCGCCCAGCAACGGCATGTTCATCCCGTGTGGCAGGCGATCGGCATTCTCTATCTGGGATTGCCCGCTCTGGCGCTTGTGGCCTTGCGCGCTTTCGAACCCCGCGGCGCCATGATCATCGTGGGCATGTTCCTGATCGTGTGGGCCACGGATTCAGGCGCGCTGATCTTCGGCAATTTGATCGGCGGCCCGCGCATGGCGCCTGTGCTTTCGCCCTCCAAGACCTGGGCCGGCACCATCGGTGGCAGCGTTACCGCGGCCTTGATCTTCGCGGCCTTCGTCTGGTTTCTGGGCGGCTCGGCTTGGCAGGCGGGATTGTTCGGACTTTTATTCAGCATCGCCGCCCATGCGGGCGACCTGTTCGAAAGCTTCGTCAAGCGCCGCTTCGGCATCAAGGATTCCGGCGCGATGATCCCGGGCCATGGCGGTGTCCTGGATCGCATGGATTCCACCCTGGCTGCCGCCGCCGCGATGGCGCTTCTGGTGTTTCTGGCGGGGCTCAATCCTTTGTTCGGGGTCGCGGGATGAAGCCCATCGCCGCCACCAAGACCTTCGACGAGACGCCGTCGCTCGAGGACGTCGTCCATCGCCGCGTGACCGTCCTGGGTTCGACCGGTTCTATCGGCGTCAATACGCTGGATGTCATCGCCCATGCGCGCAATATCTATGGCAGTGATGCTTTTCCGCTGGCGGCGCTGACCGCACAGAGCAACGTGGCGCTTCTGATTGAGCAAGCGAAGAAATTCCGCCCTCATCGCGCCGTGATTGGCGACCTCCAATTGTACGGCGAACTCAAGGCCGGCCTGTCCGGCACCGGCATAGAAGCCGAAACCGGCCGCGACGCGGTGATCGCGGCGGCTTGTCTCAAATCGGATTTCGTGATGGTGGCCATCATGGGCGCGGCGGCGATCGAGCCTGCGCTTGCCGCCATCAACCGTGGCGTGCTGGTGGCGCTGGCGAACAAGGAATGCGTGGTGGCGGCGGGCGCGGTGTTCCGCGATGCGCTGGAGCAATCGGGCGCCTCGGTCATCCCGGTGGATTCCGAGCATAACGCCATCTTCCAGGTGCTGGGTTCCGGCGACGCCTCGGAAGTCGACATGGTCACCATCACTGCTTCGGGCGGCCCGTTCCGCGAATGGCCGCTGGAAAAGATGCGCATGGCCACCGTCGAGCAGGCGGTCGCCCATCCCAACTGGGCCATGGGCCGCAAAATCTCGCTCGACAGCGCCACCCTGATGAACAAGGGGCTGGAACTGATCGAGGCGCATTTCCTGTTCGCGCTGCCGCCGGACAAATTGAGTGTGGTGGTGCATCCCCAGTCGGTGGTGCATTGCCTGGTGAGCTATGGCGACGGCACCACCATGGCGCATCTGTCGGCGCCGGACATGCGCACGCCCATCGCGCACGCCTTGGCCTGGCCCAGGCGCATTGCCTCACCGTCGCGGCGGCTGGATCTCACCAAGCTGGGACAGTTGGTGTTCCAGGCGCCGTCCCATGACCGGTTCCCGGCATTGGGTCTGGCCATCGAATCTTTGCGTTCCGGTGGGCTTGCTCCTACGGTGCTCAACGCCGCTAACGAGATTGCCGTGCAGGCATTCCTGGATCACCGCATCGGTTTTCTCGATATTCCCAAAGTGGTGGGCGAGACCCTGAACATTGATGCCGGGCGCGGCTCGAACGGCCACGCTTATGACCTTTCCACTGTGCTGGGAACCGATGCGCGGGCGAGGGTGCTGGCGGAAGAAATTTGTCAACGGGTGGGGATGTAAGAGGTAGCTATGCTCGACGCCCTGCGCAGCCTTGTGCTCTGGACCCCGCTGGGTCTGCCTGCCTTCCTGTTTGTCATCACCCTGGTGGTGTTCTTCCATGAGTTGGGACATTTCCTGGTGGCGCGCGCCTGCGGCGTGAAGGTGGATGTCTTTTCTGTGGGTTTCGGCCGCGAGATTTTCGGCTGGACCGACAAAAGCGGCACGCGCTGGAAGATTAGTTGGCTGCCGGTCGGCGGTTATGTGAAGTTCGCGGGCGACGCCAATGCCGCGTCCATCCCCGATCGCGTGGCGGAATCGACCCTGAGCGAAGCCGAACGCGTGCGGACGCTGGCGTTCAAGCCGGTCTGGCAGCGTGCCGCGGTGGCGGCGGCGGGCCCCTTCGCCAATTTCATCCTGGCCATATTTCTTTTCACCGGCGTGATCCTTCACAACGGCCACACCGTGGTCGCCCCCATCATTGGCGACGTGGTGAAGGGCAGCCCGGCCGAAGCGGCCGGCATCAAGGCCGGCGACCGTGTCAGCGCCATAGACGGCACGCGCATCACCGATTTCGAGCAGATGCCCCAGATCATTGCGGTGAGCGGCGGCCAGACCCTTGCCATCGACCTCATCCGGGCTGGCCGGCCCCTCAGCGTTCATGTGATGCCGCACGCGGCAAAAATGCGCGATGTTCTGGGCGATATGGGAACCAATGTGGTGATCGGGGTGCGGCCGTCCCCGAAGGCACCCATCACGACGGAATATTACAGCGTTCCAGGTGCTTTCGGCGCCGCCTGTGTGGAAACCTGGGACATCATCCACACCACAGTCCAAGGCGTGGCGCAGATGGTGCGCGGTTATGCCAGTGCCGACCAGCTCAGGGGACCACTGGGCATCGCCAAAATGACGCGCCAGGTGGCGGTCTATGGCTTTCTGGCACTGCTTCAATTGGCGGCTGTACTTTCCGTAAGTATTGGGTTCGCAAACCTTTTTCCGATTCCACTCCTCGACGGCGGGCATCTTCTGTACTATGCATGCGAAGCTGTTTTGGGGCGCCCGCTGGGTGAGCGGGCCCAAGACGTCGGATTTCGGCTTGGGCTGGTTTTGGTCCTGGGGCTTGTCCTTCTGACCACGTGGAACGACTTGGCTCGCCTGAATCTTTTCTGAAACTTTGGCCGCCGGTGGGCGCCTTATGAATGAGCAACGGCCGGCGGGGAATGCGGACCATCAGCAACTATAAAGCGGTTCTGCGCGCGACCTCCGCGACGCTGTGCTTGGCAATGTTCGCCGCGCCAGCAGCTGCGCAATTGCGCCCCGGTGCCGATGCCCGTGCCCAGGAGCTGAACGCCCAGCGCACCAACCCGCAGGCTCCGGCGGCGACACCGCAAACTCCGGCCCAGCCTCAGCGCGTCATCCAACGCATCACGGTGAGCGGTACCCAGCGCGTCGAGCCGGGCACTGTGCTCACTTACGTGAACATCCGCGAGGGCGACGCCTACGATCCGGCCAATGTAGACACGGCCCTGAAAGCCCTGTTCGGCACCGGCCTGTTCTCGGACGTGAAGATCAATTTCAACAACGGCACCTTGGCGATCCAAGTGGTCGAGAATCCCATTCTCAACCAGGTGGTGTTCGAGGGCAACGACAAGGTCTCGACCAAGGACCTTACCAAGGAAGTGCAGATCAAGCCGCGCGAGACCTTTACCCGCGCCCGCGTCGAAGCCGACATCCAGCGCATCATCGAACTTTACCGCCGCAACGGAAAATTCGCCGCGCGCGTCGATCCGCAGATCATCCAGCGGCCGCAGAACCGCGTGGATTTGATCTTCTCGATCACCGAAGGCCCCACCACCGGCATCGCCCGCATCAATTTCATCGGCAACAAAGTCTATGACGCGTCGGCCTTGAAGGGCCAGATCGCCACCGAAGAGAGCGCCTGGTACAAATTTCTCGCCAGCAATGACAATTATGATCCCGACCGCCTGGCCTTCGATCGCGAACAATTGCGCCGCTTCTACGTCAATCACGGCTATGCCGATTTCACGGTGGTAAGCGCGGTGGCCCAGCTGGG
>DATBAP010000016.1:0-43052 GCA_036271455.1 Rhizomicrobium sp.
GAACCGGCCCAGGTAATCACTTTGATCCCGGTCTTGGCCGCCACATTCTTGGCCAGATACTGGTCGGGGATCATGATCACCGTATCGGTGCCGAATTCACGGGCAATCGCCTCGACCACGCGGACCGCGTTGCCGGAGGTGCAGCAGATATCGCTTTCCGCCTTCACCTCGGCCGACGTGTTCACATAAGTGACGACCGGCAGGCCGGGATGTTTCTCGCGCAACAGCCGGACATCGGCGCCCGTGATCGAGGCGGCCAGCGAACAGCCCGCGCGCGTGTCGGGGATCAGCACGATCTTGTCCGGCGAAAGGATTTTCGACGTCTCGGCCATGAAATGCACACCGGCCTGGACGATGACTTTGGCTTTTGTGCGCGCCGCCTCGCGCGCCAGCGCCAGACTGTCGCCGGTGAAATCGCTGACGCAGTGGAAGATTTCCGGGGTCATGTAATTGTGACCCAGGATCACGGCCTGGCGCTCGCGCTTGAGCCGGTTGATCTCGGCGATCAGGGGCGCATGGACCGGCCACTCGATCTCCGGAATGACTTTGGCGACGCGCGCGTAAAGCGTGGCTGTGGCCTTGGCGACTGCGTCGGTATAGGCAAATTCAACACCCATAACTCGCTCCCTGGCCTCCCAGCCCAAGTATAATGCTCAATCAGAGCATATATCTGGGGTAAAAAACCCGGCCTTCGAGGGCCGGATGTGAAGTTTATGCTACACTTGAGCACAACGAGGTCAAGACAGGGTTAACTGGCAAATTCGCACGGCAGCTTCCCGTTCGCCGCTAGGCCTGCCTTTTTCCCCGGACCCTGCGGGCTCCGCCAGTTCCCTCAGGCTTCAGCGCATGGTCATTTCTCGACCAGGCGCGCGAGCTTATCCAAACTCTGGCTCCAGCCCATCTCCATGCCGCCCAGCATCGCCACCGCTTGCGGCGCCAACGCTTTGCCGCTGGCGGCGACTTCAATCATTGTGCCGTCGGGATGATCTTCGAACGTGACGGTGGTGAGGCCCTCGATCAGCTTCTCACCATTGGGACCGACCGGCTCATTGTCGAACACCAGATTCCTGCCCGGCACGATCTCGCGATAGCGCTTGATCATGGGGAAATCCATGTCGTAAGGCGAGCCTTTGGGTCCATGCATGGTGATATGCATCTCTCCGCCCACCCGGACATCGCCTTCCACTTTGGGATTGGTGAATTGCTCAGGCCCCCACCATTCCTTCA
Organism: Rhizomicrobium sp.; assembly: GCA_036271455.1. Lineage (GTDB taxonomy): Bacteria > Pseudomonadota > Alphaproteobacteria > Micropepsales > Micropepsaceae > Rhizomicrobium. Next base: position 1,228 of record DATBAP010000016.1, read on the forward strand.
GCATCGCAATATCGGTCCAGGCCTTCCAGACCAGGTCGCGCGGCGCCTTGAGCACGCGAATCAATGTGATGGTGCGCTCGGCATGGATGGTCACGGTCATGGCGCTTTGCCTTTTTTCGGTTGCTGCAATTTGCTGAGATAGGCTTCCAGCCGGCCCAGCCGCGCTTCCCACAGGCGGCGATATTCTTCCAGCCATTCGTCGACGCGTTTCAGCGCCTGGGGCTCAAGCCGGCAAGGACGGTATTGCGCCTCGCGCGAACGCGAGATCAGGCCGGCGCGCTCCAGCACCTTGAGATGCTTGGAGATGGCGGGCTGGCTGATGGCGAAGGGCTTGGCCAGATCGCCGGCCGAAGCTTCGCCCAAAGCCAGGCGCGCCAGGATCGCCCGCCTGGTGGGGTCGGCCAGCGCCTGAAACGTGCCGGAGAGCCTGTCCATATAACCATCACGTTAAATAGCTATATGGTTATATACGAGTAACATTTCCGGTCAACCGGAGCAGGAAGATTTTTTCAGTGCGGTGCGGGCGCGCCCAAAGCCGAGCCGCTGGAAACATTCGGCTGGGTGGTCTCGGGCAGGGGCGCGGAGGGATTGTAGCTCACCTGGCCCACGGTGCTGGGCGGGTTGACCGTGGTTTCATAGGTGCTTCCGGCATGCCCGATATAGGCATCGCCGTCGGGATTGCCGGCGCTGGGCCGGTAAAGGGCACAGCCTGTCAGAGCCAGGCTCAGTACACCCACAAGGATCAACCGCGATGTCATAAAATTCTCCATGGAACGAGGGGGCCAAACTGACAAATGTCGCCGCAAGTATCAACGCCAGTATCAACGCCAGTTCAACGTCGGCCCCCAAGCCTCAGGCCAGGGCGCTCACGCAGTACTTCGCGGCGGAAATGGAACAATTCCGCTGGCCGGCCCCGCGCCGAGGCGGCGAATTTCCCCGTTCCTTCCACCAGGCCCTGTTCGGCCACCAGGCGGCGGAAATTCTGCTTGTGCAGGCGGCGGCCCTGCAGCGCCTCGACCGTGCGCTGCAATTCCAGCAAGGTGAAAGAGGGCGCCATCAATTCGAACACCACGGGACGGTATTTCATCTTGCCCCTGAGCCGGGCGATCGCGGTGGCCAGGATGCGGCGATGGTCGTACATCATCGCTGCGCCCAACATCTCGGACTCATTGCGGCTGGCGGACTTGCCGCCGTCGCGACGCGCTTCCTCGACCAGCCCGGCTTCATAAAGAAGCTCGTAGCGCTCCAGCACTTTCTCCTCGTCCCACGCCACACCGTCGACGCCGAATGAGAGCCGCACCCGCTCGCGCCGCAGTTCGGCGGCTTGCGCACTGGCTCCGCTTTTCACGAAGCTTTTGAGGCGGGGCAGGATCGTGGCGTCGATCATCCTAGGTTTTGCGTCCCGCCAATCCTCCCAGGGAAAATAATGATACCAGGGACGCCAGCGCGTTTCGCGTTTGCCGGCGTCATCTTCACCCTGGCGGGTCAATGCCAGATAGCCCACCGAGACCACCCGCGTTCCGTCCGCGTCGTCGGGCTGGGCGGTGGGCAGATGCCGCCCGCGATCGCCGAACGTATAAAGCTGTTCGGTATAGCCAAGATCGAAGCGGGTCTGCTCGCCCACCCATTTGTGCAAACCCTGTTCCAAAGTGCGCTGCGATTGCGGATCGAAGGGACCGAAAGGCAGCGCGTCCTCACTGTCCGCGCGCGCCACCACCAGGGCCGAAGGATTTTCCTTCTCGACCGAGACGATCGCGGCCGAAAGACCGATGCTGATCGAGGCTTGCGTCATAAGCCAACCAAGGGAAAAGCGGTCGGGGTGCCTTCCACCGCCATGCTGGACGGTCCCATGGCCTCCAGCGCCGTCACCATCCGCCCGCCACGGCCCAGCGCTTCGTCGGCATGGCGCACCAGAAGCGCATTGGGTTGGGCATGGGGCGCGCGCCGCCGCATCGCCAGCGCGATCTCGATTTCGCGATCCGGTCCCAGCCGGTCGCACAAGATGGTGAAGGCCGACGCCATCGAGCGGCTGATCCCGGCCCAGCAATGGATCAGAAAGGGCGCCTGCATGTCCCATTCCCGCGAGAATGCCAGCAGCCGGTCGATATGCTCGCGTCCGGGAGGGAAATCCGCCGCCCGGGGATCGCTCACATCGTCCAGCCCCAGCTGAAGATGGCGGCGCCGGTCGAAACCTTCCGGCGTGGGGATCATGTGCGAGGGCGACAGCAAAGAGACGAGGTGGGAAGGGCGGTGTTCATCCAGGGCGTCGGCAATGCCGGACAGGGGCGTGACCAGAATTTGGGACATGGCGTCAGTCTAACATCTAGCGGATGGCCAACCTGTGAAATCGCTCCAGGAACTGGGTTTGGGCTTCCGCGGTAGGAAGGGGCGTCAGCCGGGGTGTCTTGGCGCCGACGGGTGGGGCGCCGAACAAGCGGCGGGCTTCCTTCTCCTCGAACCCGGCCAGCTGGGTGGCTTCGTAAAAGGCTGACAGATGGTCGGCCTTCTTGAACAGGATGGTGAGCGGCTTGGGGACTAGTGCAGGCAGCCCGAAGCGCAAATGGATGGCCGCCTGAAGTTTCAGCTCCAAATCCTTGTAATTGAAGCCGATTGCGGCCTTGAAGGGGCTGATAAGGTCGCCGATAACATATTCCGGCGCGTCGTGGAGCAGGGCCATCAGGCGGGCCTCCCGGCTTAAACGTGGGCTGAGTTCGGTCACCAGCCGCTCCACCAGGACCGAATGCTGGGCCACCGAGAAGGCATGAGAGCCCCTGGTCTGGCCGTTCCAGCGGGCGACCCGGGCCAGGCCATGGGCGATGTCCTCGATCTCGATGTCCAGCGGACTGGGCTCCAGCAGGTCGAGGCGCCGGCCGCTCAACATGCGCTGCCAGGCGCGGGAGGGGCGTTTGTCGGGCATCAGGCGAGCAGGCGCAGGCCGCTGACCGTGAGGGTCGCGGCCAAAAGAAGCCGCAGCGCGAGGTCGGGCAGGCGGGGGGCAAAAAAGGCGGCGATGACCACGCCGGGAAGCGAACCGACCAGAAGGGACTCCAGTACGGTGACGTCGATGCCTCCGCTCGCCAGATGCCCCAGGCCTGCGACCAGGGTCAGCGGTACGGCATGGGCGATGTCCGAAGCCGCGATCTTGACCACGGGCAGTTTGGGATAGAGCAGGATCAAGGCGGTGACGCCCAGAGCGCCCGCGCCGACCGAGGAAATGGTCACCAGCACGCCCAGGGCCGCGCCGGTCGCGACCGTGAAGTGGAACGTCTTGCGGTCCGGCAGCGCGCCCACCCGGCGCGCATAGGAAGCCAGCAGATATTTCCGCAGCACCAGCGCCAGCGCGGTGGCGAGCAGCGAGAAGCCCAGCACGCGAGTGATTAAGCCATTGAGGCTCTCTTGATTCACCTTGAGCAGATAGAGCACCGCCAGGGTCAGGAGCGCAGCGGGGATGGAGCCCAGCGCCAGCCTGCCGACGATGCGCCAATCGACATTGCGGGCAAAGCCATGGACCACGGTGCCGCAGCTTTTGGTGATGCTGGCATAGAGAAGGTCGGTACCCACCGCTGTCGTGGGATGCACATGGAACAACAGGATCAAGAGCGGCGTCATCAACGCGCCGCCGCCCACGCCGGTCATCCCGACCAGAAAGCCCACGGCGAAACCGGAAAGGACATAAAGCGGGTGAAGGGCAAAAGACATGCTCTGGAATTCAGGCCCTGAAATTTCGTGAGGCGCAGCAATCTCTCATATTGCGCGACAAGCGACAATCGAGCGAGCTCTGGTGTGTTTTCACAGGAAATGCGCTAGACACCCCCGCCATGACAAAAACTCAGGCTTTGGTGCTGTTTTCCGGCGGACAGGATTCCACTGTTTGCCTGGCCTGGGCGCTTTCACGTTTCGATCAGGTGGAAACCATCGGCTTCGATTACGGCCAGCGGCACGCCCAGGAATTGGCGGCGCGGCCGCCGATCCGCGATGCCATCGCGCGTTTTCCACACTGGAAAGCCAAGTTGGGCGAAGATCATCTGATCCCCTTGAGCGCGCCACGCGTCATCGGCGGCAGCGCGCTGACCGAGAGCCTGGTGATTGCAATGGGCAAGGATGGCCTTCCCAACACGTTCGTGCCGGGACGCAATCTGATGTTCCTGACGGCGGCGGCGGCGCTGGGCTATCGCCGCGGCATCGCCGATCTGGTGGGCGGGATGTGCGAAACCGATTTCTCCGGCTATCCCGATTGCCGCGACGAGACCATCAAGGCCACGGCCAAAGCGCTGTCGCTGGGCCTGGCGCAAGAGGTGAGAATACACACGCCTTTGATGTTCATCGACAAGGCCGAGACCTGGAGAATGGCCCGGGAGCTGGGCGGCACGGCGCTGGTGGATTTGATCGTGGAAGAAAGCGTCACTTGCTATGAAGGCGACCGCGCGCACCGGCATGATTGGGGTTACGGTTGCGGCGTCTGTCCGGCTTGCGATCTGCGTGCCAAGGGATTCGAAAAGTTCAAGGCGGCATGACTTATAGCGTCAAGGAAATCTATTACACCTTGCAAGGCGAAGGCGCCCAGACCGGCCGTGCCGCGGTGTTCCTGCGCTTTGCCGGCTGCAATCTCTGGAGCGGCTTGGAAAAGGATCGCGCGAAAGCGGTCTGCCAATTTTGCGACACGGATTTTGTCGGCATCGACGGACCCAATGGTGGAAAATTCGCCGACGCCGCATCGCTGGCGCGCGCGGTGAAACAACAATGGGCCCCGCATGCCAGAGGAAGGCCTTATGTGGTGGCCACCGGGGGCGAGCCGTTGCTGCAACTGGACGGGGCCGCGGTCAAAGCGCTCAAGGCGGAAAGCTTCGAAGTGGGGATCGAGACCAATGGTACGTTGTTGCCGCCACCCGGCATCGACTGGATCTGCGTCAGTCCCAAGGCCGATGCGGAGCAGAAACTCACGCGCGGCAATGAATTGAAACTGATCTATCCGCAGGATGGCGCGCCGCCGGAGCGTTTTGCCGACCAGAATTTCACGCATTTCTTCCTGCAGCCGATGGACAATGCGGAGCGCGCCGCCAATACCCAGGCGGCAATCGCCTATTGCCTGGCCCATCCCCAATGGCGGTTATCTCTCCAGACCCACAAAATGCTGGGTATTCCTTAGGAATTACGAGGATATGCGCCTTTCGCATGGCCCCCGCGCATGGTTGGGGCTTTCCCCCAGGGCCTCAAATGACCATGTCACAGCCTCGTTATTGAGGTTGTTTCATGGCTTCCTGGTTCGCCACTGCAATTCCCGCTTCCATCGGCCTGGCCATCGTCGCCACCGGGCTTTTTCTTGCCTACGCTTGATTGAGGCCCTGTCAGTAATAGCTCACGATCTTATCCATCTCAGGCCTGGGCCGTTCCTCCAGCTCCACTGTTGATGTCCCGATATAGATGAAGCCGGCGACGCGTTCGCCAGGCTTCAGGCCCAGCCGCTCCTTCACCTTGGGATGATAGGCGTACCATTCGGTGATCCAGTTGGCGACGAAGCCCGAGGCATGGGCGGCGATCAGCAAGTTCTGGCAGACCGCGCCCGCCGACAATTCCTGCTCCCATACCGGAATCTTGATCAATTCGCGGGCGGCGGAAATCACGCCCACCACCAGCGGCGCGCGCAGGAAGCGTTTTGTCTCCTCGTCGATTTGGCGTTCCCGTTCGCCTTCCGCTTCCAGGATTTCTCCCAGCATCCGGCCGAACCGTTCGCGGCCATCGCCCTCGAAGACGATGAAGCGCCAGGGAAAGAGCTTGCCGTGATCGGGCGTGCGCGCGCCGGCCTTGAGGATGGAGGCCAATTGTTCCCGGGAAGGGCCAGGCTCGCCCATCGCCTTGGCCGAGCCGGAGCGGCGGCTCAAGAGCAGATCCAGGGCATGCGGGGCGGGCAGGTTGAGACTGGGCTTGTCAGGGGTCATTTTATTCCCATCTGGAGACGCAGAAGGCTTCGACCCGGAAACTAAAGAAAGAAGGCCTGTTTTGAAAACGCATAAATGCTTGTGGTAGAAAGACCCATGGCGATCCTTCGCGAGAAACTGACGAGCTTCGATCCGGTCTGGGCGCAATTGCGCGATGAAGCCCAGGCCATGGCGGACGGCGAACCCGCCCTGGCCGGCTTCATCCATGCCACGATTCTGAAACATGACCGGCTGGAGAACGCGCTCTCTTATCACTTGGCCCGCAAGCTGGGCGGAGAGGATCTCGACCAGCTCTTGGCGCGCGAGACCTTCGAGGAAGCGCTGGGCAACGACCCCGGCATCGGCGAGGCGATCCGCGCCGATCTGTCGGCAGTGCTGGACCGCGATCCCGCCTGCAAATCCTTTGTCGAGGCGTTTCTCTATTACAAAGGCTTCCACGCGTTGGAAAGCTATCGCATCGGTCATTGGCTGTGGCGGCAGAACCGCAAGGCCCTGGCGCTGTTCTTCCAAAGCCGTATCTCGGAACTCTTCGCCGTCGATATCCATCCCGCGGCGCAATTGGGGCGCGGCATCATGATCGATCACGCCACCGGCGTGGTGATCGGCGAAACCGCGGTGGTGGAAGACGACGTCTCCATGCTGCACGGCGTCACCTTGGGCGGCACCGGCAAGGGCGCGGGCGACCGTCATCCCAAGATTCGCCGCGGCGTGCTTCTTTCCATGGGCGCCAAGATCCTGGGCAATATCGAGATCGGCGAATATAGCCGCGTCGGCGCGGGCTCGGTGGTGCTGAAATCAGTCCCACCCGGCTGCACCGCGGTCGGCATTCCCGCCCGGCTGGTGCATTGCGCCGGGCCAGAGCGTCCGTCCCAGGAGATGGATCATTTGATTGACGATCGGGATTTGACCGGCTGACGGCGCACGCTCCGCTTGTGCTTGACCGGAACGCCGGGCCATGCCACGTCAGCGCCAACATGAAGAGGACAGCATGACCCGCGGCGAGCTTTGGCGTTTGGAAAAATACCTGCGCAACCTGTTCCGCCTCGACACCATCACCATTGTTGAGCGCCCCAAGCAGCAGGATTCCGTCGAGGTGCACGTCAATGGCGAGTTCATCGGCGTGCTGTTCAAGGATGAGGAAGACGGCGAAGTCTCCTACGCCTTCAACATGGCGATCCTGGAACAGGATCTGCCCGAGCCACCCGCCGGCCGCGCGGGCTAATTTCTTTACCGCCGGAATTTCGCGAGCAGGCGGTTCACGCCATCATCGATCGCGCGCCAGCTCGATAGCTGGGCCCGCTTGAAGCGGTAGGACAGGCTCACGCCCGTGGCGATGGGCTGGTCTATCGCCAGGCAATTGGGGCTGGGAAGGTCCTGGGCCGGCTGCTCGCACAGCAAAAGAAGATTGCCGCCATTGCCGGCATAAAGATCGTCGCGGGCATAACCCGATCCCGCGCGGAAACCGTAATGGGTGAGGCCGAACGGTCCTTTTCCGCCCGCGCCGTTGGCGATGTAGGGCATGTAAATGCGCTGCAGCCTTTGACGGGTGTCCAGGCTGTCGCGGTCGGCGCGGATCAAAAGATGCACCAGAGGCGAATCCGGAGAATTGTTGGCGAAAAGCTGGGAATCGTCCTCGGAAAAACCCCGCATGTCGGGAAGGGCGGCGACCAGCGCCACCATGTTCTTCCGGGTCGCGCCAGGTTCGACGTAGCGGCGCGGGATGCTTAACGCCAAACCGGCCAGATTGACCGGAATTGCGACGAAGCTGGCACGGTTGTCCCTGAACGGGGCGGCATTCCGGCTGAGCGCGAAGGGCCGCATATAATAAAGAAGCAGCGCCGCGCAAAGCACCACGACCACAACCACCAGGATCAGCGGGATAAGCCAGCCCGAATGTTGATGGATTTCGCCTTCGTCCGCCACGCGCCCCGTCGGTGTTTCACGACGTAACCAATTTACCATCGCCACAGCGCCGTGGCACGCCGCCGCCCCCGGCGTTGCCCAATTCTTGCAACGCGTGACTGGGAAACATCACGTCGCACCAGGTTGGTACATGAGCGGATTCTTGACCCAGCATTTTTCACGCGACTTGATCGTGTTCTTGTTCGCGGTGAGCGGCGGCATCACCTTTTCCGGCATCATCGCCAGCACTTACCGGCTGGCCGCCAGGAAGCCCCAGAGCAAGGCCGGCGCGGTCCTGCATTACGCCGTGATGGCGTTTGCCGGCCCCAGCGTGCTTCTGGGCAACGCCACGCGTTCCTACCGCAAGGAAGGCTGCTCGAACCTGGCCTATGTGATGGCCATCGCCGTCGCCAGCTATTGGGCATTCGTGCTGGGTATGGGCATCCTCACCGTCTACGGCGTCATAAAATAGGTACCCCCTACGCACGCTCAAGAGCGTGCTACGGGCACCTCCCCTTCGCGCGCACGGGGGAGGCGGGGCACGACCAAGCTTCAATATCCGATCTAAAGCACCGTTAGCATCGAAGCGACCAGCGGATGGCGCACGATATCGCCGTCGGAGAGCCGCACCACCGGAATCTCGGCGATGGGGTCCAGCCTGCGGGCGATCTCGCTGAGGCCCGACATACCTGGCAGAAGATCGGTCTGGTCGGGATCCCCGGTCAGAACCATGGTCGAGCGCCATCCCAGGCGGGTGAGCAGCATCTTGATCTGGCCATAGGTGCAATTCTGCGCCTCGTCGATCACCACAAAACATTCGCTGAGCGTACGGCCGCGCATATAGGCGACCGGCGCGATCTCGATGATGCCTTCGGCGAGAAAGGTCTTCAGCCGCTTGGTGCCCAGCCTTTCCGTCAGCGCGTCATAAAGCGGGCGCAGATAGGGCGCGAGCTTTTCGTTGAGGTCGCCGGGCAGGAAGCCCAGGGACTCGCCGGCTTCGACCGCGGGACGCGACAGCACGATGCGCTGGACCTTGCCGGTCTCCAGCGCCTCGACCGCCTTGGCAATCGCCAGAAAAGTCTTGCCGGTGCCGGCGGGACCGAGCGCGAGCACCACATTCTGCGCATCGATCGCGTCCATCAATTGCTGCTGGGTCGGGCTCATCGCCCGGACATTCTTCACATAGCGGCGGTCGCGATTTTCCTGATCCCGGTCATGCGGACTCCAAGAGCGGCCGGGAAAAAGCGCGTGCACATTTTCCTGAGCGGAATAATTCTCACGATGCTTCGAACGCTGCGAGCGCTTTGCCATGCCTGCTCCATGTGGTGAATGTTTGAAAAAGCGCGAGTGCCGGGAAGGGGACGAACCGGCCCCTGACGGCGAAATAGAACCACGGTGCGATGTTGCACTCCGACCGGCCCCCAGCGAATCACTGCGCTTATCCACAGCGTATTCTTTTTTTCGACTGAGCCGGAGAGAAATGCACCGCGCGCAATAAGAAGATTTTGCGAAGCGCTCGCTACAAAAAGAAAAAGTCCTCAGCGAAAAACGCCGGGGACTTCTCCGTTAACTTTTGAAGTTCAGTCGAAACGCCAATTGCCATCCGCCTGGTGGCAAGCCGTGCCGGACCGCGTGAAGGTCCGCCCATCGGGACGATAAGATGTCTCGGTGAAATCGCGGCAGATCACGCCGCCTCGGCGAAATTCGCGTACCGGCGTGAAATAGCCATAGGCTCCCCCATTGCGCCATTCATAGCGCCGTCCGATATCGCCATTGAGGCCGTCGGCATAGACGCGGAAGGCATAAGGCTGATCGTTGCAATCGATGTCTTGCGACACCGCATCGCCCAGCAGACCACCCAAGACCGCGCCGCCCACCACCGCACCACCATTGCCCCGGGAGGCCGCGCCGCCAATCAATCCGCCGGCCAGCGCGCCGAAGATGGTGCCGGCGGCAGCGTTGCCACGACGGCAATCCTGTTCATAGCGGCCTTGCTGATAATAGGCGCCCGATGGCGGGGGTGGCGGAGGCGGAGGGCCATAATCGGGACCGGACGGACGGATGTGGCGATAACGGCCTTGGCGGTCGTAATAACCTTCGCGGTCGTATTGGCTGTAATAGCCATAAGGATCACCGCCGGACGGCGGCATCGGCTGCGCTGTGGCGATGCTGCTCCATGACAAAAGGGCTGCGCCCGTCATCAAAAGAATGCGTTTGGCAATCATGGATGCCTCTTAATTTCGTTGCTCCAAAGCATGTCATCGCGGTGGAACGAGGCGATAGTGAGGCGGCGGACCCGTCAACCGAGTCGTTTGCACGTCAGTTGATGTGATAACCCACCACCGACCAGGCGCCATTCTCCGATTCCAAGGTCACGGATTCGATCGAAGCTGCCATGTGGGCGAAGGCCGAGTCATAACGCACGATGGTATATTGGCCATCACGCATGCCAGGCAACGTCTTGGTGGCATTGACGTCCTTCAAAGTGCGCGACGACATCGCACCAAACGGTGTGCGCGCGCCACCGATCTTTGCCGCGAAATCTTGTTCGCTGACTTTGCCCCGCGCGACAGCGCCCATCTGCTTGTAGGCGTCGGCATAATTCTGGTCGTCGATCAAGGTGAGCCACTGCTTGGCACGGTCGTCCGGCGTGGGAGTCATGGCGGTGGAATGGCCGGCGGCGGTTTGCGCAAAAACAGGCGCTGCGAACATCAGAGCCAATGCCACGAATAGAAATTTCATGCGATGCTCCCTGCGCGCCACTCTCCGTCAGCGATAACGCGGTCAAAGGAACAAAAGTTCCCTTGCTCTCAATATGTTCGAGCCTTGGGAGCGATATATTCCACGTCCTGGGTGAGGGTGTAGGTGTGCACCGGACGGTAATCGATCCTTGTTTTGCCGGTCTCGGGATCGAGCCAAATGAGGGTGTGCTTCATCCAGTCCTGGTCGTCGCGCTGGGGAAAATCCTCGCGCGCATGGGCGCCCCGGCTTTCCAACCGGTTGGCCGCGCCATCGATGGTCACCACGGCCTGCTGGAGTAGATTGTCGAACTCCAAGGTTTCGACCAGATCGGTGTTCCAGATCATCGACCGGTCGGTGACGCCGATATCACGGCGCTGGGCATAGAGATCATGGATCCGCCGTTTGCCTTGTTCCAAAGATTCGCCAGTGCGGAACACGGCGGCATCTTCCTGCATCGCCTTCTGCATGGCGGTGCGCAGCTTGGCGGTGGGAAGCGAGCCCTTGGCATTGCGGAAATGATCCAGCCGCGCCAGGGCCTGATCGCCCGCGCCTTTGGGCAGGTCCTGATGCGGCGGGCCGTCGCGCAATTCCTTGGCCGCCTGCAGGCCGGCCGCCTTGCCGAACACCACCAGGTCGATCAGCGAATTTGAGCCCAGCCGGTTGGCGCCGTGCACGGATACACAGGCCGATTCACCGACCGCCATCAAGCCATGCACCACGCTGTCGGGATTGCCATTGGCCAGCGTCAGCGCGTCGCCGGTATAGGCGCAAGGGATGCCGCCCATATTGTAATGCACGGTGGGCAGCACCGGGATCGGCTCCTTGGTGACGTCAACGCCGGCAAAGATGCGCGCCGATTCGGAAATGCCGGGCAGGCGCTCATGAATGATCTTGGGATCGAGGTGCGAGAGATGCAGATTGATGTGATCCTTGTTGGGACCGACGCCGCGGCCTTCGCGGATCTCGATGGTCATGGCGCGCGAGACCACGTCGCGTGAAGCAAGATCCTTGGCGTTGGGCGCATAGCGCTCCATGAAACGCTCGCCTTCCGAGTTGGTAAGATAGCCGCCTTCACCGCGCACGCCTTCGGTGATCAACACGCCGGCGCCGAAAATCCCGGTGGGATGGAATTGCACGAACTCCATGTCCTGCAGCGGCAGGCCCGCGCGCAGCACCATGGCGTTGCCGTCGCCGGTCTGGGTATGGGCGCCGGTGCATGTCATATAGGCGCGGCCATAGCCGCCGGTGGCCATGATCACGCGATGGGCGCGGAAGCGATGGATCGAACCATCATCCAGGTTCCACGCCATCACGCCGCGCACCACGCCGTCTTCCATGATCAGGTCGAGGGCGAAATATTCGATGAAGAAATTCACTTCATGCTTCACGCATTGGCCGTACAGCGTGTGCAGCATGGCATGGCCGGTGCGGTCGGCGGCGGCGCAAGTGCGCTGCGCGATGCCCTTGCCGTAATTGCTGGTCATGCCGCCAAAGGCGCGCTGATAGATTTTGCCGTCCTCGGTGCGCGAGAAGGGCATGCCGAAATGCTCCAGCTCGTAGACCGCTTCCGGCGCGTGGCGACAGAGATATTCGATGGAATCCTGGTCGCCCAGCCAGTCCGAGCCCTTGACGGTGTCGTACATGTGCCAGCGCCAATCATCCTCGCCCATATTGCCCAGGGCCGCGGCCACGCCGCCTTGCGCTGCCACGGTATGGCTGCGGGTGGGAAAGACCTTGGTGATGCAAGCGGTCTTGAGGCCTTGGCTGGCGCATTCCAGCGTGGCGCGCAGGCCCGCGCCGCCCGCGCCTACCACCACCACATCGAACGTGTGATCAACAATCTCATAAGCGGGCATGACGGTCTCTATCGGAAAGCGGGGCTAAAGGGCGGCAATGCGGACAAGAGCGAAGACGGCGATCAGGCTGGCGATGATCCATACGACCGTCACCACCAGCCTGAGGAACAATTTCATGCCTGGCGCGTGAACATAATCGTCGAGGATCTGCTGCAGGCCCAGGCCGAGATGATAGAACGAGATCACGACGAACAGTCCCATCAGGATCGCGTTCCAGGGCTTGGCCAGGAAACTCACAATGGTGACTTCGTTGGTGTCGATCAGTCCCACGATTGCGTAGGCGAACCAGAGCGAGAGCGGGATCAGCGCGGCGGACGTGAGACGCTCGCGCCAGAAATGTCCCGTGCCCGAATGGGACGCGCCCAGGCCCCGGACTTTGTGAAGGGGCGTTTCCAGAGAACTCATTGGAGATATCCCCCGTAACCCATCCAGGCGAAGGCGAAGATGGCAACCGCCAGCACCACCGACAACACATAGACCAGCGATCCGGTCTGGGTCGCGGTGTGCTTCTCAAAGCCGTAACCCAGATCCCAGGCGAGATGGCGGATCCCGTTGAGGAAGTGGAAGGCCAGCGCCCAAGTGAAGCCGAACAGGATCAAAAGACCCAGCGGCGTCTCGGCATAGCCCATGAAATTCTCATAGCCTTCCGGGCCGTTGGAAACCGCCACCAGCCACCACACCAGCGCCAGAGCGCCCAAGCCAAGGCCCGCGCCAGTGACGCGGTGGGTGATGGAGGCCAGCATGGTCACTTGCCAGCGGTAGATTGTGAGATGGGGAGACAAGGGCCGCGCCCGCGCGCCCGTTTTTTGCGGATGATCCGCCATCAAAAGCCTTCCGGAAATGCTTGCATGAGGTTGCCCGGAGTTTAGGTGCGGTGCCCCGTTAGTCAACCGTTGAGCGGGCAGGGCGGCCCTGCTTTTGCTGTCGCATGCCGGCCTGGTTTGGGGCATCCTTGCCCATCGTGGGGCAGGCCTGGACTTTCACAAAGAATTTGCTGTCGAGGAAGGCGGAAGGGATTCCGCTTTTGTTGGGGCTCGCCTTTCTCACGCTGCTGTTTCTTGCCATCGCCCTCTGGAACCGGTTCCCGCTGGTCTTTTACGACACTGGCGGTTATCTGGCGGAAGGACTGGAAGGCGCGTTTCTTCCCGAGCGCTCTCCGGTCTATTCCCTGTTTCTCAACGTGACCGGCAGCGCGGTGAGTCTCTGGCCGGTGGTGATACTGCAGGCGGCGATGACTGCCTATTTGATCACGCTAACCGCGCGGGCCGAAGTGGATCGGCTTTCGCTGGGCGGGCTGATCCTGCTGGGTGCGATTCTAATGCTGGCGACCGGAATCGGCTGGTATGTGGGCCAGGTCGAACCCGATTGCATGACCGCCCTGGTGGTTTTGGGTGCCTATCTTCTTCTGTTTCGCAGCCGCTTTCTGGGCCGCTCGCAAAGCGTACTGGTCGGCGCGATCACCGGTTTGGCGGTGGCGTGTCATCCTTCTCATCTGGGATTGATGGCCGGCCTCCTGATTGTCGCCGCTTGTCTGAGATGGATTTGGCGAAATTCCAATCTGCAACTCTTGCCCGCATTCGGTGCCTTCATCCTGGCGCTCGCTTTGATCTTCACCAGCAATTACGTCCTCACGCGGCAGATATTTCTCAGCCGCTCGGCGTCGGTGTTCGTGTTCGCGCGGCTGATGCAGGATGGGATCGTCAAGCGGCTGCTCGACGACACGTGCCCCGGGTCCGGCTATTCGTTGTGCGGCAACCAGAACCGGCTCAAGACCCGTGCCGATGCCTGGCTCTGGGGCCCCGACAGCCTGTTCCGCGCCGAAGGTGGCTTCCGCGGGTCGCATGACGAAGAGACGCGCATGATCGCGGACAGCATCCGCCGCTATCCCTTGCTGCAGTTGGTGGATGCGGCGCGTGATTCGGTCCAGCAATTCTTCACCTTCAAGACCGGGGACGGCATCGAATCGCAGGAATGGGTGCTGAGGCCGGTGTTCGAGAAAGACGCTCCAGGGCAACTGCCCGCCTATCGGGCGGCCCGCCAGCAGCGGGAGGGCCGGTTCCGTTTCACCACCCTCAATATGGTCCATGTGACGGTGGGGATGTTGTCGCTGCTGGGCTTGATCGTGCTGCTGCATGGCCTAGTACGGGAACGCCAATGGCAGGCGCTCAGATTTCCCGCCTTGGTGCTGCTCGCCCTGATCGGCAACGCCATCGTCTGTGCAACCTTCTCCAATCCTCATGACCGTTATCAGTCGCGGGTGATCTGGTTGCCCGCTTTGGTCCTGATCCTGGCGCGAATGAAAAACCCAAATGTCTTGCGGGGGCCAGAAGAATCCGGCACTTAGGCCGCTCCAAAAGGCAGTTTTCCATGGCGATCCGAATTGCGCCTTCGATTCTCTCGGCCGATTTTTCCCGGCTGGGCGCCGAAATCGAGGCCATCGAAAAAGCGGGCGCCGATCTGATTCACGTGGACGTGATGGACGGGCATTTTGTGCCCAACATCACCATCGGACCGGCGGTGGTGAAGGCGCTTCGGCCCCACGCCAAGAAACCGTTCGACGTGCATCTGATGATCTCGCCGGTGGACCCGTATCTTGACGCTTTTGCCGATGCCGGCGCCGACGGTCTCACCGTGCATCCGGAGGCGGGGCCGCACATCCATCGCACGCTCCAGCACATCAAGAAGCTGGGCAAGAAAGCGGGCGTGGTGCTCAATCCCGGCACCCCCATCGACGCCATCGACAATCTGATGGATCTGGTGGATTTGATCCTGATCATGACGGTCAATCCCGGCTTCGGCGGCCAGAGCTTCATCGAAAGCCAGTTGAAGAAGATCGAGGCAGCGAAGAAACGTATCGAACCCAGCGGACGCGTCATCGCCCTGGAAGTGGACGGCGGCATCACACCCGAGACCGCCAGGCGCGCGGTCGCCGCGGGCGCCGACACCTTGGTGGCGGGGACTGCCGTGTTCCAGGGTGGGCCGTCGCGCTACGCCGCCAATATCGCCGCGCTCCGAGGTTGAAAATGGTCGCGGCGGTTCCCATGAACCTGCTGCCCGAGATGATGGAAGCGGGCGCACGGCGGATGTTGACCCCGCTTCGCGTCGGTCTGCGCCGGAACTGGTTTTATCGCCGGCTACTCAAAGGTCCGTTGACCGATCACATCGCGTTTCAACCGCATGATGCTTGCTCGCCCCGGCTGGAAGACGCCGACGCCTTGCTGCGCGGACGGTTTCGTTTTTATGGAGAAATGGTCGAGGTCGGGCCTAATGTCTCGGTATTCGATCTTTCGCCGCCCTCGCGCGCCTGGCTGGAAGATCTGCACGGTTTCGCCTGGCTGGCGCCGCTGGCGGCCGCGGGCGGTGACACGGCGCGCGCGCTGGCCACCAATCTCATCGGCCAATGGGTGAAGCGCTACGGCCATTATTGCGAGCCGCAATGGACGCCGCATGTGATGGCCCACCGCCTGATGAATATCTTCAGCCATGGCCGGCTGATGGTGCCGAATTCCGACATGCTGTGGCGCTCCAAACTGTTCGTGAGCCTGCGCGAGCAGGTGCGGATGCTGGAGCGCACCGCCGGGGAGGCGAGTGATGGATTGCCCCGCCTGGAAGCGGCCTGCGCGCTGGCGCTGTCCGGCCTTTGCCTGGACGACAATTCCCGGCGGCTAAGCGCGGGGTTGGCGCGGCTGGATGAGGAAATCGTGCGCCAGATCTTGCCCGATGGCGGACATGTGAGCCGCTCGCCGGAAGATTTGCTCAACGCCTATCGCTGTCTGATGATGGTGAAGGACGCGCTGGCGGCGGCGAATGAAGAACCGCCGCACGGGCTTCGCAACGCGCTCGATCGCATGGCGCCGATGTTGCGTTTTTTCCGTCACGGCGATGGCGCCCTGGCGCTGTTTCAGGGTGGCCAGGAAAGCAATCCGAAAATGCTGGCCGGCTTGTTGGCGCGCGACGAAGTCCGCGGCCAGCCTTTCGGCCATGCCCGCCATTCTGGCTATCAGCGGCTGGTGGCGGGACGCAGCCTGATCCAGCTCGATTGCGGTGAGGTGCCCAAAGGCGCGCTCTCCACCGAGGCCCATGCCGGGTTCCTGGCCTTTGAGATGAGTTCGGGCCCGCACCGGCTGGTGGTGAATTGCGGCGCAGGCGGCAAGAAACATAGGGGCTTGGACGCACCGCTGCGCGCAACCGCGGCCCATTCCACCGTGACATTGGGCGACCGCTCCAGCGCCGAGATTCTCCCGCCCGGCTTGGCGCGCGACCTGTTGGGGGCCCGGCTGATCGGTGGACCAAAAGAGACTTCCACTCGCCGGAGCGAAACCGCGCTGGGCTGGATGGTCGAAGCCGGCCATGACGCCTATGTGCCGGAACTTGGCTTTCGCCATGAACGCAGGATCACGCTTTCGCCCCAGGGTCAGACGGTGACGGGCGCCGATCGCCTGGTGCCCGTCAGGTCACATCGTGAGGCGGTGGAGTTCGCCGTGCGCTTCCACATCCATCCCGAAATTCGCATGTCGCGGCTGGAAGGCGGCGCGATCCTGCTCAAGCTCCCCAATGGGGAAGGCTGGCGGTTCCGCGCCGGAGGCGGCGAGCTCGATGTCGAGGAAAGCATCTATGTTGGCGGTGAAACTGTGCGCCGTACCGAGCAATTGGTGGTGAGGGGAAAAGTGCGCGAGAGCCCTGTGGAAGCTGCATGGGTATTCGAGCAAATAGTGGTTTAACAAGAATTGCGCAGTTCGCGATGCCCGTGCCAAACTTGGGGAATATGAGCAAATCAGTCCGGAGCGGTTTATGGTTCAGTTGACATTGCCCAGGAATTCCAAGGTCAAAAAGGGCAAAGTGTGGCCGGCGGAAACCGCCGCCAATGGCAAGAAACCCAAACGCTCCAAGGAATTCAAAGTCTATCGCTACGATCCGGATGCGGCCGCCAACCCGGCGGTGGACACGTATACGGTGGATCTCGATAGCTGCGGGCCGATGGTCCTGGACGCCCTGATCAAGATCAAGAACGAGATCGATCCCACCCTCACATTCCGCCGCTCCTGCCGGGAAGGCGTGTGCGGTTCCTGTTCCATGAACATCCAGGGCATGAATACGCTGGCCTGCACGAAGGCAATCAGCGATTGCTCCGGCGCGGTTGCGGTCTATCCTTTGCCGCACATGCCGGTGGTGAAGGATTTGGTGCCCGACCTCACCAATTTCTACGCCCAATATTCTTCGATCGAGCCTTATCTTAAGACCAAGACGCCGCCGCCGGAAAAAGAATGGAAACAGTCGCCGGAAGACCGCGCCAAGCTGGACGGTCTTTATGAATGCATCCTCTGCGCCTGCTGTTCGGCCTCATGCCCCAGCTATTGGTGGAATTCGGAACGCTATCTGGGACCGGCGGCGCTGCTGCAATCCTATCGCTGGCTGGTGGACAGCCGCGACGAGGAGACCGGCGATCGGTTGGACGGATTGGAAGACCCGTTCCGGCTCTATCGCTGTCATACCATCATGAATTGCGCCCAGACCTGCCCGAAGGGCCTGAACCCGGCGCAGGCGATCGCGGAAATCAAACAGTTGATGGTGAAGCGGAAGTCGTAAGGGCGCGGGTTAAGCGGCAGCCGCTTTTCTGCGCATCAGCCACCACAGCAGATCACCGCCCCAATAGGCCAGACGGCCATGCGGGTCGGCGCCCACCACCTTGGCCACCATCTGCACCAGCCTGTAGATGTGGCGGGGCCGATAGATCGCCATGCTGGTCTTGGCCGCCAGCCGTGAATAGAGCTTGCGGTTATAGGGTTTGGCGCTTTCCTCGGGCGGCGGAACGTTGGCGCAGTAATAGGCATAGGCCAGCTCGTCGTCGTCGGATTCCCGAACCCGTCCAATCGCCACCCAGAGCTTCCGCCAGAAGGCCATGTCCGGCTCGTCTTGTTTACGAAGTGTTTCGTAGAAGAGCTTGTAATGACGGTATTCATCGGCGGAGATCCGGCCGGCGATTTCCTTCAGCACCGGCTCTTCAGTGGCGTCGCGGATGGCGGAGTAATAGGACGAGGTGCCGCTTTCCACTACGCAGCGGGCGATCATCTCGCCCCGGCGCGAGCCCCGGACTGAGCTCTTGGCGTCGAGGTCGGAGAAGTGCGCCGGCGTATAGCCCTTGCGGAAGCGGGCGAAGGCTTCTTCCATCTTGAAACTGGGATCGGCGGTCTCGGCCCAGCGGCCCAGGGCCTGGCCATGCTGGCCTTCTTCGCGGCCCCATTGTTCGATGGCGTCGAGTGTGTCCTGGCCTGAATCGTGGAACACGCGCTTGAGATAAGTGACGTAATCGGGGGCGTTGTACTCGACCAGGGCGGCGGCCTTTACCGCCGCGAGCAAACCAGGATCGACCGCGCCAGGCTGAAATGCGCCCCACGGGATCTCGTCCAGCTTCCAGCCTTGGCGATAGACGGTCTGAGCCGCCATGGTTTCATTCCCAACCGGATGAACAAATTATAGCAAGATTGGCCCATGTCCCAAAAGGGAGATGCCCGCCCGTTGCGTGGCATTCATCCCACGGAACAGGTGAAAAGCGCCTTAAAATGCCGCGCGGACCAACTTCAGGTCGTCCACCAGCTGGGCGGCGCGGGTGCGGTCGGCGTCGGTTTTGGCGGCGATTTCATCGGCCTGGGCGTCGGCGATGCGCTGATCCAGCACCGCGATATCCAGTTCGCTGATGGGAACCGCTTCCTCGGCAAGCACGGTGATCTTCTCGGCATTGACCTCGGCAAAGCCGCCGCGGATGAAAAAGCGCGTGTCCTGGCCGTCATCCAGCATGTCGATCATGCCGGCGCGGAGCGTCGAGACCAGCGAAGCATGCCCCGCCATGACGCCCATATAGCCTTCGCTGCCCGGCACAGTGACCATGTCCACGGGCTTAGAGAGCAGAAGCCGCTCGGGCGAGACCAGATCGAAGAGGATTTTCGCAGGCATGCCGCTTAAGCCGCTTTGGCGGTGTCGGCAGCCATTTTCTGAGCCTTGGCCACCACTTCCTCGATCGCGCCCACCATGTAGAAGGCCTGTTCGGGCAGATGGTCATATTCGCCCTCCACGATCGCCTTGAAGCTGCGGATGGTGTCGGCCAGCTCCACGAATTTGCCGGGCGAGTTGGTGAACTGCTCGGCGACATGGAAGGGCTGGGAGAGGAAGCGCTGGATCTTGCGTGCGCGCGCCACGATCAGCTTGTCGTCTTCCGACAGCTCGTCCATGCCCAGAATGGCGATGATGTCCTTGAGCGCGCGATATTGCTGCAGCACTTCCTGGACGTGGCGGGCGACCATGTAATGCTCTTCGCCGATCACTTGGGGATCCAGAATGCGCGAAGTGGAATCGAGCGGGTCCACTGCCGGGAAGATCGCCTGGGCGGCAATGTCGCGCGACAGAACCGTGGTGGCATCCAGATGCGCGAACGAAGTCGCGGGCGCCGGGTCGGTGAGATCGTCGGCGGGCACGTAAATCGCCTGGACGCTGGTGATCGAGCCCTTATTGGTCGAAGTGATGCGTTCCTGCAGGTTGCCCATCTCGGTCGCCAGAGTGGGCTGATAACCCACGGCGCTGGGAATACGGCCGAGCAGCGCCGACACTTCCGAACCCGCCTGGGTGAAGCGGAAGATGTTGTCGATGAACAGCAGCACGTCCTTGCCTTCCTGGTCGCGGAAATATTCCGCCACCGAAAGGCCGGTGAGCGCCACGCGGGCACGGGCGCCCGGCGGCTCGTTCATCTGGCCATAGACCAGGGCGCATTTGGAGCCCACTGCCGAACCCGCCTTTTTGGGGTCCACATTCACGTTGGATTCGATCATCTCGTGATAGAGGTCGTTGCCTTCACGGGTGCGCTCGCCCACGCCGGCCAGCACCGAATAGCCGCCATACGCCTTGGCGATGTTGTTGATCAGCTCCTGCATGGTCACGGTCTTGCCCACGCCAGCGCCGCCGAACAATCCGATCTTGCCGCCCTTGGTATAGGGGCAGAGCAGATCGATCACCTTGATGCCGGTGACCAGGATTTCGGCGGAGCCTGCCTGTTCCGCGAAAGTCGGGGCTTCGCGGTGGATGGGCGACATGTGCTCGTGGCTGATCGGTCCGGCTTCATCGATGGGCTCGCCGATCACATTCATGATGCGGCCCAAGGTGGCGGGCCCCACCGGCACGCGGATGGAATCGCCGGTGTCAGTCACTTCCTGGCCGCGGACCAGGCCTTCGGTCGTGTCCATGGCGATGGCCCGCACGGTGTTCTCGCCCAGATGCTGGGCGACTTCGAACACCAGACGGAACGGCTTGCCGGTCTTGGCGTCGATGTTGGTGGTCTCGATCGCATTCAAGATCGCGGGCAGGGGACCATCGAACTCCACGTCGACGACGGCGCCGATCACCTGGCTGAGGCGGCCTTTGGAAGTGGTCTTGCTCATGGCGTGTCTCTTTCTTTCAAGTCTTATACAGCGGCTGCGCCGGCGATAATTTCGATCAGTTCCGTCGTGATCTTGGCCTGACGGGTGCGGTTCATCTGGATGGTGAGGGCGTTGATCAGATCGCCCGCGTTGCGGGTGGCGTTATCCATCGCTGCCATCTGGGAGGCGAAGAAGCCGGCCTGGTTCTCGAGCACCGCGGACAGCAGCTGCACCGAAATGTTCTGCGGCAGCAGGGCCTCAAGGATCGTGTCCTCGTCGGGCTCGTAGTCGTAGAACTGCCCGCGGACTTCGCCAGGCTCGATTTCGGCGGGGATCAGCTGCTTGACGGTAGGGATCTGCGTCACCACCGACTTGTAGCGGCTGTAGATCAGGCTCACCACGTCGAACTGGCCACTCAAATAAAGCTCCAGGATGCTCTTGGCGATCGGCTGCACCAGCGACAGGGCGGGAGATTTCAAGCCGACTTCATGGCTTTCGAGAAAGCGGTTGCCAAACTGGCGGCGCAGCTGGTCGCGGCCTTTGCGGCCGATGGTGATGATCTTGACGTCCTTGCCCTCGGCGATCAGCGCCGCGATCTTCTGACGGGCGGCACGCGCGATGCTGCCATTGAAGGCGCCCGCCAACCCGCGGTCAGCCGTCGCCACGATGACGAGGTGGCGCTTGTCCGAGCCGGTCCCAGCCAACAGCAACGGCGCGGATGGACCCGAAACCCCGGCGGCGAGGTTGGAGATGATGGCCGACATGCGCTGGGCATAGGGGCGGGCGGCTTCCGTCGCCTGCTGCGCCCGGCGCAGCTTTGCCGCCGCCACCATCTGCAGCGCCTTGGTGATCTTCTGCGTGGACTTCACGCTTCCGATCCTTGTGCGCATTTCCTTGACGGTTGCCATCTCGCTTCAGTTCCTCAAGCGAACGACTTGGAGACTTCGTCCAGCGCCTTCTTCAGCGTGGTTTCCAGATCCGGGGTCAGCGCCTTTTCCTTGCGGATGCCTTCCAGGAACTGCGGATAGGCGGTTTTGAGCTTGCCCAGCAGCGCTTCCTGGAACGCCTGGACGCGGGCAGTGGGGAAGCGGTCCAGATAGCCGCGCGTGCCGGCATAGATCACCGCGACCTGCTCTTCGACCGCGAAGGGCTTGTATTGCGGCTGCTTCAAAAGCTCGGTCAGGCGTTCGCCGCGCGCCAGCATCTTCTGGGTCGAGGCGTCGAGATCGGAGCCGAACTTCGCAAAGGCGGCCATCTCGCGATACTGGGCGAGTTCGCCCTTGATCGGACCGGCCACCGTCTTCATCGCCTTGATCTGCGCCGATGAACCCACGCGCGAGACCGAGATGCCGACATTCACGGCAGGACGAATGCCCTGATAGAACAGGTCGGTCTCGAGGAAGATCTGGCCGTCGGTAATCGAGATCACGTTGGTCGGAATATAGGCCGAGACGTCATTGGCCTGGGTTTCGATCACCGGCAGCGCCGTGAGCGAGCCCCCGCCATTGTCTTCGTTGAGCTTGGCGGCGCGCTCGAGCAGGCGCGAGTGCAGATAGAAGACGTCGCCGGGATAGGCTTCACGGCCCGGTGGACGGCGCAGCAGCAGCGACATCTGGCGATAAGCGACGGCCTGCTTGGACAGATCGTCATAGATGATCAGGGCATGCATGCCATTGTCGCGGAACCACTCGCCCATGGCGCAGCCGGAAAAGGGCGCCAGGAACTGCAGCGGCGCGGGCTCGGACGCGGTCGCCGCGACGATGATGGTGTATTCCAGCGCGCCGGCGTCGGCGAGGGTCTTGACGATCTGCGCCACGGTCGAGCGCTTCTGCCCGATGGCGACATAGATGCAATAGAGCTTGGCCTTTTCGTCGGTCCCGGAATTGACCGCCTTCTGGTTGATGATGGCGTCGATCGCCACCGCGGTCTTGCCGGTCTGGCGGTCGCCGATGATCAATTCGCGCTGGCCGCGGCCAATGGGGATCAGCGTGTCGATGGCCTTGAGACCGGTCTGCACCGGCTCATGCACCGACTTGCGCGGAATAATGCCGGGCGCCTTCACGTCGACGCGGCGGCGCTCGGCGATATTGGTGAGTTCACCCTTGCCGTCGATGGGATTGCCCAGCGGATCGACCACGCGGCCCAGCAAGCCCTTGCCCACCGGCACTTC
Organism: Rhizomicrobium sp.; assembly: GCA_036271455.1. Classification (GTDB taxonomy): domain Bacteria; phylum Pseudomonadota; class Alphaproteobacteria; order Micropepsales; family Micropepsaceae; genus Rhizomicrobium. The sequence continues at coordinate 24,239 of DATBAP010000016.1, forward strand.
CACAATGGCGCCGGTGCGCTTGACGGTGTCGCCTTCCTTGATGGTGGCGTCGGAACCGAAGATCACCACGCCGACATTGTCGGTCTCGAGGTTCAGCGCCATGCCCTTGATGCCGCCGGGAAACTCGACCATCTCGCCGGCCTGCACATTGTCCAGGCCATAGACGCGGGCGATGCCGTCGCCCACCGACAGCACCTGGCCGACTTCGCTGACTTCGGCATCCGAGCCGAAATTCTGGATTTCGCGCTTCAGGATCGCGGAAATTTCTGCGGGGCGGATATCCATCTCAGTACTTCCTTTTATTAGCCCCGCATGGCGGCGCGCAGGCCGGCCAATTTGGTGCGAAGGGACGAATCGATCATGCGCGAGCCCACTTTCACCACCAGCCCGCCCAGCAACGTGGGATCGACCTTGGTGTTGAGGCGCGGCTCGCGGCCGAGCTTCTCTTTCAGAACGGATTTGAGTTCCGCGGTCTGGGCGGAACTGAGGGCATGGGCCGAAATGACTTCGGCCTGGACTTCGCCCTTGAGGCGCGCCACCAGCCGGTCATAGGCCGCGATGACATGTTCCAGCGCGAACAGGCGGCGCTTGCCGGCCAGGGTGAGCAGGAATTTCGTGGTGAGGGCGTCCACGCCCATCTTTTCCAGCACCGGCTTCAAGGCGCGGGCCTGGTCTTCACGGCTGAAGAGGGGGCTTTTCACCAGCCGGGCGAAGTCGTGGCTTTGCGCGACCACGGTTTTCAGGGCCGCGAAATCCTCGGCAACCCGGTCCACCTTGCCCTGTTCCTGGGCCAGCTCGAACACGGCATTGGCGTAACGACCTGCCAATCCGGTTTCGTGAGCTTTCTCGCTCGCCACTTTCGCCTCATGGGGCCGGTCGCGCCGATGTCTCCATCTGCCCGCCGGCTCTCATTCAAGAGTTTGATTGTATTGACTAAATATCGAAGCGCGCGAGTCACTCCAGCCGCGCGCGTGCCAGTTAGCATGCGCCTTACGCGGGCGCAATATTTGGCGCAGGCCAGACTGTCGCGCCCCTTAAAAGCGGAATCCTTGACGCGAAGGGAGCGACCAGCCACAAGCCGGTGCCTCGTTGCACGAGGCCCCCCTTTTTTATGGTCTACCGCTTCGCTACTTGAGACCTGGATGATCGAGATATCTCAGCGCTTCAGCTTCGACGCCGCCCATCATCTGGGCGCGGGCGCCAGCGAGAACCGCCGCCTGCATGGCCACTCTTTCTATGTGGAAGTGACCCTGCGGGGGGAACCGGACGCCAAAACCGGGTTCCTGCGCGATTTCGGCGAGGTGGACCGGGCGCTGAAATATGTGCGGGAGCTTTTGGACCATCGCCTGCTGAATGAGGTCGAAGGCCTTTCCAATCCCACCTTAGAAAACATTGCCCGCTTTATCTATGCGCGCGCCAAGAGCGCTCTGCCCGAAGTGGCGCGGGTCAAGATCGAGCGGCCATCCTATGGCCAGTCCTGCGTTTATGAGGGACCCTGAAGCATGGCGAAGAAACTCACCCAGTTGGGCCGGGCCGTGGCGCCGCCGTCATCGCCCGACAAGGCGAAGCTGGAAAGCGTGCCCAATCCCCATCCTGACGCCGATTATGTGGTGCGCTTCACCGCGCCGGAATTCACCACTCTGTGCCCCATAACCGGCCAGCCCGACTTCGCGCATTTCGTGATCGACTATGTGCCGGACAGGACAATCGTGGAGTCCAAATCGCTGAAACTGTTCCTGACCAGCTTCCGCAATGCCAGTGGCTTTCACGAAGCCACCACCATCATGATCGCCAAGCGTATCGCCGCCGCGATCAAACCGCGCTATCTGCGCATCGCCGGCTATTGGTATCCGCGCGGCGGCATGCCGATCGATATTTTCTGGCAGACGGGAAAACTGCCCAAGGATGTGTGGCTGCCGGATACGGGCGTGTCCTCGTACAGAGGGCGGGGCTAACCGTCCTGCCCGGGCACTTGCAGGCAATTGTGACGGCCTTCTTCCACGCAACGCTCCATTGCGGCGTTTTTGGAATAGAGATGCAAAACCAAGAGACAGAGCGCGATCAAACCCACCACCACGCCCAAAACTATGAAATTCTTGCGCTCTTCCGGATCCATCGCCGCATTCCAGCCCTATTCCCCTCCACCGCGTTGTAAATCACAACGAAATTTATTTTGCCATTGCCATAATTCCTTGCCGGGCGAGGTCTAGCCTTTTCCCATCGGCTATTGGCCGGGAATGAACTTCAGAGGCAGCTCCTAATTTCGAGAAAGGGGTTTCTCCATGGGACAATATCGCTTCGATCTGCTCAGGGACGGTGGTGTGATCGCGCAAAGCCAATTTCACGCTTGCGCCGACGATCTCGCGGCGCTGGATCTCGCCGAGCGCCTGTGCATCAGCAATGCCGTGGACGTGTGGGACGGCGAACGGCGGGTGCTGCATGTCAAGTACGAAAACGCCATGGCGACGCCCAGCGATAGCCTTCCCGGCTAGCTGACAATCGCGCCATTTCTTGGCATCCTGCCCCGGGGCGCGTGCAACCGGGGCTAACATGAACGCCATTGTCATCCGCGGCGTGCTGGTGGGCGCGCTGGCCGGCCTTCTGTTCGGCTTCGACACCGCCGTGATCGCAGGCACCACCGGCGCGCTCAGGCAGGTCTATCAACTTTCGCCGGCCTGGCTGGGCTTCACGGTTTCCAGCGCATTGTGGGGCACCTTGGCGGGCGCCCTGTTGGCGGGCGTGCCGGGCAACCGTTACGGCGCGCGCGAATGCCTGAAAGCCATTGCCGCGCTCTATGTCGTGTCTGCGGCAGGCTGCGCGCTGGCCTGGAGCTGGGAGGCGCTGGTGGTCTTCCGCATCCTCACCGGGCTCGCAATCGGCGCGTCCACCGTGCTGGCGCCGGTCTACATGACCGAAATTGCGCCGCCGCGCTGGCGCGGCGCCATGGTGGGCATGTTCCAGTTCAACATCACCTTCGGCATCCTGGTCGCCTATCTCAGCAATTACCTGATCGGGACCTTGAATCTGGGCACCGATGAATGGCGCTGGAAATTCAGCATCGCCTTCTGGCCGGGCGCGGTGCTGTTCGCGATGCTGTTCACCATTCCCAACTCTCCGCGCTGGCTGGCGCTGAGAGGCCGCCGCAGCGAAGCGCGCGAGATTTTCCATCAAATCGCACCGGAGGCCAGCGCCCATGAGGAAGAGGCGGCGCTGAATCCGCCGGCCACCTCCGGCGCGCGGGCGAACTGGGCCAAATACCGCAAGCCCATCCTTCTGGCGATCGCCATCGCCGCTTTCAACCAATTGGCCGGCATCAACGCTATTCTCTATTACATCAACGATATTTTCGCTGCCGCCGGTTTCAGCAAGACCTCGTCCGATCTGCAGTCGGTGATGATCGGCGCCACCAATTTCCTGTTCACCATTCCCGCGCTGTATTTGATCGACCGGGCAGGGCGGAAGACCTTGCTGCTGATCGGTTCGGTGGGTCTGTTCGTCACCTTGGCCGGCACCGCCGCCATCATGCTGACAGGCCAGCACCAGAATTTGCTTCTATGGATGCTGATTGGCTTCATCGCCGCCTTCTCTTTCTCGCAGGGCGCCGTGATCTGGGTCTATATCGCCGAGATATTTCCCACCGAAGTCCGGGCGCTCGGCCAAAGTCTGGGTTCCGGCACCCATTGGGTGATGGATGCGATCATCGTCACCTATTTTCCCATCGTCGCGGCCTATTCCCGGGGCGCGCCGTTTGTCTTCTTTGCCGCCATGGTGGTCTTGCAATTCATCGTGGTGTTGTTTTTCTTCCCGGAAACCAAACGCGCTCCGCTTGAGGATATTTCGGCCATCGTTTCGGCCCCGCCGGCATGACAGACAATTCCCAATCCAACGAATTTCCCGCTTTGGCCGGGCGCTTTGAACACTGGCTGATGGACCAGGCATTGCCGCTATGGGCGGACAAGGGCCTGGACCGCGTGCATGGCGGATTTTTCGATCTGGTGAATCTATCAGGCCAATCCTTGGCGGGCCCCAAGCGCGGACGCGTGCAGGGACGCCAGTGCTGGGTCTTTGCCCTGGCGGGCACGATGGGCTGGCGCGGTCCGTGGCAGGACATCACGCGCCAGGGTTTTGATTTCGCCCTGTCGCACAGGCGCAAGGACGGCCAGATACCCTGCTTGATCGCCAGTGATGGGAACGTGCTGGATGAAACCGCTACGCTTTACGACCAGACATTCTTTCTGCTGGCGCTATCGGAAGCCATAAAGCATTTTCCAGAGCGCGAGGATTTGCGCGAAGCCGCGCACCTGATTTATCGCGCGACCGTCACCACACGCCGCAATCCTGCCGGTGGCTTTACCGAATCCGCCGAGCAGGTTTTCCAATCCAATCCGCATATGCATCTTCTGGAAGCAACCCTGGCCTGGCAGGAAATCGAACCCGGCGGGATATGGGATTCCATGGCGGACGAGGTGGCCGAACTGGGCATCACCCGTTTGATGGACGGCAATGGCGCGATCCGGGAATTCTATGACGCGGAGTGGCGTCCGGTCGCCGGCGCGGCTGGCCGCTCCGTCGAGCCGGGACATCAATTCGAATGGGCGTGGCTCTTGGGCCGCTGGGCCAAACTTCGCGGCAATAAGGATGCGGACAAGGCCGCGCGCCGCCTGTTCGAAATCGGAAGCAAGGGCGTCGACCTCAAACGCGGCGTCGCCATGGATGAGCTGGACGATGAATTCCATTCCGTGCGCCCGACCGCGCGGACTTGGCCGCAAACCGAACGGCTGAAATCGGCGCTGGCCTTCATGACCGCGTCGGAAGGCGCGGCGCGGCTTTATTATCGCAATGAAGCGCTGGCGGCGGCGAAAACATTGTGGCGATATCTGGAAACGCCGCTGCCGGGCCTGTGGTGGGACCGGATGCTGCCGGACGGAAATTTTGTCGACGAGCCTTCGCCCGCCAGCACATTCTATCATCTCATCTGCGCCATCCAGGTGATGAAGGAGAACATCCGTGCCTGAGGCGCTGGGCGTGGGCCTAATCGGCTATGGCTTTGCCGGAAAGACATTCCATGCGCCGCTGATCGCTGCGGTGCCCGGCATGGCGCTGCGCGCGATCGCGTCCAGCGATGCCGCAAAGGTGAAGAAAGATTTTCCGGATGTGGCTGTGTTCGCCGATCCCAAAGCAATGTTGGCGCAGAGCGATATCGCTCTGGTCGTGATTGCCACGCCCAATGACACCCATGCGCCCCTGGCGCAGGCGGCGCTGGAAGCGGGCAAGGCTGTGGTGATCGACAAGCCTTTCACCATCGATATGAAAGAGGCGCGCGGTCTGATGCGCCTGGCCGAACAAAAAGGTCTTTTGCTCAGCGTCTTTCACAATCGCCGCTGGGACAGCGATTTCCTGGGCGCGCGGTTCAGCGTCGAAAGTGGCCTGCTGGGCATGGTGACGCATTTTGAATCGCATATTGATCGCTTCCGGCCCCAGGTACGTGACCGCTGGCGCGAACAATCGGTGCCGGGCTCCGGCGTCTGGTACGATCTCTCGCCGCATATGATCGACCAGGTGCTCACGCTGTTCGGCTTGCCGGATTCCATCCAAGCCAATTTCGCGTTCGAGCGGCCAGGGGCGAAAGCGGTGGATTGGGCCCATGCTGTGCTGACCTATCCTCGTCTGCGCGTGATCTTGCATGCCAGCATGCTGGTGGCCGGCGGCACTGCCAAATTCCTGATCCATGGCGACAAGGGCAGTCTGATCAAGCGCGGCATCGACCAGCAGGAAGCCCAGGCCTTGAAAGGCATGAAGCCCGGCGCGCCGGGTTGGGGCGACGACCCCGATCCGCTGCTGATCTGGGACGCGCAAGGCCATTGCCACGAGATGCCCACGCCGTCCGGCGATCACCGGCTTTATTACGCCAACATCCGCGACGCCCTGACCGGATTAGCGCCCAACCAGGTGCCGGCGATTCAGGCCCTTGCCGTGATGGCGGTGCTGGAAGGCGGGATCGAAGCGGCGGCGACCGGCAAGCGGATTCCTGTGCCGCTCACCGCCGAGGAACGGACGGCCTATCAGGCCAGCCGCGCCGCCTAGCAGCGCTCGATCACGGGATTGCCGGAAAGACGTCGCGGATCAACACATCCCGCAAACTCATGCGCAGATCGGTCTTGGGATCGGGCTCGGTGTTCGATTCCGCGTGCGTGGAATCGGTGGGCACGCCGGTGTCTGTGGTGTTGGACATCACGATGCTGGCGCTGTGCCGGTCGGGATCGATCATCAATTCCGCGGTGAAGCCGCCCTGGTCGCCATCATGATAGACATAGCGGTGGCCGCCCACATTGAGGACGAAGAAACCCAACCCCATCATCGGCGCCGTTCCACCGGGACCGCCGGTATAGGCAGTGGCGGGCTGGGTCGGATCGGCGGTGGAAAGCGTGCCGGTCCAGGCTTCTTCCAAGGAACTGCGCTTCAAGACCTGGTCATAGATCGCTTTATGCGGATCGCCGATCAGGAAGCGCTCGTATTTGAGCATGTCGGAGAGGGGCGCTTTCAATCCGCTGTTGGACACCGTGATGCCGCTGTCGAAATTGAACGGCTGAGGCGTGATCTTGTCGCCGGCGCGCAGGAAACTCTCCGAGACGTCAGGCTCCAGAAAATAAGGGGCCTTGTCGAAATAGCTCGAGGTCATGCCCAGCGGCATCAGGATATTCTTGGTGATATAGACTTCGTAATCGTCGCCGGTGAGCCGCTCGATGATCTGGCCCAGGAAGACGTAACCCAAATTGGAATAACTCCAGCGCGAACCGGGTTTGAAGGCCACATTGGTGAAAGGCAGCATCGCCTCCACCTGGCTCCAGCGCGTGGGCTCGAAAGCCTGCCAGTCGCAATTCGGCGTCGCGTCGCAATCCCACGGCCAGGTGGGATTGCGGAAGCCGGCGCTGTGATTGAGCAGATCGCGGATGGTGATGGCGTCCACCGGACCGAATGTGTCGTGGACCTGGCGCAACTCCGGGACATAGCGCGCCGCCGGATCGCCCAATGACAAAAGCCCGCGGTCGCGCAATTGCAGGATGGCGATGGCGGTCATGGTCTTGGTGATGGAAGCCCAGTTATAGGCGCTGCGGGCGTCGATCTTCTGATGGGTCGCGCGCCTCGCATCGCCGAGATAGAATTCGATGGCGGGATCGCCCGCATGTTCGAAGCCGAACGCCCCGCCCACGATATGGTGCCCCGTCAGCACCGTGTCGAAGCTCCGCTGGAAATGCGCCACGGCGGGCGGCGCCGCGTCCGCCGCGCAGGGGAACAGAAAAAGGAGTACGGCGCTCCCCAAAGCGCCCAAGCCGGGAATCCGAGACAGCATGAATGGAATTGAGAAGGTTCCAGGCCGCCGGTCAAGACGGCGGGAGATTCGGCGCGGACCTCAACCCGCCGCTCCGAGGCCTGCCTTGTAAACCGCCAGTTGCGCGTCGAAAGCCCGTTTGTAGGCGGGCCGCGCTTCGCCCCGGGCGACATAGGCAGCCAGGTTCGGATATTCGTCCAGAAGGCCCGATGCTTTGAGCCTGTCCAGCACATGCACCATCATCAGGTCGGCCGCGCTGAACGCGCCATCCAGCCATTCGGCATCGCCCAGGCGGGCGGAAAATTGCTTCAAGCGGTCGCGGACGCGGTCCATCACCAGGGGCAGGCGCTCCTTGGCCCAGGGCTTGTCGTGCTCCAGCAGCTTGGCGTTTGCGAGTTCAAGGATCGGCGGCTCGACGGTGTTGATCGCGGCGAACATCCACATGATCGCGCGGGCGCGGGCATAGGCTTCGTGCGGCAGCAAGCCCCGATGGCGCTCGGCGATATGGAAGATGATCGCGCCCGTCTCGAACAAGGCAAGGTCGCCCTCCTCATAGGTGGGAATCTGGCCGAAGGGATGAAGCGCCAGATGCGCGGGTTCCTTCATCGCACGGAACGAAACCAGGCGAACCTCATAGGGTTGGCCCACTTCTTCCAGCGCCCAGCGAACGCGCGTATCACGCGCCAATCCCCTGCCGCGATCGGGTGACGCTTCAAAGGCGGTGATGGTGATGGTCATCGTGAGGCTCCTCATCGTCCGACAAATTTTTAGAGGATCAAGGTGCGGGCGCAAATCGCCGCGATCGGCAGGGAGGAATGTGGATAAATTCCTGGGTCCCCGCCTTCGCGGGGACATCAGCTTTCGTAAGCCCGCTTCGCTCGCCAACGAAAGCTAGATGGCTCCCCGGGCCGGGATCGAACCAGCGACCAACCGGTTAACAGCCGGTTGCTCTACCACTGAGCTACCGAGGAACAAGCCGGGGTGTCTAGCGCGTCCCCTTTGGCAAAACCAGCGGAAATTTCTGCGTCATTCTTCCGCTTTTGCGGGAGGCCACCATACCAAAATTGGCAAAAAAATGAGGCCGGGTTTTGAGCCCGGCCCCAAGGCGTTGGGTAATGGTGGGGTGTCTTCAAGGAAGACGAGCGCATGATGCATGTCGAGGGTTAACAAGTACTTAACCACGGCGGCGCTTCTGGAACTTTTGGGGAAAATGGAGGCCACGCCCGGAATTGAACCGGGGTTCGCGGATTTGCAGACCCTATACTACCTATATGAATCAATAGGTTACACGACGAATTCCCCTGAAAATACCCCGATTCTCCCCCGAAAGTCGCACGTTGAACACGTTGAATTTGCGTTACGACCAATTCTTGAATCGACGCTCCGTCAATTCCTCGCAAACCCCATCGAGGCCGGGAAACATCGAACTCGCTGATATGCCCATTCTCGCAAGATCCTCCATTACGGCGTCACGCTCTGAGGCCAAAATGTCTATCGCTGAAAGATAGGTCTTTCCTTTGTGGACCTCTTTCGCGGCAATATACGTCTCAATATCGTCGACGCTTGTGAGCAATGACAACGCTTGCTGAGGCCCAGCCCGCTCGTTGTCGAATGAGACCGGCTCTATGGACGACAAATGCAAAGTCGGAGTGGAGAGCTGTCGAACGGGAACCCAGTCCGTTGCCCAATCGGCGAGATCAAACGGGAAGACGCGAATCTTAGCATCAGCGGGAACTGCCCGGGGCACTCGCCGGAAAGCGCAGAATGCCGCCACGTACGGAGAAAAGCTCCAGTCGAGCAGAGGTGTCGGATAGCCGTGATGCTGAGCCAGATGCAAAAAAGCACCGTTTTGCACGGGATTGTTCAGATCGTAGATGTGCTTCGTGCGACCCGATAAAGCCGCGAACAGCGCATGCATATCCTCTTCATAGTAGCGTTGAAGATCAAACCTGCCCTTTCGGTGGAATGATGAGTGCAATCGCCACGGCTTTTCTTGACCCCTGAAAATGACCTTTCGATAAGATTGTCTGTCTGCATACGCTTTGTATGCCCGCCACGTCATAGGTTTCGCAGAGAGCAGGGACGGCTCACCAGCTTTGCTCGGCTGAATTGGACCAGTGGACCCCGACGTGCCAATGGATGTGGTCCAGTTCAGGAGCAAATTGCCTGAGGTCAAGTCATAGGTTGCATCTGCAGTTTCGGGGAAAATCAAAGCAGGAAATTTGGCCTTCAGTTCAGCCTGACCAAGAAGATTCAGGCTGTCCCGGTCGAAGTGCAAAATGCGGACGCCGGCAAGTTGGCCCTTAAGCGTTTTCGAGATCGCCAATTTCGCCGTTGCGATCGGGACGGCAGGCGTATCGAAGTGCAGGTTCACCGTTCCCTGAAAGCGATCTTCGAGCTCGTCAAAATTCGCGATCAGCAGGCCGGTATTAGTGCCCGTGAACCGCCCGATCCATTGCCCCCGCATCTGGTAGCCTTCTAACGGTGAGCCGCCACGGCATACTGACGATGCCGAGGTGTCAATCTGAGCGCTCATTCCAATCGATAGGTCCACGGATTGGTAATCCGTGAACTCATCCGTGTACCGCATAACCTAAGTTACGGTCGGGATTGCCAGATTTCTTGCCGTGAGACTTTTCATGCGTGAGACTTCGGTATGAATCCGCGAAAAAGTCTCACGTGAGACTCCGGTCGTTTTGGCTAACTTATTGAAAAGATTGGAGGCCACGCCCGGAATTGAACCGGGGTTCGCGGATTTGCAGTCCGCTGCGTCACCACTCCGCCACGTGGCCTTTTATGAGCAAAATCGGCTGGGTGGACGGCGTCTTTAACAGGGGCAAAAGGGCTTGTCACTCGGAAGAAGCCGGGCAGGGGTGCGGGCCGTTGTCTCCCTTCCGGGGGGCCCTTATAATCGGCCCGACTCCTCGTTCAGGCGCCCCAGATGCTCAACACCGCCCGCTTCAACATGATTGAAGCGCAGATTCGCACCAACGACGTCACCGATGTGCGAATTCATGCCGCCCTGGGCGCGGTGGCGCGGGAGCGATTCGTGCCCTCCGCCAAAAAGGCCCTGGCCTATGCCGATGTCCCGGTCGAGATCGCGCCGGGCCGTTATTTGCTCGATCCCAGAAGCTTCGCCAAGGCGCTGCAGCTGGCGGACATCACGGCCGACGACCTGGTGCTGGATGTGGGTTGCGGCAGCGGCTATTCGTCGGCGATTCTGGCCCGGCTGGCCAAGAATGTGGTGGCGCTGGAGCAAGATGCCGACCTGGTGCGCCTGGCGTCCGGCCTCTTGGAGCGCGAGCCCAATATCCAAGTCACTCAGGGCGCGCTGATCGAAGGCTTCAAGGGCGGCGGCCTCTATGACGTGATCTTCGTCGAAGGCGCGATCGAGGCCGAACCGGCCACGCTTTTGTCCCAGCTCGAAGAGGGCGGCCGGCTCGTTACCTTCGAACAATCCGGCGCGCAGGGCCGCGCCGTCCTCTACACCAAAGAGCACGGCCAGGTCGGCCGCCGCGCCGCCTTCGACGCCTTTGTGCCGTTGCTTGCCGGCTTCAAGAAACACGTTGGGTTCATCTTCTAAGCCGTTCGGATTCTGTTGAGAATCATCCCCCTAGGATGGTCGAGGCCGAACTTGGTCTTTGCCTTCGACCATTTGCTGGCTTAGGTTTTAGCTTGGCCAAATCAGGGCCGGTGGGAGTTCGATCGATGTCCAGTCCTCAGCACGAACCGACCATGGAGGAGATCCTTGCCTCTATCCGCAAGATCATCTCCGAGGACAATCCTCCTGAAGCGGCCCCCGCTGCCGCCGCGCCGAAGCCTGCTGCGGCGCCTGCTCCCGCACCGGAACCCGTCCCGCAACCTGAGATGGAAGTCCTGGAACTGACCCAGGAAGTGGCCGAGCCGCCGCTGCCCGAACCCGTTCCGGAACCGCCCCAGGCTGAAGAGATCATCGAAGAGAAGGTCGACGAGATCGTGTTCGAGCCCATCACCGCGCGCGAACCCGCGCCCACGGCGGCGTCCGAAAACGACATTTTCTCCGACCGCACACGCCAGGCGATGGACGACACGTTCGACTCCCTCCCTGACGAGTCCGACGAACCCGTGGCCCGCCCTGGACGCACGGCAACGGCGGCGGACGGCGCGAGCGTGGAAAGCGTGTTCGAACGCGCGGTGCGCGAAAGCTTCGAACCGGTGCTGCAGAAATACCTGCAGGACAATTCCCAGCTGGTGATCGAGCGCATGAAGCCCTTGATCCGCGAATGGATGGACGAGAATTTCCCCGCCCTGCTGGACAACGCGGTACGCGGCGAAGTGGAGCGGATCGTCAAAGCCCGCACGAGACGTTGAACCCCCGTCTGTCTTCCTCGGGATAAACCCTCGGAAGACATCTTCCCCCACCAGCAGGCTTACGCCCGCGCAACGTGAACCGGATAGAAGCAGACCGGTGGCCTCATCCCGTGTCCGCGCCCTACGCTGGCGCTAGGGCGGGGAAGAAAGCCTCAACCAAGCCGCACCGCCCCATGCTTGACCCGGCGAGAAAAAAGCGGGAAAGCCTCTCCATGCTCGACAAGACTTTTTCTCCCAAGGACGTGGAAGGGCGCATTTATGCGCTCTGGCAGGATTCGGGTGCGTTCCGCGCCGGACGGCGCTCTGACGCCGAGCCTTTCGCCATCATGATCCCGCCGCCCAATATCACCGGGCGGCTGCATATCGGCCACGCCCTCAACAACACGCTGCAGGACATGCTGGCGCGCTTCGAGCGCATGCGCGGCAAGGACGTGCTGTGGCAGCCGGGCACCGACCATGCCGGCATCGCCACCCAGCTGATCGTCGAGCGCCAGTTGGCGGAACGGCAGATGAGCCGCATCGGCCTGGGCCGCGAAAAATTCCTGGCCGAGATCTGGAAATGGAAAGCCGAATCCGGCGGCGCCATCACCGAGCAGCTGCGCCGGCTGGGCGCCAGCGCCGATTGGAGCCGCGAACGCTTCACCATGGACGAGGGGCTTTCCCGCGCCGTGGTCAAAGTCTTTGTCGAGCTTTATCGCCAAGGCCTGATCTACAAGGACAAGCGTCTGGTGAACTGGGATCCGCGACTGCAGACAGCAGTGAGCGACCTGGAAGTCGAGAATATCGAGATCAAGGGCCATCTCTGGCACATCCGCTATCCCATCGATGACATGCCGGGAACGTTCATCACCGTGGCCACCACGCGGCCGGAAACCATGCTGGGCGACAGCGCGGTGGCGGTGCATCCCGGGGATGCGCGTTACAAAAAGCTGGTGGGCCGCATGGCGGTGCTGCCGCTGACCGGGCGGCTGATCCCCATCATCGCCGATGAATATTCCGATCCGGAAAAAGGCACCGGTGCGGTCAAGATCACGCCCGCGCATGATTTCAACGATTTCGAGGTCGGCAAACGCCATGGACTGGCGATGATCAACATTCTCAACAAGGACGGCACGCTGAACAATGACGTGCCCGCGCCCTATCGCGGCCTGTCTCGCGAGGCGGCACGCAAGAAAATCGTTGCCGACCTCGACGCGGCGGGCCTGCTGGATCACGTCGAGTCCATCGTTCATTCCGTGCCGCATGACGAAAAGACCAGGACGGTGGTGCTGGAACCGCTGCTCACCGAACAATGGTACCTGAATGTCGAACCGCTGGCGGCCAAGGCGATCGCCGCAGTGGAAAAGGGCGAGACAAAGTTCGTCCCTGACAACTGGACCAATGTGTTTTTCGGCTGGCTGAGAAACATCCGGCCCTGGTGCATCAGCCGCCAGCTTTGGTGGGGGCATCAGATTCCGGTCTGGTATGACGCGGACGGCAAAATCTATTGCGCCGAAAGCGAAGACGAAGCGCGCGCGCAAGCGGGCGGCAAAGACCTCACCCGCGATCCCGACGTGCTGGACACCTGGTTCTCGTCTGCGCTCTGGCCGTTCTCGACCTTGGGCTGGCCGGACAAGACACCGGAGCTTGCCCGCTTCTATCCCACCAGCGTGCTAGTGACGGGCTTCGACATCATCTTCTTCTGGGTTGCCCGCATGATGATGATGGGCACCCATTTCATGGGCGACGTCCCGTTCCGCACCGTCTTGATCCACAACCGGGTGCTGGACGAGCAGGGCGCCAAAATGTCCAAGACCAAGGGCAATGTGGTGGACCCGCTGGTCCTGATCGACGAATTCGGCGCCGATGCGCTGCGTTTCACTCTGGCGCTGGCGGCGGGCCAGAACCGCGACATGCGGATTGGTCCGACGCGGGTGGAAGCGGGACGCAATTTCGGCACCAAATTGTGGAACGCGGCCCGCTTCTGCGAAATGAATGGCTGCGTCACCGTGCCGGGCTTCGATCCGGCATCGGTGAAACAGACCGTCAATCAATGGATCGTGGCGGAAACCGCGCGCGCCGCCGCCGACGTGACGGCGGCTCTGGAAGCGCTGCGCTCCAACGAGGCGGCGGCCGCGGCCTATCATTTCGTCTGGGATGTGTTCTGCGACTGGTACCTGGAATTTGCCAAGCCGCTGTTCAATGGAACAGACGAGGCGGTGAAGGCCGAGACCCGCGCCACCGCCGCTTGGACACGTGACCAGATCGTCAAGCTGCTCCATCCCTTCATGCCCTTCATCACCGAAGAGCTTTGGGCCCTCACCACGCCAGCAAAGCGGGAGACGCTTTTGATCGAAGCCGAATGGCCAAAACTGGCTTCGCTGCCCAAGAGCGAAACCGCAGTGGCGGAAATGCATTGGGTGATCGACCTGATCAAAGGCGTGCGCTCGGTGCGCTCGGAAATGAATGTGCCGGCGGGGGCCAAGACCACCCTGGTTCTCACCTCCGCGTTGGCAGAGACCCAGGCACGGCTCTCCCGCAATCGGGGCGTGATCGAAACCTTGGCGCGCCTGAATGAAGCGAAAACCGGCTCGACCATCCCGGCAGGCTCCGCACAATTCGTGATCGGCGAAGCCGTGGCGGCATTGCCCCTGGGTGACGTGATCGATTTCGCCAAGGAACGCGCCCGCCTGGAAAAGGAATTGAAGAAAGCCGAGGACGAGATCGCCCGTTTCGACGCCAAATTGTCCAACGAGCAATTCGTCTCTCGCGCGCCCGAAGAGGTACTGACCGAACAGCGCGAGAGACGCGCCGAGGCGGCGTCGTTGGCTGCTCGCCTAAGGGAAGCCGTCCAGCGACTTGCCTAAAGACCCTAACGGCGGCGCAGTTGTCCCGGGCGCGGCGCGTTCCTAATTCTTAGCCTTGCCGCCGCCGGAGAAGCTCATGCCGACCTTGTTCGATCCCCTGAAAGTGGGCGCCCTTAGTTTGCCCAGCCGCATCATAATGGCGCCGCTGACCCGCTCGCGCGCCCATCCCGATACCCGCGTGCCGTCCGATCTGGCGGTCGAATACTACAAGCAGCGCGCTGGGTTCGGCCTGATCATCTCCGAAGCTACCAGCGTCACGGCCCAAGGGGTGGGCTATGCCGGAACACCAGGCATCTGGTCGGACGAACAGACCGAAGGCTGGGCCAAGGTGACGCGCGCCGTGCATGACAAGGGGGGGCGGATGCTGCTCCAGCTATGGCATGTGGGGCGCATCTCCGATCCCATCTTCCTGAATGGCGAACTTCCTGTCGCCCCCAGCGCGATCCGGCCCAAGGGTCATGTGAGCCTCGTTCGTCCCGAAAAAGATTTCGTCACGCCACGCGCTTTGGAAACCAACGAGATTCCCGGCGTGATTGCCGCGTTCAAGCACGGCGCCGAGAACGCCAAGCGTGCCGGCTTCGACGGCGTCGAGATTCACGGCGCCAATGGCTATCTGCTGGACCAGTTCCTGCAGGATTCCACCAATCATCGCAGCGATGCCTATGGCGGCACGCGCGAGAAGCGGGCGCGGCTGATGTTGGAAGTGGCCGATGCCTGCACCGAGATATGGGGCGCGGACCGCGTCGGCATGCATCTGGCGCCGCGCGCGGACAGTCACGATATGGGCGACAGCGACCGGCTGGGCACCTTCACCTATGTCGCGCAGGAGTTGGGCAAGCGCGGCCTGGCTTTCCTCTGCGCGCGCGAGAAGTGGCAGGACGATTCCCTCGGTCCTGCGATCAGACAGGCATTCGGCGGCGTCTTCATCGCCAATGAAGGGTTCGATTTCGAAAGCGCCAACCGGCTTCTGGCAGAGGGCAAAGCCGATGCCATGGCGTTCGGCAAATTGGCGATCGCCAACCCCGATCTGCCAGAGCGTTTCGCGCAAAACGCGCCGCTCAATGCGTGGGATGCCAGCACTTTCTATGTACCTGGCGCCAAGGGCTATATCGACTATCCGATTCGCGCCACGGAACCCGCCTAATTCCTGCCATGCTTTGAATGATACACGCGCGAACGGGAACCATTCGTTCCGGCTTCACGTTGTCCCCTCGTATTCCGAAGGGCAATGGAGGACGAAAGATGAAACGCATAACCAAGATCGCCGCTGCTTGCCTGATTATCCTTGGCGCCGGCACCGTAACCGCTTCCGCTGACTCATGCAGCGGCCATTCTCATGACACCGGGACCGCATTAGGCGCGGGCGGCGGCGCGCTGATTGGCGGTCTGGCTTCTCACAGCATCGTGGGCGCCGTGGTCGGCGGTGTGGCCGGCGGCTTTGCCGGCAACGCCATCGCGCGCAGCGGTGACTGCCGTCACCGCTATTCCTATCGCGATAGCTACGGCCATCGTCACTATTACTATCGCTGAGTAAGCATCAGCCATGGATTTGGCCCTGGAGGCGACTCCGGGGCCTTTTGTTTTGGGGACGGCGCAGGGCAGATCAGCGCAAAACCTGCTTGAACCGGCAGGCCCGGCAAGGCCATATACGGCGCCTTTTTTTGGAATAGCCCCATGGTCAAGTTCGACAAATCCCGGCTGCCCTCGCGTCATGTCACCGAAGGTCCCAGCCGCGCCCCGCACCGTTCCTATTATTATGCGATGGGGCTGACCGAGGCCGAGATTCACCAGCCGCTGGTCGGCGTGGCGAGCTGCTGGAACGAAGCGGCGCCTTGCAACATCGCGCTGATGCGCCAGGCCCAGTCGGCCAAGAAGGGCGTCAAGGAATCCGGCGGCACGCCCCGCGAATTCTGCACCATCACCGTCACCGACGGCATCGCCATGGGCCATGAAGGCATGAAGTCCTCGCTGGTGAGCCGCGAAGTGATCGCCGATTCCGTCGAGCTCACCATGCGCGGCCATTGCTATGACGCCCTGGTGGGGCTGGCGGGCTGCGACAAATCTCTGCCCGGCATGATGATGGCGATGCTGCGCCTTAATGTGCCGTCGGTGTTCCTCTATGGCGGTTCGATCATGCCAGGCCGCTTCCATGACCGCGACGTCACCGTGGTAGATGTGTTCGAAGCCGTGGGCCAGCACTCCGCCGGCAAAATGCCCGAAAGCGAATTGTGCCTGCTGGAAAAAGTCGCCTGTCCCGGCGCGGGCGCCTGCGGCGGACAATTCACCGCCAACACCATGGCCTGCGTGGCGGAAGCGATCGGCCTGGCGCTGCCTTATTCCAGCGGACCGCCGGCAGTTATCCTGGAGCGCGACGATTTCGCGCTGATGGCAGGGCGCACGGTGATGAAACTGCTGGAAAAGAATCTCCGTCCGCGCGACATCGTCACCCGCAAAAGCTTCGAGAATGCCGCCATGGTGGTGGCCGCCAGCGGCGGTTCGACCAATGCGGCACTGCATCTGCCCGCGATGGCCAACGAGGCCGGCATCAAGTTCGACCTGTTCGACGTGGCCGAGATTTTCAAAAAGACTCCCTACATCGCCTCGATGAAGCCGGGCGGCAAATATGTCGCCAAGGATATGTGGGAAGCGGGCGGCATGCCCATGCTGATGCGCGCGCTCTTGGATGCGGGTCTGCTGCATGGCGACCAGATGACGGTCACCGGCAAAACCTTGGCGGAGAATCTGGAAGGCATCGCCTTCGATCCCAATCAGAAAGTCATCGTCCCGGTGTCGAAGGCGCTTTCGCCCACCGGCGGCGTGGTGGGGCTGAAAGGCAATCTCGCTCCCGAGGGCGCGATCGTGAAGATCGCCGGCCTCAAGCACATCAAGCACAAGGGTCCGGCGCGGGTATTCGATTGCGAAGAAGACTGCTTCGATTTCGTCCAGGCGCGGCGCTACAAAGAAGGCGATGTGCTGGTGATTCGCTGGGAAGGACCCAAGGGCGGTCCCGGCATGCGCGAGATGCTTTCCACCACGGCGGCGCTCTTTGGCCAGGGCGTGGAGAATATCGCCCTGATCACCGATGGGCGTTTCTCGGGCGGCACGCGCGGCCTGTGCGTGGGTCATGTCGGACCGGAAGCAGCGGATGCCGGACCGATCGGACTTTTGAAAGATGGCGACATCATCACCATCGATGCCGAGACCGGCGAATTATCGGTGGCGCTGTCCGGTGCTGAACTGGCAGAACGCAAAAAGGCGTTCACGCCCAAGGCGCCTGCGTTCAAGACCGGTGCGCTGGCGCGCTTTGCCAAGAATGTGGGACCGGCGCGCTATGGCGCGGTCACCACACCGGGTGCGGACCAGGAAGTGCGCTGCTACGCGGACATTTGATCCGTCAGTCGCGAGACTGGATGGCCGGGTTGAACCCGGCCATGGAGGGTGAAGTTACGTTACCTTCCTGGCATCATGCGCCTTGCCCAGCACGCGCAGCGCATTGCCGCCCCAGAAATTGCCAAGCTGTGCCTCGGTATAGCCCAGCTTCACCAGGCGTTCGGTGATCTTGGACAGCGCCGCTGAATCGTTCATGCCTTCCACACCGCCGCCGCCGTCCCAGTCGCAGCCCACGCCGACATGGTCGGGCCCCACCAGGTCCAGGGCGTGCTGGATGTTTTTCATGTACATGTCGAAGGTGGCGCGGGGCGCCGGATATTTCTGATTGATCGCTTTCATGTCGGCGGCCGCCTGGCGCACCGCCGCCGTCGCCTGTGCGGGCGAAAGCCCATCCATATTCTCGAGTTTGGACAGCGCCGCGCCTTCTGCCTTTTGGCGTTCGGGATTGGGCGGCTCATCCACCAGATAGACGGTGTTCATCTGGATGCTGCCACCCACGGCGGCCAGCTTCTTGATCCGGGCATCGTCGAGATTGCGGGGATGGTTATGGACCGCCTTGCAGCCGGAATGCGAGCAGATGATGGGCGCGCGCGACTGGTCCGCCATCTGGTCAAACACATCGTTCGAGGCGTGACTGGCGTCCAGCACCACGCCCAGATCGTTCGCTTCTTGCATGAATCGCTTGCCTAAGGGCGACAGGCCGCCCCATTTCTTCTTGTCGGTGGCGGAATCGGCGAACTGATTGTTGAGGAAATGCACCGGTCCCGCCATGCGCACACCCAGTTTGTAGAAGCTGCGCAGCAGGGTGGGATCGTTGCCCAGGATCCCGGAATTTTCGATCGACTGAAAGACGATGATTTTTTTCTTGGCGGCGATGCGGGGCGCATCCTCGGCCAGG
>DATBAP010000017.1:0-2428 GCA_036271455.1 Rhizomicrobium sp.
TCGTCCAGCACCCGGCGGATATGCACTGCCAGCGGCACATAATTCATCAGGGCGCGGGAGAAAATCTCCTTGCGCTCGTTCAAGTCGGCCTCGGCAAAACGCTTGCCCATATGGGTGAGCCTGATGTCGCCGCCTTCCACGTCGGCCAGATGCAGAAGCTGCATGGCCTCGGCCACGGGGAAAAGTTCGTCCACTTCCAGTTCCTGCTCATAGGAGATGTCGGGCAAGTCCGCCTTGCCGTCATAGGGCGGCGCGGCCAGCGCTTCGATCAGGCCGGCGATCTGGTTGGGCGAGACATGGACCAGCGGCACCTCGATGCCGGCATTGCGCGCCTGCTGCTGTTGCAGCCTTTCGACGCGCCGCGCGGTCATTTCGACATAGATCTGATCGACATAATGCTCGAACTGGGGCGTGGTGCGGTCACGGGGCTGCGGCAGGTCGATCTTGATCTCCGACCCCACCCGGCCGGGATTGGACGAGAACAAGAGTACCCGGTCGCACATCAACACCGCTTCCTCGATGTTATGGGTGACCAGGATGATGCCCTTGATGGGCAATTTCCCGTTGCCCCATAGCTCGACCAGGTCGGTGCGCAGATTCTCCGCGGTGAGCACGTCGAGCGAGCTGAAAGGCTCATCCATCAGAAGGATATTGGGATGCACCACCACGGCGCGGGCAAAGCCCACGCGCTGGCGCATGCCGCCCGACAATTCGCGCGGATAGGCGCTTTCGTATCCGTCAAGGCCGATCAAATCGATGGCGGCCAACGCCCGTTCGCGCATCTCTCTCGGCGGCAGGTTCAACACTTCCAGGCCCAGTTGCACATTCTCCAGCACCGTGAGCCAGGGGAAAAGCGCAAAGCTCTGGAACACCATCGCCACGCCCTGGGCGGGGCCTTCGATCGGCGCCCCCATATAGGTGAGGTTGCCGCCTTGCGGCCGGGCCAGGCCCGCGATCAGGCGCAACAAGGTGGATTTGCCCGAACCGGAACGGCCCAGAAGGCCCACAATCTCACCCTGCTTCAAGGTGAGATTGACGTCGTCCAAGACCAGCAATTCCTCGCCGCCGCCGCGCGGAAACGTACGGCGCACATGTTCGACATTCAGAAGCTCAACCATGCCAGCCTCACATTAGCCTCAAGTTAAACGGAATTTGCGTTCGGCATACCAGTAGAGGGGACGCCACAGAATCCGGTTCACCACCACGACAAAGAAGCTCATGATGATCGTGCCCAAGAGCACATGGTGGAAATCCCCCGCATTGACCGCATTGGCGATATAGGCGCCCAGGCCATGGGCGCGCAGCGTATGATTGCCCCAACTGGCGACTTCCGCGACGATGGAAGCGTTCCAGGCCCCGCCCGATGCGGTGATGGCGCCGGTGACGTAAAAAGGAAATACCGCCGGGAGGGCGACCCTCTTCCACCACAGCCAGCCATGGACACCGAAATTCTCGGCGGCGTCGCGCAATTCCTGCGGCATGGTGCTGGCGCCCGCGATCACGTTGAACAGGATGTACCATTGGGTGCCCAATATGATGAGCGGCGACAGCCAGATGTCGGGACTGGCGTTCCAGTAGACGATCAATGACACCACCAGAGGGAACAGCAAATTGCTGGGAAAAGCCGCCAGGAACTGCGCCACTGGCTGGACGATGGCGGTGAGCTTGGGCCTGAGGCCCACATAAATGCCGATCGGGGTCCAGATCGCGCTGGCGATAGCAATCAGCACCATCACCCGCACCAAGGTGATGACACCCAACCCGAAAGCGGTCGCCACGTCGTGCCAGCTGAGATTGGCGTGCACGAAAAAGAGCAAGATGCGCCACGCGGCAAAGGCGCCCAGCACAGCCAGCAGCGCGTACCAGATGGCGGCGGCCATCCGATTGTCGACCTCGCGCGTCGCGGCTTTCAGGCCGAAGCTGGGCGGATGCCAGTAATAAGACCAGCGCATCATCTGATGGAATGGCGCTGTCATTACGTCGAGCAGGCGGGAGCGGCGATAGATGGTGAGCGCCCAGGATTGGGGTGCTTCCTCCGACGGCTCGCTGGAGACACGGAAACGGTCGGCCCAGGCTACCAGCGGGCGGAACAGAAGCTGGTCATAGATCAGGATCACCACCAGCATCGCGCCGATCGCCTCGAAAATGGCCGGCAGGTTCTTCTGCGCGATGGCAACCGCGATCCATGAGCCCACGCCTGGCAGCGCGATATTGGTCTTGCCCACGCTGATCGCCTCGGAGAGGGTGACGAAGAACCAGCCGCCCGACATGCTCATCATCATGTTCCAGATCAGCGACGGCGTGGCGAATGGCGCTTCGATCCGCCAGAAGCGTGCCCAGGCGTTGAGGCCGAACATGCGGCCGGCTTCTTCCAGTTCGGGCGGCACGGTGCGCATGGACTGATAAAAGCTGAACGCCATGTTCCAGG
>DATBAP010000018.1:0-33956 GCA_036271455.1 Rhizomicrobium sp.
ATCTTGATCAGGCGCAGGAAGATGTTGGTGACCTGGTCGAACCAGCCCGCGGTGGTGGCGGTGTCCGCCGGCGACAGGGTGGCGTGCACGATCATGCCCGTGATGAAGCCGCCGATCATGGCCGCGACCACGAACATCACAAAAGAACGCCTCATGAAAACCTCGCCCTGAACCCGCCCCTACGAAATCGGGTGCCCTTATTTTCCTGCCATGTTGGGGGTTTACGCGCGTGCCGTCAAACCTGCCGGCCGGGTTGCGTCCACCCCGCGAAGGCCCGCATAAAGCGAACATGGGGACATCCACGCATGGCAAAGGCGGGGTCTGGCTCGCGGTAGGATCGTTGCTGGTGGCGATGCTCTGCTTCCAGACCGGCGCCTCGCTGGCCAAGCAATTATTTCCCGCGGTCGGCGCGCAAGGCACGGTGGCGTTGCGGGTGGGCCTCTCCGCCCTGATCCTGATTCCGTTTGGACGGCCCTGGCGTGCGCGTCTCACGCGCGACAATTGGCAGGCGCTGCTGGTTTATGGCGCGGCACTGGGGATCATGAATTTCCTTTTTTACATGGCGCTGCGCACGGTGCCCTTGGGAATCGCGGTGGCGCTGGAATTTTCCGGACCTCTGGCAGTGGCGCTGTTCTCCTCGCGCAAACCCTCCGATTTTCTCTGGGTGGCGCTGGCGATCGCCGGGCTGGTGGTCCTGCTTCCCATCCGCCATGCCGCGGGCCTATCCTGGAGCGGCACCGCGCTGGCTTTGGGGGCGGGGGTTTGCTGGGCGCTTTACATCATCTTCGGTCAGAAGGCCGGCGCCGCGCATGGCCAATATGCCACCGTGCTGGGCAGTATCATCGCGGCGTTGGTGATCACGCCGATCGGTTTCGCCCATGCCGGTTGGGCGCTGCTCACGCCGCATAATCTCGCCTGGGGCCTGGCGGTGGCGGCCTTGTCCAGCGCGCTGCCCTATTCACTGGAAATGATCGCGCTCAGGCGGCTTCCGGCCCAGGCTTTCGGCACCCTGATGAGCCTGGAGCCGGCGGCGGGCGCGCTGATGGGATTGCTGCTGCTGCATGAGCAGCTTTCCCTGCTGCAATGGGGCGCGATCGGCACCGTGGTGCTGGCCTCGATGGGCGCCGCGCTTTCAGTGCAAAGCGAAGCCCAGCCGCGTTTGCCGGATTAGCAGCTGCGTCAGTAGAGCTGCTGCGTTCCGCTGTCGGTCGCCAATCGAGTCAATCTTTCCTGCGCATATTGCTGCTCGGGATCGGATTGCAGCGCGGCATGATAATCCGCCAGCGCGGACGAGCGATCGCCAAGATTTTCATAAATCTCGCCTCGCGCTTCCAAAATGTCGGCGTTATGCGGCGTCAATTCCCAGGCCCGCATCGCATCCTTCATTGCATCGCTGTTGTCGCCCAGCAATTGATAGACATAAGCGCGGTTGAGGTAATTTCCGGCGATAGGAGCGCTGTCGATGGCCTGGGTCGCCAGCGAAATGGCTTTCTCCCGGTCGGCTGCCGCTTCGTCGGTCTTGCCGGTCTTGGCATAACCGGTGCTGCGCAGTGCATAGGCGCGCGGGCGCAAAGCATCGGCGCTGATCGAAATTTTCGCATAGCCGGGTTGTTCCCGTTCCAACAGATCCAGCGTTTGGCTGGCGTCGAGAATTGCGTATTCAGGCTTTCCCAGGTTGAGATAGGCTCTGGCGCGCAGAAAATAGGCGACGCCGCGATTGACGGGATCCACCTGGGAGAGCTGGGTCGCCAGCATGCCGCAGGCCCGCATCTCCTTCAGGTCGTAGAGATGGGAATTGCATGTCCTTTTGACGGTCTCGAAATCAGCCGCCCAGGACGGTTGCCCCATCAGCGCCAGGCAAAGTCCGAGAATGAATTTGCGCATCTGTGCCCCCCGAACGATCCGCCACCTTAACATGCGTCCTTGGCCACGGTCTCCAGCGCCTTGGTCATGGCATCAAGGATTGGTTCATGTCCTGTCACGCCATGGCGCTGCGCCAGCCACCGGGGATCGTTGTAGCCGATCCAGGTCTTGCCCGCGACGTCCTGCCAGACCAATGCCTTGAGCGGCAGGTCTATGCCCAAGGTCTGCGCCGCCTGCATCAGGGGTGTGCCACCTTTGGGATTGCCGAAAATTAAAACCTCGGTGGAGGCAAGCGTCATGCCCACCTCTTTCGCTGCCGCCGCATGATCGATGCGGGCGAACACTGTCATGCCGTGGCGGACCACCGACGCCGCCAGCCGGTCCATCGCCTCCTCGGGCGCGCGCGAGCAGGCAAGAACCACCAAGCCTTCCGGTGTCATCAGTGGGCCGCGCCCGCGTGTTTTTCCAGCCATGTCACGATCGCCGCTTCCAAGGCGATGCGGTGATCGGAATAGGGATGGTCTGTCTCCATGTGGATTTCGCTCACATCCTTGTCGCCCGCGCTGCGCAAGGCTTTGCCCAGGCGCACATTGTCGGGCGTGAGCCCGTCATTGGCGGTGATGATCAGCACCGGACGCGATTTGAGCTCAGGCGTGTAACCCACAAAATCCCATTGCGAGGCATTGGCGGCGGCTTCCTGCATCAAGGCATCCGCGGTCGTGCCCGCCAGCGGAATCACATTCTCGCCGAAATCGCCCGCCGCCATCTTCTTGCGGACGGCGGGATCGCGGAAACGTGGGCCTTGCGCGCCGATATCCCAGGCCGAGATCATCACCAGGCCAGCGACATTGGGCGCATGATGGGTGGCGCTGGCCGCCAGCCAGCCGCCCATGCTGTGGCCGATCACAAAAATCCTGGCAGGATCGACGGCATATTTGGCGGCATTTCCGGTCATGAATGAAACCGCCGCGTCGGAATCTTCGGCCGCATGGGTGAAGGAAAAGTCGCTGGGGCTGCCCCAGGCGCCGCGATAATGCAGCGTGAGCACATTGAAGCCGGCGCGGCGCATCGCCTGCGCCAGGTCGAGATTCTGTTCATTGCCGGGAAAGCCATGCAACAGCACCACGCCGGGATGGGGACCAGCGCCCGAGGCCGTGTAGAGCACGCCATTGAGCAGCGCGCCGTGGCTGGGAATGCGCACATAATCCATGGCGGCGGGATGGGCCTTGTCTAGGGGCGGATCGGTGGTGATGGCGGCCGGCACTTGGCCAGAGGCGGCATTCGCGAAGGCGAAAAAGCTGACGGCAACCAGCGCAAATTTGAGTTGCATGTGGAATCCCCTTGAACCCGCGGAGTTTAAGGCGGTTGGAGCAGGACGGCCAGAGCGTGATAAGCTCTTCGCCCAAGGAGGCGTCATGTCCCCTGTGCGCATCATAGCGTTGCTGGGCCTGGCCTTGATGCTGGCGGGCATGGCGGCCATCCGTGCGGCTGACAGCCATACTCAAGCGTGGCTCACCGGCCAGTGTTTCCGCGATCCTGCACCGGTGGCCTGCTATCGTGCCAGCCCGGGCTTTTCTCCCCGGCACTATGACATCTGAAAGACAGGATCTTTGAAGAAATCGATGTGCGAGCTGGACAAACGAGCGATACCGCCGGCGGCGCTGGCGGTGGGAGCACTGGCCTGCGGCGCCGCTGCTGTCGGGGCAATGGCGATCGGCGCGCTTGCCATCGGCAGACTGGCGGTCGGGAAGGCGGCGATCAAGCATGCCAAGATCGGCAAGCTGGAAGTGGACGAACTGGTGATCCGCAAAATCACGCGGCCCGGGCAATGAGCATGCGCGGACCGTTCAAATTCTGCGCGGGCGCGGCGGTGCTGATGATGATGGGGAGCCAAGCGCAGGCGGCCTGCACGCCTATCC
The DNA here is from genome assembly GCA_036271455.1 of Rhizomicrobium sp. Taxonomy (GTDB): domain Bacteria; phylum Pseudomonadota; class Alphaproteobacteria; order Micropepsales; family Micropepsaceae; genus Rhizomicrobium. The sequence goes on from DATBAP010000018.1 coordinate 3,783, forward strand.
TGCAGGAGAAAATCGGTTTTCAGCTCTACAACATGCTGGGCGCGATGATCCCCAAATCCCAGATGGCCGCCGCCGTGGCAGGCGGTCCGGTCGTCATTTCGGCGGCGACGCTCGACGCCACTTTCACGCGCATGCATGGGATCGGTTTCCGCAACATGGAAGGCCTGGGCGACCGGCTGCCCGCGCCGCGTCCGGCTTATCAGGCGCTCCTCGCCAAGGATGGTCTTGCCCAGATCGGCAGCCACAGGCCGCTCGACGCCGCGCGATGGAACGTGATCCTGGATGAAGCCGTGGCGCTGGGCCAAAAGAATATCGGCGCGCCGGGCTTTGGCGAGCCGGGGATCGGAAGCCTGAAGGACACGCTGGCCACCGCCGCCAATCTCAACCGTTTCGGCGCCGCGGCGGCGGCGAAAGGTTTGACGCTCTATGTCCACAATCACGACGAAGAGATCAAAACCAAATATCCCTACGATCTTGCCCATGACGGGCATCCGCGCCCGGTTTCGGCGTGGGAGATTGTGGCCGCCAATACCGATCCGCGCCTGGTCCATTTCGAAGTCGATGTGCATTGGGTTCGCGTCGGCTTTGGGCTCGATCATTTCGCCGATGTGCTGGCATTCCTGCGCGCGCACCGCGACCGCATCGCTTTTTTGCACATCAAGGACACCACCGCCGACGGCCGGATCACCGATCTGGGCCGAGGCACCACCGACTGGCCGGCCGTGTTCGCGGCGGCGGGCCCTCAAATTCGCACCTACATCTGGGAATATGATGATGATCCCGACCCGTTCCCGTCGGCTGAGATCGCTTATCATTATCTCAGGTGCGAGAAGTGATCCTCGCTTCGGTTCTGACCGCGGCGCTGGCGCATGGATCGCCGGCACCGAATATGGATGATCTGGCCTTCGGTCTGGGCGCATTGCATTGGGGCATGCTCGCGCGGGAAGCCCAGCGGCGCTTTCCAGCGCTGGATGGCAACGAACCCGAGCCGGGACAGCCCGATGCCCAATTGATGCAGAGCGGATATTCCATCGCCGGATGCCGTTTTACGCTGACCTTGGATTTCGAACAGGCCGCGCTTGCCGAGATCGAACTCGAGAGCGAAGGCACGCGCCAGCTGCAAGCCTGTAACAACCGGGTCAAGGCGCTACTGGTTCGCCAATATGGCGGCGAGGCTGGCGGCTTCTCGGCGGCGCGCAATCCCCACGGGCTCAGCGAATATGCCAGTTGGAGCGGCGCCCGCATGGACGTGACGTATGGCGCGCTGAAGCACGGCTTCATTGACATTACTTTCCGCCGCCGGGACACCGGAAGATGATCAGGTCGCGAGCTTCTGGTTGTGCGCGGCCGAGATCACCTGAATCTGGCCTTCATTGGTGAGCGTGATCTCGGGCTTGCCATAATAGATTTGGATCGCGCCCGAGATCTGAACCCGGCTGCCGATATAGCCGTTCAGATGGGCGAAAGCGGCAGTGTTGTTGGGGAAGATCAGGGCCACGAATGCGTTGTCGGGAGAGCGTCCCCCCAGATCGAGCAGGATCATGCCGTTGGGCGCGGCGTGCACATCGGCCACGACGCCTTCCACCGTGGCGGTTTCGCCCACATGCTTGCCGGCATTGTCAGGTGTGACGGTCGCCGCGGTGGCGGGCGCCGCCAGGATCATCAAGCTGGCGGCAATCGCGAATGGTTTCATGAACCTCTCCCCGTTTTGGTCCGGGCATCTTAGCACGATGCAGGGCAGGGAACATTGCCGGCTTGTCCGGGTTCTGGCACAGGATTCCGCACCTTCCGGTTGTTTTCCGGCATGTCGCAAGGCGCCATGAAGGGTGGCATCAGCTTTTTTGCGGACGGTGCTCGGCTTGCCGTGCCAGCGCATCCCATGAAGCCGCGAGGATGAGATAGGACGACCGCGCGGCCTCGGTATGGGCTTGCTTGGCCAATCTCAGCATCTGGACCGCTCGTTCCCGGTATTTTCTCCGCGGTTTTTCGTCTTTGCGTTCCAATGTCGTTTCACTCGTATCCACCCAGAGAGAACCGCGCAGCGCGGGATTTGTTTCTTAGTTTCCAAGGCCCTTTCGCGATCTTTCCGGCGCCGCTGTGGCGCTGATGTGGCGGGTTTGGGGCAATGTCCACGGCCCCGCGCTGATTAATGTCCGGCGACGGGCGCGGCTGGTTGGTCGGGCGGCGTGATATAGAGCTTTCTCTCATGATAGGCGATGTAGAGATGCAACCGCTTCAGCACGTCCATGCCAATGATCATATCGGGACCCAGCCCGTCGTCCACCCGGGTGATGCGGCTGTCCGCGGTATTGGTGTTGTCCGGATCATTCTTACCCACAAGATCAGGATGGATCAGGACATGCGGGTTGGTCACCGCGATGCCATCGAAAGCGAGGCTATGGAAAACATAGCCGAAGCGGGGATCGTTGGGGGCGATGGTTACCGCGCCGGGTGAGTCGGCCGCGACGCCAAACGCAGATTTGGCGGTGGCCGCGCTCATGCTGGTGATGGGGGCGCCGGTGTCGACGATGGCGGTGAATGTCTTGCCATCGAGCGTCACCGGTACCCGGATATGCGTGTCCGGCAGGCCGTGCATGATGCTCAAAGGCTCGTTGGGATTGCCGCGGGCTTGGTGCGACATGGTAAAGGGCACCACGGCCAACGCAGCGGCCGGCCAATAGATCACTTTGCCTTCACAATGATCCGGCGAGAAGAGATTGACCTTGCGGGCGGCGAAGTTCAGCTCGACATCGTAGCCTTCCAGGATGTCACCGGCGAGCAAGCCGTCGAATTGGGCGTCGGGGTCCGGCAATACCATCAAGTCGACACCTTTGCCCTTCAGCGCGCCCAGCGCGAATTCATCCAGCCGGACGGCTCGCTGCGAAGCATTGCCGCGCAGGTCGAGGGTCTTCACCGCGACTTCATGGGGCGAGAGATTGAGCGCTTTGACGGTTTTTTGGCTCACGCTCGAAATGCCGCCGCCGGTGTCCAGCAACATATGCATTTCCGCGCCATTGAAGGTTGCTGGCACAAGGATCGCGTCGCCGCGTGTGAGCGTCATGTCGAGTGACGCACGCTGCACCAGGCCGCCGCAATCTTCCGCCAGTGAAGGAGTCGCGAAACTCAAGGCGGCGAACATGAGCGCGGCGCGCACGTGCAGATTCATTTTGCCCTCCCGACCCGCTCCAAGATTAGCATGAAATGGGCATGACGGAACGCGCGCGGACAAGGACATCGCGTTACCGGACGAGCGCGCATCATCCAGTCCTTTGATTTTGCATCGCTTTCGTCACACGTGGCGGTTGTTGGCCGCGGTTACGAATTTTCCATCTCGAAGCACTTGACGGCCGCTATAGTACGATGCAAGATACTTGCAGTACAAGATACCTTTCATAAAACTATAGGAGACAAAAAATGGCTGATAAATCAAACACTTCACTGGTCACGTTGGTTATGCGCGAGTTTTGCCTGCTTCTCATAGCAGTGCTGTTTGCCAGCATCCCGTTTTTCGCCGTGCAGGCACAGGAAAATCCCACCACATCATCGGCGCCCCTGCAGTTCGCATCGAACGGCGCGATGCAGAGCGCGACCGGCCACGCTCCGGCAAGATGCCAGCGTGATTTATCCTAAGGAGGGGAGCGCGGGCCGTCATCGCAGCATGTGCGGCGGCGGCCCTTATTTTTTAGTTCAGATGCGCCGACGGCGACGCCATTTCCAAAGATTGTGGCGGGCGGGGCGCGAAGAAAGCCCCATCAAGGTGGAAAGCGACCAGGCCGCACCGACAAAAATGGCCAGGAAAATCAAGAGCACTGCGATCGGCTGCACCAGATAGGGCGGCGGCGGAATCTGGGTGGCGTCGGAAAACGCCAACGCCGGCGAGGCCGCCAGCGAGAAAGGCAACGCCAATACATGCTTGTGGAGAGATAGGGCGTGAAGAGGCATGGGATGCTCCCTGACGCGTTTCGACAAGGGTGTGTTTAGGGCCAAGCCCGGTCCTGGCACAGAGAATCTTCCGGCTGCGGTTAACGGCTTGATTTTCCTGTTTGGGGACACAATTTGTCAGGGGCGGTATAAGAGCATATACTCATTTCATGGAACAGAACGCCAAACTGGGGATCCGGGATTGCAACTGCGCGGCGCTGCGCCGGGCGGCCCGCCGTATCTCCAACTTCTATGATGCCGAGCTTGCGCCCAGCGGTTTGCGCGCCACCCAATTCGCCATCCTGGCCTTGGTCAACGAGATGGAACAGGCGTCAGTGAACAACGTGGCGGAACGGCTGGGCCTGGACCGCACCACGGCGGGCAAGAATCTGCGGCCCCTGGAAAAAGCCGGGCTGATCACTGTGACCTCGTCCAAAAGCGACGCGCGCCAGCATGTGATTAGCGTCACCAAGACGGGTTATGCCACTTTGAAACAGGCTCTTCCCCTTTGGCGGCGGGCCCAGGGCCGATTCGAAACCGCGAACGGCACGGTCAAAGCCGCGCAGCTCAGGACCATGCTGCGGGATCTGAAGGTCGAGCCCGTCTAGGCGAGTTCACTTCGGAATGCAGATCCCGGCGTGGCCCCGGCAGGGCTACATCACCATCCTGTCCATGGCGGGCGGCAAGGTGCCCAGCAGGCTGACGCTGGCGACGACCAGAATGGCAAAAATTTGCTCGGCGGCGACCGAACGCAGAAGCAGCCGCAGCGGCACCTCGCTATCACTCGCACTGGCAAGCCGGGGCATCAAGAAGAGCCGGTTGAAAACCGCCAGCGCGACCATGAAGAGGAAAAATGTCACTTTGACCATCAGCACTTGACCGTATGTCGTATGCAGAAGCGCATCGAACGAACCGACCAGAAACCAGGAATTGAGGAGACCGCTGACAAAGATCAACATTACGGCGACAAAGCCCACCAGCGAAAAACGCTCAAGGGCATGGCGCTGTATCTCGACGCCGAGCGCGGCGTCACGAGTATAACGGATGGTATGGAACAGCGACAGCAAACCTCCGACCCAGACCCCCGCAGCCAGCAGATGGACCGCCTGATTTCCCAGATGCGCCCACACGCTAAACCCGATGCCCATCGCCCCATGACCCACACCGGCAAGACTTGCAACCAGCAGGATACCGGAAGCAAGAATCGGCCATACCAGGGGCTTGCGATGACGGAGGAGGCGCCATCCCAGAAAAATCGGCAGAAGCAAAAGAAGCAGCAGCCGCCAGCGCCATATCCCGCCGAATTCCGTGTCGCTCAACACAGTCCATATGGTGGCACCCTCACGATACCCATTGGCGTCACCGCTCATCAGAACGGCCTCGCAACCAAGCCATCCGACCGCCGACAACAGCGCCGCGAGCGAGGCATAGAATGCAACGCGTTGCACAAACGCCGCTATGTCCGTGTTGCAGCCGCGACTGTTCCCATTCCTCGCCAAGGCGTAGTAGGGAAACAGTGATGACCCGAACAGGATCATCACTGCCATGTACTGGACGAAGCGAAGACTGACGAGAAGTATTTCCATTTCAGTCTAGGGCTGGTAACTGAAAGGGAAATGGCCGTTCGTCCGGTGTGTATCGACCGACAGCACGTCCCACCGCACTTCATATTGCCCGGCGGCGAGTGTGCCGGTGACGGGCGCCGACAGCACCGTCTGGTCCGAGGGATCGGTAGCGGCCGGCCCCATCGCGATTTCCTGGCCACCCGCGGTGAAGAGATGGATGTGCGAGAACGCCACCTCCACCCGCTGTGTAAGCTGAATGCGAATGATTTTCGGCGGCGCGGTGACCACCGAACCGACCTTTGGTGTCGCATTGTCGAGGAAGGCGTGGGCAATCGCGCTTGTATGGGATCCGAAAAGAATCGCGATTACGACAGCCTGCGAAACAATGCGGAGTGTCATCGATTTGCTCATCAGATTGCTCCCATGAGGGGTTGAAAGAATGCCGGGACGAGATCATCAAGATAGACGTGGAATTCTCCCGTAACTCCGACGCCGTGCTGATCCGCAGCGGTGAGGGGTAATGTCGCTTCAACACCGAACTGCCAAGTGTTGGCCATGTAGATGAAGCCGGGATTGATCGTTCCGCCCCAGCTATGGGCGCCATTGTTGAGACCGACCGCGAGCGGAATCTCGACCACCGGAATCAAGTGATTGACAAAATCGGGAAGGTCATAGTCCTTCACCGCGGATTTCAAGTACGGCATGCTGTATTGCAACGTGATTCCCGGCTGAAATTCATCGGGATTGTTCCGATCCTGCGCCAGGGCCACGCCAATCGTGCCGGTAATGGCGAATGGTTTCAGCAGCGCCATGCTGTCGGGCAAGTCTCCCATGCCTTTTCCGAAATAAAATGTCGGCGTGAAAGTGCTGGTGCCGTCGTCACCAAGGCTGGACGCACCCGTCCCGCCAATATCCACCACCAGACCGGCAGACATCAGGATCTCGTGCTCGTCATTCTCGTAGAACAAATATTTTCCTGAAACCTCGAGGCTGTCATATCCGTAAACGCCGCGTTCCCCCCTGGCGGACTGGGAATTCCAGCCATCGGAGATTCCAACCGCCAAATTCGGAGCAATCAACAAGTCGAATTCGGCCCCGATATTGGTCAAGTTGGGAAAATTACCGTTATCGTCGAGCGGGCCGCGCGCCCAGCTTACGGCCGGCAGTGAAAGCTCGGTTGCAACCGAAGGATCGTCGACCTCAAGTGTCGCCGGAAACACCCGGTCGCCGGCGATGGCATGGGCATGCGCCGATTGTGGCAGCAACGACAGGATCAAAGCCGCTTGAAGCAGCGTTAAGGCGAAAGCTTCGAATGCGTGTTGGTATTTTTGAATGCAGAAATGCAGATACTTATGAATGGACATAATCCGACTCCAAGTAGCGGAAATGGCCGGCCCGTACGCGAAGCGCACAGGTGCCGGCGAAGACCTGCCAAAAGCAGGCCGCTCTAGAAGATCAGATCGAGGTGGGCGGGGCGCGCGGTGATTGCGGGTGATAATCGAGCGCAAGCGCGGGAAGCGTGTCGCTTATGGGCTTCTCGGCGAAACGGGCCAACTCGGAAGGCGGCGCAAGTTCGGCGATGGTGAAGGGCGCCGCGATGTGCGGCGCGGCGGCGAACGGACACTGCTCGTTATTCTGCTGCTGGCCGTGATCGTGGCCATGCATGTCCATGTCCATCGGCTTCGACATGTCCATGGCATGCGACATGTCCATGCCGGACGGCATGTCCATCAGGCAAATCACCAGCGGTGATTGGGCGAAGCCATCCGGATTGGGCATCCAGCCCATCGGCAGCAACGCGCGCAGCATCATGGCGGCAAGCGCCAGCTGCACAGCTGCCAGGCGGAAGGTCCGAAGCATAGGTGGATATGCTCTCACCACGACCTGGGAGGGTCAAGTTACCCTGAGGCCGCAGCATGCCCAACGAAAGCGGATATGCGGGAGCAATCTAAAAATCTTGGTCTTATCAGCCGGTTACGCGCACCTACCGCGTGGAGATGGTGCTGCCCGGCGCCAATGTCCGGCTGCTGGTGCCGGGCGTGATGGCGAGATAAGAGCCCGGACTCAATCCGCCGCTCGCCACGCCGATGGTGGAGTTCACGGGGATTTGCACATCGCTGCGGATGCGCAGGCGCACGACCGCCTTGTAGGTCTTGGGATCGAGGGCGAGATCGGACACCGAGCCCACCTTGATGCCGCCGATCCGCACATCGGAGGCGTTTGAGAGTCCGTCGGCGTGCGCCATGTCGGCTTTCAGCTGGTAATCGGAAGGTCTGGCGGCGCCAGTGATCACATAGGTGTAAGTGAGAAAGCTCACCGCCACCACGACCACTGCGGCGCTCAAAAGAACTTCAAAGTAATTGTTCTGTTTCATCGTCTCAGAGCCTATAGCGCGTTGCCTGCGCTTATGCCAGTTGCTCCGCCGTCTTGGGAGAATGATCATAGGACGGCGCCAAGATGCCGCCCGCGAAATGGCGGACCGCGATCAGGATCACCGCCGCGATCACCATCAGTCCCACATGCAGCATCCAGAATTGGGTGGCAGGCATCACATCCAGCAGGCTGCCCAAATAGCCTACGATCATGTTGGCCAGGAAGAGCTGGAGATAATAAATCCCAACCATCAGGCCCGCAGCGCCCTTGGGCGCGGCCCGGGAGTAAAGCGCCAGTCCCACCGGCAGCACGTTGGCGAAACCCAGATCGTTGAGAAAGTGAAAAGCCACCGCCCAGATCAGCGAGACGGGATGGCCGGTCGAGGCCACCACCCATGAGGCGACAGCAAGCACGGTGGGCGCCAGCGCCGCGATCACTACGCCGATTACCATCTTGGTGATCTCGTCCGGTTCGGTCCAACGCTTGGCCCACCAATGCCAGAACAGGATCGAGGCCGCCATCAGGATGGTGCTGATGAAGGCGTCCACCGACAGCATCCAGGTGATCGGCATGGTCCTGCCGAAAAAGACCAGCTGGAAGTTCTTTTGCGCCCAGATCAGGTAGGCGTTGAAGATCTGCATATTCCCCACCAGCGCCAGCGCCAGGACCGGGATCAGTCCGATCAATAGGGCCACCGATAGGCCATCGCGTCTGGTCATGGGGGGACGGACCACCTCACCATCGCGTATTTTCTCCGGTGGCAATGAGGGACGGCCGATCAGATAGGTGGCAAGGCCGATCAGCATGCCCACGCCCGCAGCGCCGAAGCCGTAAGGCCAGCCCACGGTCTCTCCCAAGGTGCCGCAGATGAAGGGCGAGATGATCACCGCGATCTGGATACCCAGATAATAGATCTGGAAGCCGTCGGCGCGCCGGGGATCATCGGTGGCGTAAAGATCGCCTACCTGGGCGGCGATATTGCCCTTGAAGCAGCCCACGCCGATTAAAAGGCAAAGAAGCGCAAGCAGGAAGCTCGCTTCGAACGCCATCAGGAAATGGCCCAGCGCCATCAGCAGCGCGCCCACTGTGACGGTGCGGGTGCGGCCGATCAGCCGGTCCGCCACCCAGCCGCCCGCCAGTGGCGTCAGATACACAAAGCCCGCATAGAAGCCGAATATGATGGAGGCCAGTGCCGGCGGGGTGAGTTTCCCGTAAACCGACTCGACCGCGTGACGGAATGGCACGAAAGCCCAGACATGCTCCACATGCCCGGGAAGAAGCAGATACTGGGTCATGTAGAGCACCAGCAGCGCCTGCATGCCGTAATAGGAGAAACGCTCCCAGAATTCCGAGCCGCTCAACCAGCCAAGGCCGGTGGGATGGCCGAGAAAAGCGGTATTCTTGTTTCTGGTCATCGAAGCCCTGTGCGCGTGATGGTCAGCATGGCGGCCCGGAGCCATTCTCGAGCATGCCCGATTTGTAGAAACCCTGCTCGATCAGATGGCCGCCGGAATCGAATTTGGCGCCATAGCCGTCAAGTACGCTTCCTTCCAGCACCGCGCCTTTGATAAGAGTGCAGGCGATCCTGGGGCCGCCATAGACTCCATAATGTCCGGCCCAATGGGCATCCTTGAAATCCTGCAGGCCCAGAACTTCCATGTTGGATTTCTGTCCTCCGGCGTTCGCGCGAAAACCATACAGGCCGGGATAAGAGCCGTCCTTGTCGCGCTCGACGCCGAACCCCATGCGCGCGCCGTTGCGGTATTCACCCTCATAGGCGTCGGCCGTGTTGAGTGCCGCATCCCCGCCCAGGCCGTTCAATCGCCCATCGCGGAAACGGCCTGCGAATATCTGTTGCCGGCAATGCATCACGCCCAGGCCGGTGGCGCGGCCCTGGGTGGCGCGGCCCTGATAGAGGCAGGCTGTGCCGTCGACGCCCGGCACATCAAGCCTGTCGTAGCCACGGACTTTGCCGGCTTTGCCGGCCGCCGCCATCGCTGCGCCGATGATGCTTTCAGCTGCGGAAGCGGCCCGGCTGGCCCGCGCGGCCGCGGCGAGCGCGGTTCTCACGGATTCTCTGGTCTTGGGCGTCAGTCTCGCCGTTTCGAGCCGGGGCGAGAGAAGGAAATCTCCGGACAGCGGCAACGTGATGGTTCCTTCCGCGCGTGCGACCGCCGGCAGCACAAACAGCAGGGCAGCGAACACGGGGCGCCATCGGTTCATTCCGGAAGCTCTCAAACCCATCGGCTGTGGGCAACCCCTTTGCGGCCGGCGAGAGCACGGGGCGAAAAAAAGGCCCGGACCAAAAGGTCCGGGCCGATTTGTCTGCGTGGCCAGGGGTGGCCGCGCAGGCCGTGTCAGAAGTTGTAGGTCAGGCGGCCGTAGTAATAGCCGCCATTCGGGTTGAAGGCTCCTCCGAACGGACCGGCCACGACTTGGCCCTGCCCGCCAGGACCACCTTCGCCAGGACCGAATTCATTGACTTCCCACGGATCGCCATCGGGCCGAATGTTGAAGATGTTGTTGCCGCCGACCGCGAGCTGCAATGCTTCGGTGATGTTATACCGAACTTCCGCATCGGTGAGACCAACGCCGGCCTGGTTGAAGTCATTGAGAACGCCGACAGCGGAATTCTCCAAGCTGTGCTGCGGGCCATAATAGGTTTCACGGAACGTGACACCCCATGCGTCCAGCGACCAGTTGGCGGTGAGGCCGATCTTCTCACTCGGCGCGCTGTGCGCATAATTGAACAGCGTGAAGGGCTCGAAGAGCGAGCCGCCGCCCAGGGCCGCCGGCGTGGGCGCTACCTTGGAAATGGCGGTATTGTTGATATTGCCCGCCAACGTCCAATCGACCGAGCCATACGCGCCGAAGTCGGTCGGATAGTTGATGGTCGCGTCCACGCCTTGTGTGAGCGTGCTCACGCCATTGACGAATGCGCTGGCGCCCACCTGCGTGACGGTGGGATCGATGGTAACGCCAGCAGCGGCAATCGCAGAACCCACTGCCGGGTTAAGCGGGGTGCCACCCTTTAGGTACACTGTCGAGGAGGGCACGATGCGGTCGCCGACGGAGGTGGAATAAACGTCAATCGTGGCCGACAGATCTTGGAACGGATGGGCGACGATGCCCGCGCTGTAGCTGGTCGAAATTTCCGGCTTCAGATTCGTGAGACCCAGGAGCCTGGCAGCGGCGGAGTCGGCGGGAAGCTGGGCCGTGGCCGAAGTCGGCGCCACGTCGACGGCGGTGTAAAATTCCTCCGCGATGGTCGGGGCGCGGAAGCCGGTCGAGATGGTGCCGCGGATCGCCCATTGCGGATTGAAGTCATAACGCGCCGTGATCTTGCCGATCTGGGTGTCGCCGAAATCGGTATAATGTTCGGCGCGGCCGGCGACATCGAGCTGCAAGGCCTCGATCGGCGCCAACGCGAAGTCGGCATAGACCGCGTAATTCTTGCGGCTATGCACACCGGCCGTGGTTGACACGTTGCCCGGGTAGGATGCGGCGCCCGCGCCATATTGCGAAGGAGCATCGCCGGCGGAGATGCCATAAAGATCTTCCCGCGCTTCTGCGCCGATCGCCACCGTCAGCGGTGAGGCCAGGCCGACATTGTAGGCATGGGTGGCATCAATCGTGCCGGTGAGCTGGCTGGAGGTGAAGGAGCCGTCATAGTAGTTGCTGGGCGCGGTGTGGGTGTCGGCGAACAGATTCACATTGCTGCTGCCATCGGTGTAGATATTGTCAATGTCCTTGCCGTAGCTGACACCGAGGTCTGTGGCCCAACCCCACAGGGTGAACTTCTCGCCCATATTGTACTGATAATCTTCTTCCCTCAGAACTTCTTGCGGACGGAAACCGGTCGTCGAGAAGATCAATTCGCCCGGCGACGTATAGCTGCCATTGCGGGAGGTGCCGGCGACGCTGAAGATGATTTGACCCTTGGAGTTCAGGCCCGCGCCGCCGGCGGGGCCAGCTCCGACGCCGGGAGGAGTCGAACCCAGGATGGCGAACTGGCCGACGCCGGTGCCGTTGTAGCACACCGGGTTAAGACCGTCCGCTGTGCTGGATGCATCATTATAACCGTTCGGATTGGCGGGTGTACAAGGCTGGTTGGAGCCCGGCGAGGCGATGACCTTGTTCGGCGAACGATCATTTTCATATGATTTGCTGAAGCGATGCGAGACTGTGCCAAAGGCATAGAACTGCAAGCTATCGGAGAAATCATATGCCGCGTTCACCGCCGCCTGGGTCAGCTGATATTGCGGATTGCCATCAATCGGATTGGAGCGCGGATAGCCGGGGATCAACTGGGCGGTGGCGAGCGGGACGCTGCCATTGACCAGACCGGTTTGCAGGCCGGTGCCGTCGGGGCCCACGCCCGCGACTTTGGTGTCGGCGCCGCCATTCTGGGTGTAGTTGCCATACTGCTTTTCGATGGTGACGTTGACGAAGCCCTTGTCGAAGAGCGGGAAGCCCATATTGGCGGACAGATCGTAGTTGGTGCCGGCGCTCTTCAGGCCGTTGGATGTATCGATGCCGCCGCGATCGTAGTAATCGCCAGCCGTGGCCGACATCACGCCGCCCGAGGACTTCCCTTTCAAAATGATGTTCACGACGCCGGCGATGGCGTCGGTACCGTACTGGGCGGCGGCGCCGTCGAGCAGCACTTCGACGTGATCGATCGAGGCTTCCGGAATCAACGAAATGTCGGCGGCCGAAGAGCCAGAGGTGAAGCTGCCTCCATCCACCTGCAGATTGCCGGTGTAGTGGCGGCGCTTGCCGTTGACCAAGACCAGCGTGTCGTTAGGAGAGAGACCGCGGAGCGCGGCGGAGAGCGTCAGGTTGGCGGTGTCGCCGCCGAATTGTTGCGCGGTGAAGGAGGGAACGGTCTGGCCCAAAGCCTGGCGCAGGTCGGTTGTGCCCGTGCCCTTGGTCAAGGCGTCGGTGCCCAGCACGGTGATGGGCGCGGCGCTGTCGGCGGCCGTCATGCCCTGCACGCGCGTGCCGGTGACGATCACGGTTTCCGCTTCGCTCGCTGTGGTTTGGGCTTGGGCAAACGCCGGGCCCGCCGCCATCGCGAAAGCGGCAATGGACGAGCCAATGAACAATGATTGTTTGAATGACATGCGCATATGAGTTCCCCTCTTGAACGGCCTTATTGGCAAATGCGACGGAGCTATCGGCAGCGGTCTTTTGAAATGAAAAAGACAGAAATCCCCTTGCCGGCAGCCCCAAATCGCCTTGATCTAAGTGAACGGTCGTCCGAGGTCGGCATAATGTAAATGATACCAAAGCTTCATAGAATAATCACTTTGGCGGATATTTTTCTTAATATTATGAAATATATGGCCGATAAATTGTTCTTTACGATTATATACCTATCAATAGGTAAGGTATTTCTCCTCCCATATGATGAGGCTTTGGAGGGGTGCACGTTTGTAAAAATGCCATGTGTGGTTGTGAGCGCACAGGCGTGGTATCCGCGCCCGGTGGTTTTTCAATCGCCGGCTCACAACATCCTCATCCGGCTCTGTTTCTGAGAGATTGTGAGGGGTGGTTGGTGCTGGATCATGCCGAGGCGCTCAGCTGGGCGCCGTACTTTGCCGGCAGGGATTTTTTGGACGAGGGTGAAGGTCGATCCCAAGCCACTGTTGGCGAATTGAAGCGAACCGATTCCGTACTGGAAGATTTAATTGGCTGGAATTTGGCGGCCGGCCAATTTGTCGGCCAGGCGCTCATATTGGGAGGCGAGATCGAGAAAATCCCGTTGCCGTTTTGCGGCGGATTCTTCCCGCGCGGTTTTTCGCATCAATTCCGCCAAGTGCCGATAGTGCTGTGCGCGTGTAAGTTCGTTTTCCATCGTCGTCCCGCTCGACGGCTATTTCATATCGATTGGCGAATAAAAGCCAGTTGATATTAAAGTCCCACCGTACCGAGTTGTCGCCAAAATTTACTCGAAAGCAGCATGCGGCGTGAGACTCTCTCTTATCGTCAATGCACATAATTGATAGCTATCACCGGCGTGACAAAGGCGGTTTCGTTGCGGCCGGCGGCGAAGATCCGCGCGCCCAGGATCACGCCCAAAGCAGCGCTGACATTATATTCCAGGGCGGGCGCCACATATAGTTCGCGGCCCGTGTCCGAATTCGCCGAATAGGGCGCAAGCGTGCCACCAGCGGCGTTGATGCCGGAGACGTGAGTGGGATTATCCTGCTCGAACCAGAAATCCATGGCTGCGACCCAATTCCTGGTGATGCTGTATTCGAAAGCCAGATCGCCATAGGCCGAAGCGCCCGGATCGGCAAAGCCAACGAACCCGTTCTCCGTGCCATAGACGCTCATATTTTGCAGGGGAACGCGGCCCGACAGCGCGTAGGAGAGGTTGAGCCGCGTGCGCAGCAACCGTCCATTGGGCATCCAGAAATAGGTCTGGGAATAAAGCGACAAGATGCTGGTATAGGCGCCGGCGCCGAACCCGTCGCTGGCGCGGTCCAGCTGGTCGAATCTACCGGTGGGAAATGTCTCGGCGAGATTGAGGGAGATGGTGGGTATCCAACTGTCTTCGTGAAAATCGGTGAGGCAGACTTGGCCTTGCAAAGTCCAGTCGCCCAATTCCAGGTCGGAACTGCTTTTGCCGCCATTGATCTGCTCGAAGCCGAAGCGGGGGATCAGTCCCATGCTGAAGCCGTCGGCAATGCCATAGATAAAGTAAGAGAAAGACCCGAAATCATTCTGGCGCGGGACGTCGTGGGTCGCGCCATGTTTGTCGATCTGGGCGAAAGGGATGGAATCGAAGAAATAGGGTTCGAACAGGAAATGCCCCGGTGGCAATGTGCCCGCTGACGCCGCCAGCAGCGGTCCGGTCCACCAGGCATCATCCAAGGATTGACGATATGCGCCCGCCGGGGATTCCGCGGCTGCGGGCATTGCGAGAAGCGCACAACTCAAGAAAAGGGCGCAAGGCGTGCAAAAAATGCGCGCCCTGAAACTGTTCCTCCGCGACACGATGTGCACCTTTGATCCTGAGAAGCATCGCAAGCTCGCAAAGCAGGTTCTGGCCCGCACTCCGGCGGTTGCGCTCAAATCGCCGCCATGCCTCATGAAGCTTTTGGTAGGCGGTGGAGTGGCTGGTCTCAATGACCGCTTTATGCCATTTTGATATGACCACTTTGGATGTCCCATGAAGCGGATTCACGGCAGCTTCTCGCCCCCGCTCGGCTTGGACCCGCGGGCAAAAACCCCGCTCTACCGCCAGGTCTATGACTGGTTTCAGCAGGCGATCGTGGAGGGGCGCCTGCGCCCCGGTCAGCGCGTGCCGTCCACCCGTTTGCTGGCGTCCGAGCTGAAGATTTCCCGCATCCCGGTGCTCACCGCTTACGAGCAGCTTCATGCCGAGGGCTATCTCGAGAGCTTTCCCGGCGCTGGCACCTGCGTGGCGTCATCCATTCCGCAGGCGGGCTTCGCGCTTGGTCCCCGCACGCCGTCACAGGCGCAAGCACGCGAGCGGCCGAAACTTTCGCGGCGCCTGGCTGGTGTAATGGCCGCGCCACCTGATCCCACGCTCGAGGCGATCGGCGCCTTCCGCGTCAGCCTGGCTGCGCTTGATCACTTCCCGGGCGAGATCTGGGCCTCGCTCGTCGCCCGCCATGCCCGCCATTCCGGCCGCGAAGCGATGGCCTATGGCGATCCCATGGGACACATGCCGTTCCGCGAAGCGATCGCCGAATATCTGGGCGCGGCGCGGGCGGTGCGCTGCGATGCCTCGCAGATCATGGTGGTGTCGGGATCGCAGCATGGCCTGCAAGTCACGGCGCGGGCGCTTCTCGATGACGGCGACGCGGTGTGGGTGGAAGAGCCAGGCTATCCCGGCGCCCATCGCGCTCTGGCGATGGCCGGCGTAAAGCTCGTCGCGGTGCCGACGGACCAGGAAGGCCTCGACGTGGATGGGGGCATCCGGCGCGCGGGCCGGGCGCGCGCGGCCTATATCACGCCATCTCATCAATATCCGATGGGCATGACCATGAGTGCGGCGCGGCGGATGAAATTGCTCAATTGGGCGCAGAAGGCACGCGCCTGGATCATCGAGGATGATTACGACAGCGAATACCGTTTCGGCGGTCATCCGCTTGCGTCGGTGCAAGGCTTGGGTCGGGGCGACCGCGTGATCTATGTCGGTACCTTCAGCAAGGTGCTGTTTCCGGCGTTGCGCGTGGGCTATCTGGTGATCCCCAAGGAACTGGTGCCCGGCTTCCGCGTGGCGCGGGACTCGATTGATCTTTTTCCCTCGACACTGTTTCAGCGAGCCCTGACCGACTTCATCCGCCAAGGACATTTCGCCCGCCATATAAGACGGATGCGCATACTCTATATGGAACGGCGCCGGATGCTGATCGAAGCGCTCAACGAAAATCTCGGTGACCGAATCGAGATTGTGAGTGCGGACGCCGGCATGCACCTAGTCTGTCTTTTGCCTCTGGAATCCGATGACCGGGACGTGTCGCGCCAGGCAGCCCGGGCCGGCATTTCCGTCATTCCGCTTTCAACCTGTTATCTGGGACGGCCTTCAAGGCCCGGTTTGGTCTTGGGTTATGGCGGCGTGGACGGCAAGGAGATCGAAATCGGAGTCCGCAAGCTGGGACAGATTCTGAAAGACGTACCGCCTATGCCAGGGAAAGTCGGCGCCAGGGCCGCCGGCGTACAATCAGGGCGATGATCACCGCCGAAATAACGACGTAAAACTGCACCAGTTCGATTTTCCCACCCTCATCATCATTGCAGACAAGCGACCTGAGCGGCGATGATGAGGGTCGATGGCCTCGTCCGCCTTCTGGAAATCGGAGATTCGCATGAAAATCGGTTGGAAGCTGGCCACCGCTGTCATCATATTATTTGCGGCCAACGGCAGTGCGTCAGCCCAAACAGTGACGCCCATCAATATCTCCCTCACGAACTACGCCTTCACTCCAAGCATGATCAATTTGAAGGGGGGGACGACGTATCGCATGCATTTCACCAATGACGGATCGAAAGGGCATAATTTCAACGCGCCGGAATTTTTTGCCGGTTCCCAAGTTGCGCGGGCAGATGCGGATAAAATTGACGAAGGAAGCGTTGAGCTTGACAGCGGCGAGGCTGTTGACATCACCGTCACACCCAATCGCGCAGGAACCTATTCCGTCGACTGCACGCATTTTCTGCACAGCATGCTCGGCATGCATGGGAAAATCATTGTTCAATAAACTGAAGCTGACTGTAATTTCAGCCTGAATTCGGCTCTTTCAAGTAATGGCCGAACCAATCCATCACCCGGCCCCTCAGATCTTCCAAATCGGTGAGTTTGTGGAAATGATGGCCTTCGCCGGCATAGACCATCAGCTTGACCGGCGTGCCGATGGTTTTCAGCGCATGCCAATATTCAAAGGATTGCGGCGCCGGGCATTCGACGTCGCGCTCGCCCACATAAACCAGCGTGGGCGTCTTGGCCTGCTTGATGAAGGTGAGCGGCGAGGCGGCGCGATAGGGCGCCGGATCGTCATAGACCGAAGCGCCAAAGAAGGGGATCATCCATTTGTCGATCCCGTTCTCGCCATAATAGCTGGCCCAGTCGGCGATGCCCGCGCCCGCGACGATGGCCGCAAAACGCCGCGTCTGGGTATTGGCCCACATGCTCATCCAGCCGCCATAGGAATGGCCGTAAAGCCCCAGCCGCGTATCGTCCACGGCTTCCGTGTGTTCCACCGCATCGATCCCGGCCAGAATGTCGCGCAGATCGCCGCCGCCGAAATCCTTGATATTGGCGCGGGTGAAAGCTTCGCCCTGGCCGTATGAGCCGCGCGGATTGGGATAGAAAACGAAATAGCCGCGATCGATGAAGGGCCCGACAAAGTCGAAACCGGTGCCGTGCTGGCCGCCAGCGGCGATATAGCGGGGGCGCGATGCCGCCGACGGTCCGCCATGGACAATAGTGATCATGGGATGCTTGCCCGGTCCGACTTTGAGCGGCTTGAGCAGCCAGCCTTGCACGTCGAAGCCCTGGTTTTTCCAATGCACGCTTTCCGCCATCACGGTGGCGGGCAGGGCGGCATTGACATGCGTCACCACCGCGAGCTTCGGCAAGCGGCCCAGCATGATCTCCGGCGCGTGGGTATAATCCTCCGAGATGGTGGCCGCGGTCGCACCGTCGGCAGAAAAGCTGATGGGATCGTGGAAAATTTGGCTTCCCACCGAGAGGGGCGCCGACCAGGCGGTCTTAACTTTCTTGGCCTTGGGATCCACCGCCACCGCCGCGCTCTGGTCGCCGATTTGCGCCGCGGCCATGATCTTGTCGCCGCGCCAGCTGATGCCCTCGAACGTGCCTTTGTAATTGGGCGTGATGTCGGTGGGCGTACCACCCGCCAACGCCACGGTGTAGATGTCGCCGCCGATCGAGCCCCAGTCGCTCATCAAGCCGCCGATGAAGGCGACGGTCTTTCCGTCCGGCGACACTACCGGCATGTCGATCTGCGTCTTGAGCGCGGCAATCACGCGCAAGCCATTGGCATCGATATAATCGAGTGTGGCGATCCACCAATTATTGTCGCCATTGCCTTTGGCCCCGGTGGCAACAAAACCTTTGCCGTCAGGCGTCCAGGCATATTCATAGATGTAAGTGTCGGTGGGCGAGCTCAATTTGAGTTCGCCGCCTGCCGACGGCAGTACGGCGATGCGCTGTTCGTCTTCATTCTCGCCGATCTCGCCCACCAGCGACGCCGAGGCTTGGGTGGCGCCGACCATCTTGTGTGCGCCCACCGTCGCCAGTAATGCAACGCGAGTGCCATCAGGAGAAAAGCGCGGCGTGTTGGCGAAACCGGAGACAGTCGTCAGAGGCTGAACGCTGCTTGCCACGGCGCGGAACAGCGTCGTCTTTGCCGCTTTTTCGTCTGTCGCGAGAAACGCCAGCGCGTCGCCCTTGGGCGACCAGGCGGTCCCGGAATAGCGGCATTGGGCGCAGGGATCGTAGTGGGCGACGATCTTGCCGGCTTGGTCGCGCACCACCACTTGGCCGTGCGGCTCGTCCGCCAGATTGCCGGGATCGTCGCTTTCCACTGTCGCGGTCTTGCTTCCGTCCGGCGCCAAAGCCAGGTCGCTGAATTGATGGATGGGCGCGGCGAGCGCAGGCGTGGTGATCAGCAGCGAGACGAGAAGTGCGGCTTTCATGAAAATCCCTTTCGACCGGCGCGGACCCCACGGTAGCACAAGGGAAGGAGGAGAGGACTGCCAGAATCCCTCGCGTGAAGTGCACCCAACTGCCTGATTTATGTGGATATTTTTCCGAATAATGATCCCGCCTCGCGCCAGGTTTTGCCGGGGGGATTGCTGGCGCCGCGATCGTCCAACAGACTTGGGCCAAAGAGGATTCGAAAAAGATGGCCAGACCGCTGCCTTCGAAAACCGAACGCCTGGTGAGGGCTTTTTTGCTGCTGGTCACCAGCGCTGTTCTCACTTTGGTGGCCTGGTCGCTGGGCCTTTATAAGAGTCAGGATTCCACGCAAGTCGCCATCGCCATCTTCGCCATCGTGATCGTCGCGGTTTTGGTGAGCCGGTTCAGTGCCAAAAGAGTAATGCGGCTTTTTGGCTGGGGCCCATGAGACGCTCGCCTGTGGATGGAATGGCCGCATACGGCATTTGGGCGAAGCCCGGATCCGTTGGCCGGCGCGCATGCCATAAATCTGCAACGTGCGGAGTCTATAGACCCGGCGTTGCGTTCCCTCGAACGCATTTTCCCCTCGAACTTGGCCGCGCGAAGCAATTCCGCGGCCACTTTTCGTTTGGGGTCTGCTGATGCAGGTCTGGGCCGGATTCTTTTCCACCATCGCCGCCGCTTCGGCCACCCTGCTGGGCCTGCTCTTCGTCGCCATCTCCGTCAACGCTTCGGAAAGCCTGGGCACGGAAGATGCTCGCCGCCTGGCCGAGCAGGGATTCCAGAACTATTTGGCGGTTCTTTTGGTCGCGCTGGTGGCGTCGTTCCCGGACATGTCGTTTTCCACCTTGGGGCTGGTGGCGATTTCCATGACGATCGTGGCGAGCATCTGGGTGTTGATCCGCTTTTGGCAATCCTTGCGGGATGCCCGGCAGTTCAAAGGCCGGGTCTCGTCGGTCCGGCGCCATGCCGTGTCCGTGCTGGGCTTCGCCATGCTGCTCTATGCCGCGTTCCGTATGCGCTCCGGCGACCCGGACTCGGACATTCGCTACATTTTCGCCTCGGCCCTGATCGTGCTGATGGGTTCGGCCACGGTGGCATCGTGGGAATTGTTGCTGCGGATTTCCCGCTTCCGCCATCCACGCTGAACCTGTCATAAAAGCGCAGAGGCTTCGTCATATCGTGGAGGGCAAAGGGAGCTTTCCGTGACTGACCATCGCCTCACTCGACGCCGCACCCTCCAAGGCCTGGCGGGCCTGGGGCTTGCCTTGCCCCTGTCGCGCGCCTGGGCCGATGCGGGCGGACCGTCGCTCAATTTCCTGGCGGTGGGCGATTGGGGCCGCGAAGGCCAGTCGCATCAAACTGATGTGGCGATCCGGATGGGCGAAAGCGCCAAGGAGCTGGATGCCCGCTTTGTGATT
Organism: Rhizomicrobium sp.; assembly: GCA_036271455.1. GTDB lineage: Bacteria > Pseudomonadota > Alphaproteobacteria > Micropepsales > Micropepsaceae > Rhizomicrobium. Next base: position 24,242 of record DATBAP010000018.1, read on the forward strand.
TCGGTGGGTGACAATTTCTACGAGGACGGTGTCACCTCGGTGGACGATCCGGCATGGCAGAAATCATTCGAGCAGGTCTATGACGCGCCGTCGCTTCAGGTGCCCTGGTGGGTGGCGCTGGGCAATCACGATTATCACGGCAACGCCCAGGCGCAGTTGGACTACAGTGCCAAGAGCAAGCGGTGGAAGTTGCCAGCGCGCTGGTACACGCGCCAGGAAACGGCGCCCGATGGATCGACCGCCGAATTCTTTTTCACCGACACGTCGCCGATGATGAGCATGTATTACACCGACGGCGCGGTGAAAGTGAAAGTCGGTGACCAGAAGAAGAATGTGCCCGTTCAGTTGGCGTGGCTGGACGATGCGCTGGGTTCATCGCGGGCCGATTGGAAGATCGTGATCGGCCATCATCCGGTCTATTCCGGCCGGCTGGTGGGCGCGCCCAAAGCCCGCGATGCCGACAAGGCCGAGCGGGTCACCGGCGGCTCGCCCGATCTGATCGCGATGCTCGATCCCATCCTGCAACACCACAAGGTGCCGCTCTATCTCAACGGCCATGACCACGACCTGGCGCATACCCATCATGGCGCGACGCATTTCGTCTGCACCGGGGCGGGCTCGCAGATGGCCGATCATTGCGATCTGGGCGAAAGCGATTTCTGCTCGCTGCAATCGGGCTTCGTTGCTTGCGCAGTCAACCGCAGCCGGTTGCGCGTCGCCTATCGCGACTATACCGGCGCGGAACTGAAGGTGGTGGATATTCCGACCGCTTAAACTAACCGACGAAGACGGTGCGGCGGTTGAGCGGGAATTGCGGCACCGCTTCCAGGCCGGTGAATTCGGTGCCCTTGTCCAGCGCCTTGCCGGTGGCGAATTTCACGGCCGCCTTCTCGGCGATGTCAGTCAGTTGAGGCGTGTCGAGGCCGTGCAGGAACGACACGCATTTCTGGTCGAGCGAGCGGCGGACCACCTTCTCCGCCACCTTCGCGGCTTGCTCGGCGTCGCATGAGACGGGCAGCATGGCGCTGATGCCGACCGCGGGCAGGCGGAAATCGAACGGCGGAAGCTGGCGCGGGTTCTGAAAATCTAGCACCACGCGGATATTGGGCGTCGCCAGCAGAGAGGCAATCTGCGCCACGCGCGAGAGCACGGCGCCGTCGGGGATCATCTCGACTCTGAGAAGGATGGGGCAGGAGACCGGCACTTCCACATCCTTGAGGGCGCGCAGATAACGCGTCCGGGTTTCCTTGTGCGAAACCGTGTCGTGCGACACGCCCACCATAAGCGAGGCCACTTCGCCCGCTGCGCTGAGCCGCTGCGCCATCGTTGCAGTCATGAACAGAAGCGGGATTTCGACGTCCAGCAGCTGGTGGAGGGACGAGTCGGGGATCAACGACGTCAATCCGTTGCGCCCGGTGAGCCGCCCGTTCATGGTCAGGGCCAGAAGCCGGCTCTTCCCGCCCTGAAGCTCCCACACCGGCGCGAAGCGGAAACGGATGCCCAGCACGTCGCCCAGTTCGTGGCAATGCTGGATCCAGCCGGCGCTGGGCGGCGTGTCCCAGGCGAGATGCTTGGGCGCGCGCGGCGCGGGGACGGCGCGGGGGATGGAGACGACGGTCTTGGTGCCCACCCTCTCCAGCGTCTCGCTGATGGCGTCGGCCTTGCAGATTTTTTCCCAGGCGAGCGCGGCGGGCACTTCACCCACCACACTGCGCACGGAGATTTCCTGCACGCCCGCGCCCCACAATTTCTCGCAGACCTTCTGCATGATGTCGCCCAGCGCCGCATCCGCGTCCTGCTGGCTGAGTTTGTGGAAGGTGGCGATATAGGCGAGTTCGCCCACCACTTCGAAATGATCGCCCGGTCCTTGCGCTTTCTTCAGCGCCGTGTTGACCAGCTTGTGCACCAACAGCGACAGGCGGGGCCAGCGGTCGCCAAGCCGGTGCTTGATGGGTTCGAGCTGAAGGACATGGACCTTGGCCGCAGAAATACTGCCGGAGGGGATAGGACTCGTCCCCTCGAAAGCACTCGGCTCGGCACAAGTCTGTAGCATGGGCTGCCCTGCCATCGAGGCGGCTCGCGCAGCCAGCCCACTGATTTAACTCAATCTATCCGGGAGGTGTTGAGGGGCGGTTAACGATTGCCGCCCATGGAAAGGGTTGGGAAAGTTCCAGGAAACCAAGTCTCAGACTGCGCGTTTTCTCTCGCTCAGACGTGGATCGAGCGTTATTGGCCCCGCCCTATCACGACGGGGCTTTTTTTGTGCCAAAAAAGCGCAGTTCCGTGGGGGAACAATTTCCGGGTATACGGGCGCGTTCAGGTCGGGAATCGGCATGCGGTTCGAAGAGGGCAATTTCGACGATCCCCGGGTGATCGCCTTGCTCGACGCCCATGTGAGCCGCGCGCGGGCGGAAACCGGCCGGGGCAGCGCCCACGCCCTGGGCTCCAGCGGACTCAAAACACCGGATATTCGTTTCTGGACCGTTTGGCGTGGCGAGACGCTGCTGGGCATGGGTGCGCTGAAAACGCTTTCGCGCGATCATGGCGAAATCAAATCCATGTATACCGCCGAAAGCGCGCGCAACCAGGGTATGGGCGCGGCGATGCTCACCCATATCGTTGCCGAGGCGAGTGCGATGGGCATGGCGCGGCTCAGCCTGGAAACCGGGGCCTGGGATTATTTCGGGCCGGCGCGCGCTTTCTATCGCCGCCACGGTTTTGTCGAATGCGCGCCATTCGCCGATTACAAGTCCGATCCCAATAGCGTGTTCATGACACGAGTGCTTTGACGGCGCTTACTCGACCAGGCGCGGCTTGCCGGGCCGGCCGGTGGCGCAATCGAGCGCCGCGCGGTCCCATTTGCCCAGGTCGGCCGCCGCCGCATAGCTCGCCTGAAGAAAATCCATTACCAGCTTTTCTCCGGCTGGCGATTTTCGCACAATGTCGTAAGGCAGGATGAATTCGCCCAGCTGCGCTTCATACGTCACGCCGGGTGGCATCACCGCGTCGCGAAAATTTTTGGGCTCAGGATAGGCGTAGGAATAGAACGCCGCGTGCGGATAGGCGCCATTGCCCGCCCAGAATCCGGCGCTGCTCACTTCATGGGAATAGGCTTCACGCGTGACGCGGTCTGACAAGCCCGGAATGCCGCCGGGGTGAAGCGGTGCGCGACGCCCCGAAAAACGGGTCACCGCCAGATCGAAGCCGCCCCAGAAGACATGAACCGGGCTGGCCTTGCCGAGAAAGCCAGTGCGGAACAATTTGAACAGATGGTCCGCCGTCACCAGGATCCGCCAGAAGCGCTGCACGCTGGCGGAATCGTAAGGACGCCGCGCATGATCCTGTTCGAACGGGATGGGATCGATCACTTCACTGGGGAGCGGGGTGATCCGCGCCCGGACCTCCAGCGCGGCCAGCAACGCGACGATCTTCTGATAAAAGTCCGCCACCGACATCGCCTCGAGAGGAAATTCGGATACCGCGCCCGAACTGCCGCGGCCCACCACACGGTGCGAGAGAAAATCGAATTCCAGGTCGAAGATGTGCCCATCATGTGGAATCGGCGAAGTCGTAAGACCGCGCGCGGTCACATAATAAGGCACCTGCCAGCTGTGATTCAGCCAGGGCGTGAGCGCCAGCCGCACTTTGCCGGCAACCTGCAGCCAGAGCTGAAGCGTGAGCGCGGTCTCCCGCCATTCCCGGTATTCCAGCTCCGGCCAGATTGCCGGCATCGCGTGACCCTAACTATTTTGCGCGGAATTGCCGCCGTGAAACCGTCCGAAACTCCTGGCCAGCATCAACGACATCAACAGCCCGCCAAGACCGGCGGCCAGCATATGCGTGCCGGAATAAGCGTTGAACTCGCCCACCCGGCAGATCAGGAACCAGGCCACGATGATATTGGCGACGCCCCACAGCACATTGACCGTGGACGAAGACAATCCCTGTCCCGGCGGCTTGGCGAAGGGACTCTGGAACGCGCGTCCCATCAACCCGCTCACGAAATGCGGAATCGCGTTGGTCAGGAATGCCCCGCCGAAGAAATAGGAAACATAAGGTAGCCACTGCATCATCCCACCCTCCCTGGACTTGTTTGGCCAAAGTTACATCCTTTTGCGCCACTCGGCGCGGGGACGCTTCAACAACTTTCTGTTTGCAAAACATAAGAGGCTGATTTTCTTCGGCTTTTCGAGAACATTCGCGCCCTTCTTTGCGATTTCCCCACCGCGCCATAGTGTGACCGCGGGCAAATGGGCATGGAGGCAGGGATGAGCATTGCGGGCGTCGCAGACCGTATCGCGCAAAAAGCACTGCATGAGCATTGGAAGCTCTTTCTTACCGAGGGCATCATCCTGGTGGTGCTGGGCATGGCGGCCATTCTCGTCCCTGTGCTGGCCAGTGTGGTGATCGCTGTCTTCCTGGGCTGGCTGTTCGCGGTCGGCGGCATCGTGGGGCTGATCGCCACATTTATGGGACGCCGCGCACCGGGTTTCTGGTGGGCGTTGATCTCCGCGCTTGTCGCGCTGGCCGCCGGCTTGGCTCTGATCGGCTGGCCGATTGTGGGCGCCGCATCGGTCACCTTCGTTCTCACCGCCTTTCTTGTCATCGACGGTATCCTGATGATTGCCTTCGGCCTGGATCACCGCAGGAGCATGTCGGCGCAATGGGGCTGGCTGGTAGTGAACGGTGTGGTCGATCTGGTGCTGGCGGGTTTGATCGTTTGGGCGCTGCCCGGTTCGGCGGTCTGGGCGCTGGGATTGATTGTGGGGATCGATCTTCTGTTCGGCGGCTGGTCGTTGATCGCCATGGCGCTGAGCGCGCGTCAGCAATCCGCCTAATCGGCTTTTGACTTTGCCGTGCGATTTGGCCCTCTGATCATCCATTTTTGGTGGAAGATCCGGCATGAGTCTTGAAACGGTGCGCGATTTCTTTGCCCGCCATGCGCCGGATATAGAGATCATCGAACTGGACGACAGCACCGCGACAGTGGCGCTTGCCGCCGCCGGTCATGGCGTGAGCCACGGCCAGATTGCCAAGACATTGTCGCTCAAAGTACAGGACCGAAATTTTCTGGTGGTGACGCGGGGCGACGTCCGGCTGGACAACAAAAAAGCCAAGGCGCGCTTCGGCGGCAAGGTGACCATGCTGGGCCCCGATGAAGTCCTGGCCGTCACCGGACACGCGGTGGGCGGAGTGTGCCCGTTCGGCCTGGCCTCGCCCTTGTCGGTCTTTTGCGATGTCTCGCTCAGGGATTTCGAGGAAGTCGTGCCCGCGGCAGGCTCGACCCATAGCGCAGTCAAGATCGCGCCCACGCGCCTGGCGGAATTGATCAACGCCGAATGGGTGGATGTCTGCAAGCCGCCAGAAGAACAATCGGCGGAATAGTCGGGGAGAGAATAGCTATGCATAAATGGATTGGAGCCACCGCCGCATTCATGTCGCTGACTGCCGCGCCGGTCTTTGGCGCGGATTACTTCCCGCCCAAAGGCGATGGCTGGAGCACGCACACGCCCCAGCAGGAAAAATTCGATCCCGTCAAATTGAAACAAGCGGTGGATTTCGCGATCTCGGCGGAGCGAACCTATTCGCCAGAACTGGCGAAGGTCGCCGACATCCGCGATCTGCGCATCGCCGTGCCGCTGGAATATGGGCACGAGGCTTTCAATACGCCGATCGGGCCTTTGAAACCGCACGCCCCGGCCAACGGGGTGATCCTGCGCCACGGCCATATCGTCGCGGAATGGGGAAAGACACGCGACGTGGATATGACTTTTTCGGTGAGCAAGACTTTTCTATCATCTGTGGCGGGCGTCGCCTTCGACAAGGGCCTGATCAAGAACGTCAACGACCGGGTGATCGACTACGTCCAGCCCACGCCCGATTTCATGCTGCCGCACAACCAACCCATCAGTTGGGACAATATGCTGAGGCAGGATTCCGGCTGGATCGGCACGATGTGGGGCAAGCCTTGGTGGGCGGACCGCCCCGGCAAGGATGCCTGGAGCGAGTTGGCCAAAGGCCCGCCGCCAGTGGGCCAGGAATGGAAATACAACGATGTGCGGGTCAACGCGCTGGCGCTGGCGCTCACTTATCTATGGAAGCGGCCGCTGCCCGATGTGCTGAAGGAATATGTCGCCGATCCCATCGGCATGTCCGACAGTTGGCATTGGGAAGGCTATGACAATTCCTGGGTGACCATCGACGGCAAACAGATTCATGTCGTGAGCGGCGGTGGCCATTGGGGCGGTGGCATGTTCATTTCCGCCCGCGATGAGGCGCGCCTGGGCCTTCTGGGCCTCAACAACGGCAAATGGGACGGCAAGCAGATTCTGTCCGACCAATGGGTGACGATGGCGAAGACGCCCACAGTTCCCAATCCCGGCTATGGCTTCTGCAACTGGTACCTCAACACCAACAAGGCGATGTATCCCGATGCGCGGGCCGACAGCGTCACTTTCATCGGCGACGGCGCCAATGAAATCTTTATCGACTATCAGCACGGTATTGTCGCGGTGGTGCGCTGGATCGATGGCGGCAAAATGAAGGATTTCGTCCGCCTGCTGGTGGCGGCCACCAACGAACCGGCGCCGTGATTTCCTGGGCGCTTTGTCCTATGCTGACGGCCTAGGCGAATATGGAAATGGAACATGGCCGGAGAGGCGCAGTCGGTCTTTGAGACACGGAAGGACCAGGCCTTTCCGGTTCTTCCTCCGGCCGATATTGATCGTCTCAAGCGCTTTGGAACCGCGCGCCATTATGGGGCGGGCGCCGAGATCGCGCGCGCCGGTCAAACGACGGAAGGACTGATCCTGGTTCTCTCCGGCCAAGTGCGCGTTCTGCCCCACAACGCGCCGGATAAGCCCATCGTCACGTACGGCGTGGGCGGATTTCTGGGCGAGCTGGCGCAATTGTCCGGCCGGCCAGCTTTGACGGATGCCATAGCGCTCACACCGGTCGACGCCATGGCGATCGATCCGGCGCGGTTGCGTGACGTCATGGTGCAGGAAGCAGAGCTGGGCGAGCGCATCATGCGCGCCCTGATCCTCAGGCGAGTGGCTTTGCTGGAACAGAAAGTGGGCCCGGTGATCGTGGGCAATGCCGACAATCGCGACGTCTTGCGGCTGCAAGGCTTTCTTCGCCGCAATGGCTATCCCTATCAGACACTCGATCCGATCGACGGCGGCAAACCGCTGGAGCAGTTCCATGTCACACAGGCCGATCTGCCCATTGTGGTTTGCGTCGACGGAAGCGTGCTGCGCAATCCCAGCGAAACGCAACTGGCGCGTTGCATCGGGTTGCTTCAGGCTCTCGATCCGAACCGCTGTTATGACGTGGCGATCATCGGCGCGGGGCCTGCCGGCCTTGCCACCGCAGTCTATGCAGCCTCGGAAGGGCTTTCCGTGATCGTGGCGGATTGCCGGGCCTTTGGCGGCCAGGCGGGCGCGTCGTCGCGCATCGAGAATTATCTGGGTTTTCCCACCGGCATCACCGGCATGGCGTTGATGGCTCGGGCCTATAACCAGGCGCAGAAATTCGGCGCCGAGGTTGCTATCCCTGAGGAGGTGGTGGCGCTGGAAAGGACGCAACAGGGGGGCTTTGTCTTGAGCTTCGCCAGTGGCGAAAAAATCTCATCCCGCACCGTGGTGGTGGCCAGTGGGGCGGAGTATCGCCGTCTGAACGTGGCCGATCTGGAACAGTATGAAGGCTCCCATGTTCATTACTGGGCCTCTCCGCTCGAGACGCGGCTGTGTCAGGGCGAGGAAATCGCGCTGGTGGGCGCGGGCAATTCGGCGGGCCAGGCAGTGGTCTATCTCGCCAGCGTGGCGAAGAAGGTCTGGATGTTGGTGCGCGGCGACAGTATCGAAGCCACCATGTCGCGCTATCTGTGCGAGCGGATCGCCGCCCAGCCCAATATCGAAGTGCTGGTGCAGACGGAAGTCACCAAGCTTGAGGGTCATGACGGCTCACTTGAGAATATCTGCTGGCGGAATTGGCAAACCCAGGAAGAAATTTGCCGGCCTATCCGGCATCTGTTCCTGCTGATCGGCGCCGCGCCCAACACGCGCTGGCTGGTGCAATCGGGCATCGCGGTGGACCCCAAGGGGTTTGTCGTGACCGACGGCATGCCGGGCGCCACCCGCCGTCCGTTCGAGACCAGCCTGTGCGGGCTGTTTGCCATCGGCGATGTGCGCTCGGGCTCGGTCAAGCGCGTAGCCGCGTCGGTGGGCGAAGGCGCGGGCGTGGTGGCTTCGATTCACGCGTATCTGGGCGATGCCGACCGGGCCAAGGACTCGCAATTCGTGAAGGAGGGCGTTCATGCCTGAGACCTGCTCCCATCTTGGTACCATTCAGAAGGTGAAGCCCAGCGCCAAGGGCTGCGAAGAGTGCCTCAAGGTTGGCTCGCCATGGGTGCATCTCAGGATTTGCCGGACGTGCGGCCATGTGGGCTGTTGCGATTCCTCGCCGCTCAAGCATGCTACCAAGCACTTCCATCACACCAAGCATCCCATCGTCGAAGGCTATGATCCGCCCGAAGGCTGGGGCTGGTGCTACGTGGACGAAGTGATGTTCGATCTCGGCGGCAATACCACCCCGCAATGGGGTCCGATCCCCCGTTATGTGTAACCACCAGATGTATAAGCATCAGGCATGACGCGAGTACTCGATCCCTGGCGTGCCCTGGTGCGGCTCTGGCTGTTCGGCTCCATCGCCTGGCTGGGTTTCTGGGCGTGGCGCGACGGCTCGGGCTGCTTCAAGGCGGGCAATGGTGTGTTGTGGTGTCCGAACATGGCGGGCGACGTCGTTTCGCCCACCAGCTATGCCGGCCTCGCGCTGGACGTATTGGGACCACCCATCGCGGTCCTGGCTTTAGGACTGGCGTTCTTGCGCTTCGCCAAATCTGCGGACAAGAGCGCCTGAATCCTGTTGGACGCCTGGTCCTCAGGGTGCCCAATCCTGGAACTTTCCCCAAAGTTTCCGAACACGGAAATGAGGGAACTTTTACTCTTTGATTCATATGAAGAATTCAACACTTTGTACGGAACGGAACCCTTTCAGCCGGGTTACTGCAATTGAGCAAAGACAAGAAAGGGGCGCATGTGAGTACGCGTTTGGGGCAATTGCTTGAGTCTCTGCCGCTTGCCCAAAGATTGTTGCGCTACCGGCAGCTCTCTCAGGAAGCGCTGCAAAAGGCCACCAATATCGAGGACGAGGAGATGCGCGCCGGCTATCTCAGCATGGCGGCCGGATGGCACATGCTGGCCACCGAGATCGAGAAACTGAGAGATCGTCAGCCGGCTGCCGCGGACGTATCGTCCGAGACCCGCGCCGAACCGGGCTCTTCCCTGTTGGGCGCGTCGCCAGGCGAGACCGCGCAATAGCCTGCGGCGTTGCGCCACAAAAATGGATTTTAAGCCGTTCTTCAACGCCGCTTCATGGCGCGGCGCTAGCTTGGGTGGCCCTCTCCAGCGGGCAGGCTGCGACCCCGATCAACGCAGCTTTGAAGAACCCCGTCAGCGCCCCCCGTTGACGGGGTTTTTCTATTAGAGTGCCCCGATGAAAGAGTGCGACGTCCTGATTGTCGGCGCCGGGCCCACGGGATTGGTGCTGGCTCTGTGGCTCGCGAAGACGGGCGTCACTTGCCGGATCATCGACAAGACCGACGCGCCTGGCACCACTTCGCGGGCACTGGCGGTCCATGCCCGCACGCTCGAGC
>DATBAP010000019.1:0-27097 GCA_036271455.1 Rhizomicrobium sp.
GAGACCGGCGAGATGATCGCCGCGCCGCGCAAGAATTTGCGCTTCGCCGCCATGATGCACCAGGTGGAAGAAACCGGCATCAACGCGCTTCCCATTGTCGGCCTGCTCGCCTTCCTGATCGGGGTGGTGCTGGCCTATCAGGGCGCTGATCAGTTGAAGCGTTTCGGCGCGGAAGTCTTCACCATCAATCTTCTGGGGGTGGGCATGCTGCGCGAAATCGGCGGGCTGATCACCGCCATCATTGTGGCGGGGCGCTCAGGCTCGGCCTTCACCGCGCATCTGGGCACCATGCGGGTCAACCAGGAAATCGACGCCATGCAGACCATGGGCCTCGACACCGTGGATACGCTGGTGCTGCCCCGCATCATCGGCCTGGTCATCTCGCTGCCACTGCTGACTTTCTACGCCAACATCATGGGCCTGATCGGCGGTGCCGTGATGTGCTACTTCGACCTGGGGATCACCATTCCCACTTTCATGCGCCAGCTGAACGAAGCGATCAACGTCAACACGTTGATGGTGGGACTGATCAAGGCGCCGGTCTTTGCCTTCGTGATCTCGCTGGTGGGCTGTTACGAGGGCTTCCAGGTCGAGCGCAACGCCGCCAGCGTGGGCCTTCTCACCACCCGTTCGGTGGTGGAATCGGTGTTCCTGGTGATCGTGATCGACGCCGCTTTTTCCATCATGTTCTCGGTATTGGGGATCTGATGGCGCCCGATACAAACCAAGCAGAGGCAAACAAAGAAGAGACGCCAAAAGAAGGCGCGCGCAAAGAGGTAATCATCAAGATCCGCGGCCTTGTCACCGGCTTCGGCAAAAAGATCATCCACGACCATGTCGATCTGGATGTCTATCGCGGCGAGGTGCTGGGCGTGGTGGGCGGTTCGGGCGCGGGCAAATCAGTCTTGCTCAACACCATCATCGGCCTCAACAAGCCGCGTGAAGGCAGAATCGAAGTGTTCGGCAAGCGCACCGGCTATGCCGAGGGCAGCCGCATGCGGGCGCTGGAAGTGCGCTGGGGCATCCTGTTCCAGGAGGGCGCGCTCTTTTCCACCCAGACGGTGGCGGAAAATATCCAGGTGCCCTTGCACGAATACACTTCCATGTCACAGGAGCTGATGGACGAAATTGCCGCCATGAAGATCGCCATGGTCGGGCTTCCGCCCGACGCCGGGGCAAAATATCCCTCGGAGCTTTCCGGCGGCATGAAAAAGCGCGCCGGTTTGGCCCGCGCCCTGGCGCTGGACCCCGAGCTTCTGTTCCTGGACGAACCCACCTCGGGGCTTGATCCCATCTCGGCCAACCAGTTCGACGAACTGATCGGCGAATTGCAGGCGAGTCTGGGCCTCACCGTCTTCATGGTGACGCACGATCTGGACAGCCTCAGTGCGATTTGCGATCGCATTGCCGTGCTGGTGGACAAGAAAATCAAGACCGGGACCATCGCCGAATTGCGCAAGGATCCCACACCCTGGATTCACGAATATTTCACGGGGCCACGCGGTCACGCCGCGCTGGCCGGATAAGAGGCACGCATGGAGAACAAAGCCAATTATGTCGCGGTGGGCGCCTTCGTTCTGGCCTGCGTGATCGGGCTGGTGGTGACCATCCTTTGGCTCGCCGGTGCGCAATACAGCCAGGAATATTCCTATTACCAGACCTTCTTCAAAGGCCCGGTGACCGGCTTGGGCAAGGGCACCATCACCCGCTACAACGGGATCGAAGTCGGCCGCATCACCGATCTGGTCTTCGATCCCAACGATCCGCAAAGCGTGATCGTCACCTTGCAGGTCCAACCCAATCTCAACATCCATGAAGACAGCGTCGCCTCGATCGAGAGCCAGGGCCTCACCGGCGCCTCCTATGTGGAGATCAGCGGCGGCACCAAGACCTCGCCGCTGCTGGTCGCCAAGCCCGGCCAGAAATATCCCGTAATCCGCGCCAAGCAATCCAGCTTGCAGCAATTGGAGCAATCGGCGCCCGAAGTGGTGGCCAAGCTGAATGTCGCGGCCAGCCGCCTCAACGATCTTCTCAGCGACAATAACCGCCGCACGGTGACCCATATCCTGGAGAGTCTGGACCAGACCACATCGACCATCGCCAAACGTTCGGACGATATCGACGCCACCTTGCGCAACGCCAATGAAGCCGTCGCCAATCTGCGCGATGCCTCGGTCGACCTCAAACCCACTCTCGCCGAGGCCGATGTGACGATGAAGAAATATGGCAAGGTGGCCGATGACGCCGACGCCTTCATCAATGGCGACGGGCTGGCGCAGCTTTCCGACCTGATCGGCGATATGAGGCGGCTGGTGGCCAATCTCACCAAATTCTCCGATCAGCTCAATCGCGACCCCAGCAAGATTCTGTTCGGCGACCGGCGCAAAGGATACGAACCCAAATGAGCAAACCCCCGTTCGCGCCCGGCCGGCGCTTCTTCCTGATCGGCGCGTCCTCGCTGGCGCTGGCCGCCTGCGGCAATATTCTGGGGCCGCCCGCCGCCTCGCAGATCTATGTCCTGCGCCCCACACCTCCTGCACAAGGCGGCGATAAAATTTCCTGGGCGCTCTCGATTGACAAACCCGATGCATCGGATGCGCTCGACACCGATCGGATCGCGCTGACCAAAAGCGATACCCAGCTCGACTATTACGCCAACGCGGTCTGGCCCGATCGCCTGCCGAGCTTGGTCCAGACGGTGTTGCTGGCGGGTTTCGAAGCCACGGGCCGGATCGACTCGGTGGCGCGCGAAGAGGATTCGTTGCACGCCGATTACAACCTCACCACCGATATCCGGGATTTCGAGGCGCGCTACGCCACGCCGGACGGCGCGCCAACCGCCACCATCACCATCATCGCCCACATGGCGGAAGCTCATTCGCGCAAAATCGTGGCCAATCTCACCGTCAATCTCAGCGAGCCTGCCTCGGCCAATAACGTGGATGCGGTGGTTCAGGCTTTCGACACCGCTCTGGCCAAGGCTGTCACGCAGATCGTAACCTGGGCGCTCAGCCTGCCGCCACCGCCCGCGACGCGCACATCCGCCGACATGACTGTGCCGGAGACACCTCGCCCATCGCGGACCCGCGCGACCGGACCGGTTTCGCCGCGCCAGGCGCCCGGCGGCAACGAACTTCCGGTGCCGGGATCGGCAACGCCGCCCGCGCCCTAGTCGAGAACAAAGATCAGGCGAAGCGCGTGCCGATCAGGCGGCCCAGATCGGCAATTGCCGCTTCCAGTTGCTCCGTCGGCTTGGTGGAATCACTCACATAGGCCGCTGCAAGGATCGGCGCGCGATGGGGCGGCCAGATGATGGCGGTGTCCACCGCCGCACCGCGCTCGCCAGTACCGGTCTTGTCGCCTTCGTTCCAGCTTTGCGGCAGGCCCGCGCGCAAGCGATGGGCGCCGGTATCGGATTTGCGCAGCCAGTCCAGCAGTCTCGCGCGCGAATCGGCACGCAAGGCGTCGCCAATCAGCACCATCTTCATGGTCTGCACCATGGCGTCGGGCGTCGTGGTGTCGCGAGGATCGCCGGGGAGATTGTCGTTCAAGCTGGGCTCGTTGCGGTCAAGCCTTGTGACGTTGTCGCCCACGCTGCGTGCATAGGCGGTGACGCTCTTGGGACCGCCGATGCGCGCGAGCAGAAGATTGGCCGCACCATTGTCGCTTTCTTCCACCGCGGCGGCACAAAGATCCTCGATCCGCATATGACCTTCCTTCACATGGGCGCCGGTGATTGGCGAATGAGGAAGCAATTGCGTGGAGCCGTATGCGATCGTCTCGTTCAAATAGAGCTGCCCCTTGTCGGCGCGCGACAGAACCGAAGCCGCCAGCACCCATTTGAAAGATGAGCACATGGCGAATCGCTCGCCGCCCCGCCAGGACAGGGTTTTCCCATTTCCTGTGTCCAGGACGGAAAGGCCCACCCGGCCGCCCAACCGGGCTTCGATCTGCTTAAAGGCTGCGTCGGCGCCCGACTCGGCCCACGCTTGTGTGGCGCCGCCCAACAGGCCAAGCGCCGCCAAAACAAAGCTTCGTCTGTGAAAATCCGTCACCGGCACCCTCCAACCCTTTGCAAATATGGTGAAGATCATGAGGGAAAGCGCAAGTTTAGGGAACCAGACCTCGGCCTCGGGCATTCTCCAATCGAAACGGGAGGAGTTATCCCCATGCTACGTTGGGCGCTTATTTTCCTGGTGATCGGCCTGATTGCGGGAGTTTTGGGATTTACCGGCGTGGCCGGCGCATCGATCGCCATCGCCAAGACCTTGTTCTTCATCTTCATGCTCATCTTCCTGGTGCTGTTGATCGCCGGATTGACGGTGGCGCGCAGGGTGGGTGGGGGCTAGGCTTCCGGCGAGTCGGAAAAACCAGGTGCGAGCAATGCGGTCCTGGCTGATGGCGGGTGCGGCGATGGGTTTGCTGGCAACAGCGCACCCGGCGTTTGCTGTTTGCGATCTCGCCGCGCCGGATGCGGCCCATGCCGGCGATGCGCAATGCGCGCGCGTCTGGCTGGACGCCAATCTGCGCCTCAACCAGCTGCAATTCGTGGGAACGGCGGACAGTTACAAGCTCGCGCCCAGTAGCGAAATGCTCTCCCTAATCAGCATGGGCGGAAAGAAGGACGCCGAGGCGCTCAATTTCGGCGAGCCGGCGTTGGCCCAGCAACTCGACGCCGGCGCCCGGGCGCTGGAATTCGATATCGCCTATGACCCCAAAGGCGGATTGTTCAAAAATCCCGCTGGCGCCTCGATGGCGGGAGAATTGCTCGATCCCGCTTACGTGGCGGCCATGTCCCAGCCCGGCTTCAAGGTGATCCATGTGCTGGACATAGATTTCCGTTCGAACTGCCTCACCCTCAAGGATTGCCTGACCGAAGTGGTGACCTGGAGCCGCACCCATCCGGATCATCTGCCCATCCTGATTGCGCTGCATACCAATGACAGCAAGACGCCCATGCCGGGCGCCACCAAGCCCACGCCGTTCGACGCTGACGCTTTCGCACAATTGGACCGTGAGATCTCCAACCTGTTCACGCCGGAAGAACTCATCACTCCCGATGAAGTGAAGGGCGCCTATCCTGCGTTGCGAGAAGCGGTGCGGGCCGGCGCCTGGCCCAACCTCCAACAGGCGCGCGGCAAGGTGATTTTCAGGCTGGACGATTCGCCACAAAAGGCGACGCTGTATGCTGGACCGAACCGGACGCTGGAGGGCCGTCCTTTGTTCGTTGCCACCGATGAGAATTCGCCTTTGGCCTCTTTCATTTGCGTTGACGATCCCGTGAAGGATGGGGCCCGCATTTCAAGCGACGTCGCGCAAGGCTTTATCGTCAAGACCCGCGCCGATGAAGATACCCGCGAGGCCCGCGACGGCGACACCGCGCGACGCGAGGCCGCCTTTTCCTCAGGCGCGCAATTCGTGACCACGGATTTCCTGCTGCCGGACAAGAATATCGGCGCCTACCAGGTGCGAATGGCGGATCCCGTCCAATGCGACGCCAAGCTGGCCGGTTCGTTATGTGCGAGCAATGCGCAATTGATCGTCGCCGTTGCCGATCACGGCCCGTGAGATTTCCTGACTTTGCGGGCCAGCGCCCGCCAGGGCGCAATATCCCAATGATTGGCCGCCAGCGGTGACGGCGATGGCAGGATCCAGATCTGGGTTGTGCCGATGCGTTCTTCCTGTTCGCCGACCGGTGCTTTTTTGCCCATCACGGCGCGCCCGGCGGTAAGACTGGTGAAGGCCAGAGTGCGCGGCACGATTTTGAGAATGCGCGCGCGCAACGCTTCCGCCGCTTCGCCCCCCAGACTTTCCTTAGGCAATTGATGATCCATGCCATAGGCATATTTGGCGATGTCGGTGAGCCCGATTCCCAGCCGCCAGAGGCCGGGATACTCCTTGGGCTCGAACAGATGGGGCGTCAGTCCCACCTCATAAAGTGTGCGCCAGAATTTGTTCTGCTTATGGGCGTAATAGGCCTTCTGCAGGGCCGATTGCCGTCCTGCCGCCGTGCCGCAAAAGACCAGCTTGAGGCCCGGTTTCAGGCGGTCCGGCAGGATATGGGCTTCGTCGCGCATCGCGGCGCGACTATGCCTGAAGCAGGTATGCGTTTCAGCTTTCGTGCGCGCCGCGCCAACGCGCGCGGCCCAGCGCATAAAGCGGCCAGGCCAGCGCCAGACTCAAGAGCGAATAGATGCCGGTGCGCCAATCCGAGACCACAAACAGCACCAGAAGCGCGCCATTGGCGCCGATGGTGAGGATCGCCGGCCAGGGATAGAACGGCATCTTGTAGGGCCGCGGCAGGTTGGGCTCGCGGTTGCGCAGACGGATGGCGCCATAGGCCAGGATCAGGAAGATCAGCATGATATTGGGGGCGTAGAGATTGAGCAGCACTTCGTAGAGTTCGCCCTTGAGCAGGTCGGCGGAGAGAATCACCAGCGACGTCGCTACCACAACCACGATCAGGGCGGCGCGCGGCGTGCCGCTTTTTGACACGGTGGCGAGGATTGGTGGCAGCCGTCCTTCGCGCGCCATGGCATAGGTATTGCGCACATGCTCCATCACCTGGAGATTGGCGATGGTGGCGACACACCAAATGGCCAAGATCGTCACTACCGCGCCGCTGCCGGGTCCCAGGACTCGCGTCATCGCATCGGATACCGCCAGGGTCGAGCGGGTGAGGATGCCCATCGGCAAGACGTGAATCACCGCGGCGTTGATCAGGAAATAGATCACCGTCACCAGAGCGATGCCGCCGAACGTGGCGCGCGCCACATTGCGCTCGGGCTCGTGCAATTCCTCGGAGAAATAGACCGCCGCTTCCCAGCCGCCATAAGCGCCGTAAATGGCGCGCAGCGCTATAGCGGCGGCCACCCAGCTGAAAGCAGGCGGCGGCGGCGCCGCGACCATAGAGGCGGTGCCATGCGCCAGGAACAGGATGGCGACCAGCACCAGCAGACCCAGCGCCTTTAGCGCGCTGCCGATGCTTTGTGACGCCCCGCCCACGCGCGCGCCGATCCAATTGATCGCTCCGCAGCCAAGGACCAACAGCACGGCGATTTCGCCGGTGGTGAGGCCGGGCAAAAGACCCAGGCGCTGCACCTGCTCGCCGAATGCGACCGCGATGAAGCCGGTGGAGAAAACCAGCTGCAGCCAGTCGGCCCAACCCACGAAAAATCCCGCGCGGGGTCCGATAGCGCGCACCGCCAGGGAATAAGGCCCGCCGGAACGGGGGATCGCCGCGCCCAGTTCGACCGTGGGCATGGCGTCAATGGCGACGAACAGCCCACCGCCCAGCCACGCCAGAAGAATCCATCTGGGATCGAGAAAACCGGCGGCAACCACGGAAGGGTTGCGCAGGATGCCGGAGCCGATAACGCCGCCGATCACCACCGCCAGACCGAAGCCCAGGCCGAAAATGCGCAGCAACTGGCCGCGCACATCTCGTGCCGGTTGGTTCGACGTCATCATGAAAGAAAGCTCCCCGCGCCTAAATGATTAGGCGCGGGGTTCAAGAACTTTGCAACTCAGGCTTGCCGCGAAGCGCGGATCAGGGCGAAGTTGTCGTGGTGGTAACCGTAGTACCACCGCCGGCCGCAGCCTTTGTATGGCTTTGCGAGGTGGCGGCGATGACGATACCGGCAGCAACGGCTGTGACGCCCAGAGCAATCCACAGCTCATTCTGAGTCATCTGGGCCTGCTTGACACCAGCGGGCTTGCCTGGAGCCAAGGCGCCGTCGTCGGCGAGAGCACTCGAGGCCAACAAGGTAGTGGCCAGAACAGCCGAAATTAGAGCACGCATAATAAAAACCCCCTCAAGGTATTGGCGACCGGCGGTCTCCCCCGGGTCTATTGCTAAGTTCCCAAGTGGAGGCTGTTGGATCGGCGGGAAAAAATCAAGCCTCTCGGGAAGGCTATTTTGCCTGTTCCCGCCTTAATTCATCGTTAACGCCTATGGCGAGGTTCACGGAACTTAAAGCTCATGGAGCTGTGGTGGTGGTACTCACAGCAGTCACATTGTGGTTGTTGCCGGATGAGGCCGCTATGGCGATGCCGGCGGCCACCAGCGCCACGCCCAGACCGATTACGACGGTATGGTCTATCATCTGCGCGTCCCTGACGCCGGCGGGCTTTCCAGGCGCAAGATTGGCGCTGGCGTCCCCGGCCAGGGCATTCGAGGCAAACAGAGCGGTGGCCAGAACGGCCGAAACGAACAGGCGCATAAAACCCCCTTTGGGAGATGAACCGGGCGCGGGAAATGCAGCCGGATCTAGATTAGAGATGTGGTCAAGCTCTTGGACTTACGAAGAAAAATCAAGCGCTGAACCTCTGGCACAGGTATAAATTTTGGTCGACTCAACGCCACAAAACTAATGGGAAATCGTCACGGTTTTACGACGTGTCCGGGCTCCCACGCTCGTGGCATCCGCCTTTTAACGGCATCCCGGAGAGATCGTTCCGCCAGATCAGGCTATCGAGTCGGGCGGGATGAGTTAGCCCCGGTAAAACACTCGCCAGACTTTCCCCTTCTCGCTGTCGGTTATGTAGAGCGAGCCGTCGGGCGCCACCGCCACCCCGTCGGGGCGCGCGGAATAGTCCGCCTGGGTCTTAACCGGACCCGGGTTGAAGCCGCTAGCAAAGACCTCGAACTTGCCCGATGCCTTACCGTCGGCCCCGATGGGTTGGAACACCACCGCCCCCTGCCGCTCTTCGGGTGCCCGATTCCAGGATCCGTGGAAGGCGATGAAGGCGCCCCCTTGGTAATGAGCCGGGAATTGCTTGCCGTCATAGAAATTCACATCCACCGGCGCCCAGTGGGCGGGAAAGACCGCAACCGGGGGAGTAACGCCGCTGGCGCAGCGACCCACCGTCTTGCCGTCGCCGCCATATTCCGGCGCCAGGAGAATTTTCCCAGAGCGATAATCGACATAGCAATAAGGCCAGCCGAAATTTGAACCCGGATCGGCGCGGTACATCACTTCGGCCGGTCCTTCATTATTGTCTTCGGCGGTGAAGTGATCGGGAAAGAGCTGGTCGATCGAATCGCGGTTGTTCATCACCGTATAGGCCGCGCCATGAGCCCAGGCGACATCGGGCTCCTGCCTCAGCCCGGTGACGATCTTGGTGCCGTTATCCTGGGTCTGGTTGAGCTTGCCCGCGTCGAATTTCCAGATGCCGCTGTGTTTCTCCAGCACGGGGCACGGATCCTGGCCCGGCGAACCTTTCATCCGGTCACGCACCTGACAGGCGTTGGAGGGGCTTCCGACATTCACATAGAAGAAGCCCTTGCCGTCGAATGTGAGCCCCTTGTCGTTGTGCTCGCGGGCTGGATCGAATCCCGACACCACCACTTCCGGCTGGCCGGCCGGCACCAATTGACCCGGAGTCATCTTGAAGCGGATCACTTGCGTCGGCTGCGCCACGTAAAGATAGCCATTATAGAATCCGATGCCGGTGGAGCTGCCGCTGGCGAATTTCTGTTCGACGCCGAAATGGCCGTCGCCCTTGGAATCATGCAGCGCCACAACGCCGCCCGGGCTACCGCTTTCGGCGCGGAGCGCAACATAGAGATCGCCATTGGGCGCCGCCACCACGTGGCGCGCCGCGCCCAAATTGTTCGCCACCACCATGGCGCAGAAGCCTTTGGGAAGCGTGATGCCGCCATTGTCGGCATCGCATTGCGGTGCGGCCAGCGCGGGCGCCGCTGACATTGCGAGCATCAAGGCCGATCCGGCCAACAGATATTTCGACATGGAAATTCTCCTCCAAAGGGGGCGATCATGGGATGGCAATAGGACGCTATTTTTCCGGATGCATGGCCGGTTGAACAGGGGGTGGTCCGCGCTTTTGTTGTGAACCCTGTTTCTCCTTGCCTTTCCCAGGCCCCTTTCGTATCAGGGCCTTTAACGGACAGGTGGGTGAGCGGTTGAAGCCACCGCACTCGAAATGCGGCATACCTGCAAGGGTATCGTGGGTTCGAATCCCACCCTGTCCGCCAGCTAATTGCGTGCGGAACGCGGCTCGCGTCGTCTCGCCCGGTATTGCACAGGCCGACCCAAAGCTGACATGCGGCACACTTATGAGTTTATGTCGCGTTGAGACAACGACTAACGCCAAAGGACAACGGGGCAGGGGACTGCAAAATCTCAAATTTTGCTCTGCGACCGCCTCGCCAACTCGGCCTTGTCTGCCCCGCTCAGGTCCAGCCCAGCAGCCTGTGCGAACTGCTTCTGCGCCTCATCCTTGCGCCTGGCAAACCCAAGTGCCGCGCCCCATTTGAGGTGCAGATGGCCCCAGTTGGGGGCGTATTTGTCGGCTTTCTCGAACTTCGCCAACGCAAGGTCTGAGCGGTTTTTCGCCATTAGCGCCTCGCCCCACATTTCGAGCGGATCGGCAAACTTGGGGCCTTTCTGATTGGCGATGGAGAACTTGGCGATAGCGCCATCGAGGTCACCGCGTTCCAGCAGCGCCTTTCCCCAATATGCGTAGGCAAACGGGATGGACTTCTGACCATCAATAGCGCTCGCGAACCAATAGTCGGCCCGCCCATATTGACCTTCCAGTTCCGCAATGCGGGCACGGGCGATGAGGCAGTCGTAGCAGTCCGCAGGCGTGGCAGCGATGTGCTTCTCGGCATCGGCAATTTTGCTTAGCCTCGCTTCCGCATAGGCCGTAAACGGAACCGTCATCGTGGGCAAGAATGACGGCAGGCCGGGGTATTGCTGAAGCACGGGTGCAATTGCATCAGCATCTGAAAGAACGCCAGCCCAATTCTGCGCCGCACTGTCGATCCGCATTTTTGCCTGTTGGCTGACAAGCGCGGTGAAGCCAGCCAAAAAGTCAAAGTGGTAGTTCGCTGCATCGACCAACGTAGCACGTGCAGCGGCAAGGTCATGCTTGCCCGATTCATAGTTGGCCAGGAAAGCCGACTCGAGCGGAGCAACCGATGTGCCCGCTCGGATATATTCCGTGGTCCCCTGTGCCGCATCATGGGAGTCGCCCAATTGCTGATCGATGTAGGACTGCAGAGCAATCGCTTCCCTGTCGCTGGCCATCCTCAGTTTGTTGCTCGCCAAAAGCGTCAATGCCTTTTGGTATTCGCGCACGGATTGTTCAGGCTGGCTTTTGAATAAAAAAACATCTCCTAAGTACACTTGGGCGAATGCGTTATCCGGCTCTGTGGACAAGCCCCGCCGCAAAACGCGAGCCCATGAATCGAGACCGTACCGTTCCCCTGATAAGTTGCCCCAAGCTTGATAGCCAAAGGCGCGATCCAGCCGTGTGGGGCCGGTTTCCGCGACGACTTCAAAGACTGGGGAAGCCTCGGCAAGGCGGCCGTGGCTGGCGAGATATACTCCGTAGCGATAGGGCTGGGTAAGCCGATAGACGTTTTCGCTCAACTCCCGCACAAGCCCGTCTAACTCGGCTTCTGAACCCGTGACGCTCTGGGCACCTTCCCAATTTGTGCGCGCCGTCAGGCCTACGCCCGAAACGGTGCGGACGATCTCGCCAGTGACATGGATGTCATGGCCCAGCTTCTCGTGCAGGAAATCATCGAGTTCGGTGAGCGATATGCCGGCTTCTGGGATCTCCAGCTTGATCTCCGCTTGGCCCCAGTCATTGGCGTAGGACTGGGCCGCGCGACTGGACTTAGTTTGGGCCTGCATTTCCGAGAGGTGGTCGAGCAATTTGGCAGCCACTACCTCTCCGGTAATGCCGCGCTGGGCAAGATCAGGCGGCACGGAGAAAGGTTCGATCAGCAAGCTGCTGCTCACTGATGCTTCCCAGACCATGAAGGCAAGTCCAACGGCGACCGCAAGGCCGACAAAGCCGGTGGCTATGCGGAGCAGGACGCCCATGCGCTGTTGCCAGATGTTGAGGCGAAGCTGCTTGAATTGTTCGCGGAGGTGATGACGTTGATCGGCGGCTAGTGCACGCTGTTCTTCAAGGAATGAATCTGCCTTTGCGCGGCTAGCTCCGCCCAGCGCCAAAGCCACGGCAGCCGGATCAACGCCAGCGCCCGACGCTTCTGCGCCGTTGTCCGGGCATTCGTTCTCCTCAGCCATTCAGGGCCCAAGCACGCTATTTGGCAGTATTGGGACATAGTCGTTAGCTGCTGGCAACAACGGGAACTTTAGGCGCAGAAGTCCGGATTTCAGACCGAGATAACCGACGGTCCAAAGCCCTTATGTGCAGCCGCTTCGGGTGCCTTGAGTACGTTTTTCGCAATCCCACCCTGCTGGGATCATTCCTCAAAGCCAGCCAGTTCAGCACTCCTTAACCATAAGCCGGGCCTGATAGGGGGCAATTTTCCTGCGGCTCCGCCACGCATGCCACAAGCCGTCATCCGTACGCGCGCGCCGGTCGACAATCTGGCGAACCATTTTCTCTCGAATCTGGGGATGAGCGAGATCGACTGGCTGATCATTGATCCGCTGTCGGTCGGCGACGCCTACCAGACATTGTCGTTGCTGCCTGAGTTTCGGCGCAAGCACATGGCTCCCGGATCCCGGCTCTTCTACATGTGCAGCGACCGGGCGGCGCCGATGGTGCCGATGTTCGGCGCGGTCGATATCGTCGTCGGCCATCGGGTGGACTACAACATCTGTTATCTGTTCGCCGACCGCTATGGGCTTGCGCCTGGCGTGCCGGTGGTGATGGGTCCGGCGATGCACGCAGGCGGCTGGTTGCAGCGCCTGCTCGACCACGGGCTGATCTCGGCGCTGCATGCCCGCAAGCTGATCCTGGGACTGGATCTGGACTGCGCGATCCGCCACGCCGAGCCCTCGGACCAGATGCGCCGTGACGCCGAACAAACGGCGCGCGCCCATGGAGTCGAGCCCGGCCGGTCGCTCTTGATCGTCAACCACGCCACCACCATGAAACCCCTGCCGGTGGAAGCGTTCGCGGATGTGGTCGCCCAGTTCTCCGGACCGGTGTTCACCGACACGACTATGGACGCGTCGGCGCTGGTTCCCGGCACCAAGCCAATTGCTATTCCGCTCGACCAGATGATCCCGATCGCTGAACAGTTCGGCCAGATCCTGGCGCTGAGAAGCGGGATCGTCGACCTGATCGCCGACGCCCGCACACGGATCTTCTCGATCTACCCTCGCCCGGCCGACGCCCAGAGCTGGGTCACGGACCAGGCGGGTTGGGTCAGCGCCTATCGCAACGCCAGCCTGGAAAAAATGGGGCTGAGCGGACGGGGGGTAGAACGGCCAATCCTGCTTGCCGCCGATGACGACACCACCGCGATTTCACGCCGCATCGCCACGGCGTTTGCCAATAACGGGCTGGCGAAGCCACTGAAGGGGGTCGCATGAAAAGCTCCGGAGCACTTGCCTTGGACGACGAAAAGAAGTCGGCGGCGCTGGCTTTCTTCGACGCACTGTTCGACGACGCACGGGCGCTTATTTCGCGCTTTCCCCTGACCATTGAGCCGCCGACCATGAATTATATCTCCGGGGTGCTGGAGCCGGCAGCGGAAGCGGCGCGCGCGTCCCGCCCGTTCGGCAATCCCGACAAAGCGCTTGCGCGTGAGCGCGCGCAAGCCGCGGCCGGCGCGGGTCACGCCGTCGGGCTCAACACCGTCGGCATGCTGCTCGACCGCCTGTCCATCCTGGCGATCAAGACCTGGAACTTGGAGCAGCGGGCGAAGGCGCCGGAAAAGGCCCGCGCGCTGCGCGAGACCCAGATCGCTGAACTTGTCGAGGCCCTGGCGGATTCGCGGCCCGGCCATTCCTCGATCAACAACAAGCTGACCAGCCACCGCACCGACGTCGACGCCGCCGATTTCGCCGAAGCCTGCACCAATTTGGTGACGACCAATCTGCTGCTCTGGGAAGCGCAGGAAATCCTCTACAACCACAACATCTCGGCGCTGCCGGACGATGAACTGCGCAAATACATCCAGTTCTTTTCCCGCCACAATCTGAAGCGGAACGTGTCGATCGAGGCTTCCGACCGGCTTTACTGGGCCGGCGTGCGGGCGAGCCTGAGCTAAGCCATGCAAACGCTTGCGCCAAAAACCGCCCCGAAGACCGCCATTGTCATCACCACCATCAACGCCCCCACCAAGGCGGTGATCGAGTTCGCGCAAGGGGCGCGGCCACGCGGCGTCGATCTGGTTCTGATCGGCGACGAGAAGAGCCCGAAGGATTTCGTCCAGGATGGCGCGCGCTATTTCAGCCTCGAGGCCCAACGCGATAGCGGCTTCGCTTACGGCCGCATTGCACCGGCCCGTCATTATGCCAGGAAGAATGTCGGCTATCTCGAAGCCATCCGGGCCGGCGCCGAGGCGATCATCGACACCGACGACGACAATATCCCGCTGGACTCGTTCTGGGCGCCGCGGACGGCGAACCTGACCGCCCGCCGCGTCAACGGCGCCGGCTGGGTCAATGTCTATGGTTATTTCACCGATGCGCCGATCTGGCCGCGCGGCCTGCCGCTCGACCGGGTACGCGAAGCGCCGCCGCCGTTGCAGACGACCGCCGCGGCATCAGTCTATTGCCCAATTCAGCAAGGCCTCGCCAACGAAAACCCCGACGTCGATGCCATCTACCGTCTGATCCTGCCGCTGCCGATCGATTTCCGCGACGAGCCGCCTGTGGCGCTGGGCCCGGGAACCTGGTGTCCCTTCAACAGCCAGAACACGACCAGCTTTCCGGACGCCTTCCCGCTGCTCTATTTGCCTTACTATTGCTCGTTCCGCATGACCGACATCTGGCGCAGCTTCGTGGCCCAGAGGATTGCCCATGTGAATGGCTGGGCGATCGGCTTCCACAAGGCGACCGTCTATCAGGTGCGCAACGAGCACAATCTGATGCGCGACTTCGAGGACGAGATTCCCGGCTATCTGCACAACGAGAAAATCCGCGCCGCGTTGGCCGGCCTCGCGCTGCCCCCCGGTACGGACAAAGTCCCGGAGGCCATGCGTCTGTGCTACCGCAGGCTGGTGGATTTGGGCTTGGTGGGCGACGGCGAGTTGGCCCTGCTCGACGCCTTTCTTGCCGATCTGGGCGGCCTGAAGTCCGTGCCGGCACGCCGGGCAAAATTGTCCCTGACCTATTGACGGCGAAACCCGCACCTTCGATACGCCCGTGCCGGGACGTGCTAAATCCCGATCCGGTCAAAGGCTGTTGAATGGATCTCGCACTTCTTTCTCGCATTGCCGGCATCATTTTCACGCCCAGCGACTTTTTCCTGCTGCTCCTTGTCCTGGGCGCGCTGCTGCAAGGAACACGCTGGCGACGCCTGGGCAAAGGCTTGGTCATCGCCGTGGCCCTCTCATTTGTTTTGGTCTTTTTCCTGCCATTGGACAATTGGCTGGCCACGCCCCTGGAAAATCGTTTTCACCGCCCGCCATGGCCGGCTCATGTCGATGGGATGATCGTGTTGGGGGGCGGCGAAAATGGCGCGGTCTTCGCCGCGCGCGGCGTGATGGGGCCGAGCGCTGGCGAAAGCCGGTTGATGGCGGCGGCCGAACTGGCCCGGCGCTATCCGCACGCAAGGCTGATTTTTTCCGGCGGCATGGAGCCGTTGGCAAAAGGAGAAATGTCCGAAGCCGACGTCGCGCGCGCCATCTTCGCCCAACTGGGCGTGCCGCCTTCGCGCCTGATCCTGGAAAACCGCTCGCGCAATACCTGGGAGAATTTCGTCTACTCCAAAGAACTTGCCCAGCCGCGCGCGGGCGAAACCTGGCTGCTGGTGACCTCGGCCATCCATATGCCCCGCGCCATGGGAATCGCGGCCGGACTTCATTGGCGCGTGCTGCCTTGGCCCTCGGACTATTTCACCACCGGCAGACCGGGCGGAATCAGGTGGAACTCAAGCCTTGCCTCGCATCTGGGGACGATCGAGCTTGCGGTTCATGAATGGGCAGGGCTCACTGCATATTGGCTGATGGGACGGTTGGGCGATACGAAACACTGAATGTGACCGCGCGCTTTGCGGGATATGTTGCAACCTCAGCACCGGCTGGCTTACCATTGAATTCCCGTGGCTGTGGAAAGGTTTTGCTGTGATCGATTCCGAGAAACTTCTCGCCATTATCGCGCGCGAGGCCGCCATCGATCGATCTCGCCTGGTGCCGAATGCAACCCTCGACTCTCTGGCGATCGCGTCCCTTGACGTGATCAACATCCTGTTCGCCGTCGAGGATGAGTGCAACATCGAACTCGATGCCGTGGAATTCGAAGGGGTCAAGACGGTTCAGCAATTCCTTGATGTGATATTGACCAAGGCCAGAGCCGCGCCCCAGGCCGTTTCCCAATCCTCCACCTGACCGGACGCTTTTTGACGGAAATGGCATGACGCGCGTCGTGATTACCGGCCTGGGGTGTGTATCGGCCCTTGGCCGAGGCGCTGGCGCGACCTGGTCAGCACTTAAGGAGGGGCGTTCGGGCATCGCCTGGACCAAGGTGGAAAGCGTTGACCCCACCCTCTTCACCGAAGCGCCCATCGGCCAGATTCGCGAAGAGGATTGCGGCGAACCACAAGGCCTGGTCGACGCCAAAGGTTTCAAGACTCTGGATCGATTCTGCCGGCTGGCGGTGATCGCCTCCGCCGAGGCGCTGGCCGACGCCTCCTTCAACGACGCCGGTTACGATCCCGACGATGTGGCGATCATTTTCGGCAGCTCCACTGGCGGGCTCACCAGCCTGGAGGAAAGCTATTTCCGCATCTATGGCCAG
Organism: Rhizomicrobium sp.; assembly: GCA_036271455.1. Classification (GTDB taxonomy): domain Bacteria; phylum Pseudomonadota; class Alphaproteobacteria; order Micropepsales; family Micropepsaceae; genus Rhizomicrobium. Next base: position 16,698 of record DATBAP010000019.1, read on the forward strand.
CGCGCGGGCCGCGTGCATCCCATGACCGTGCCGCGTTTCATGGGCAGCGGCGCCGCCAGCGTGGTCTCTCTCACTTTCGGCTTTTCCGGGCCCGCCTGGTGCATCTCCAGCGCCTGCGCCTCGAGTTCTCACGCAATCGCGGAAGCCGCCTTCCTCATCAAGGCGGGACGCGCGAAAGCCGTGCTGACGGGCGGCAGTGAAGCCAGCATCACCTATGGCCACACGCTGGCATGGCAAAGGTTGGGCGCGCTGGCGAAGGACGCGTGCCGGCCATTTTCCATCAACCGGACCGGCATGGCGCTGGCCGAAGGCGCCGCGGCGCTGGTGCTGGAGGATTACGATGCCGCCAGGAAAAGAGGGGCGGTGATCTATGGCGAAGTGACGGGCGCAGGCTATTCGTCCGACGCCTATCACCTCACCCAACCCAAAACCGAGGGCGCCGCCAAAGCCATCCGCCAGGCGCTGAAGCAAAGCGGCCTTCCCGCCGATACGCGCTTTCTGATCAGCACCCACGGCACGGGCACCGAACTCAATGATGTGAGCGAGGCGGCGGCCTTGCGTTCGGTCTTCGCCGACCGCTTGGACGATCACGTCGCCATCGCCACCAAATCCTCGCATGGTCATTTGCTGGGCGGGACCGGCGCGCTGGAATTGGCGGTGGGCCTTCTCGCGCTCAAGGAAGGCTTGGCGCCTCAGGTATGCAATTTCCAGGGTTCCGATCCCGCCTGCCTCTTGCCGCTGGCGGTGGATGGGCCGAAGCCGATCAAGGACGTGGCGCTGCTCTCCAATTCCTTCGCGTTTGGCGGATTGAACTCGGTCCTGGTCGTGTCGCCCGTTTAGTGTAACACGATGGATCCCCAAGCCCTTTTCCAACAGGCGTTGACGCTGCATAGCCAGGGCCGGCTTGGCGAAGCCGATACAATCTACCGCCGGCTATTGGCCGATACGCCCGCCAATTTCCAGGTGCAGTACCGGCTGTCCCTTTCGCTGTTTCAGCAGCAACGTGCCGCCGAGGCGCTTGCCACGGTAAGCGCCGCCCTGGCGTTTCAGCCCCGGCAGCCAGGGGCGCTGATGCTGAGAGGCACGCTGCTGGCATCGTCAGGCCGGCGCGAGGAAGCACTCGCCGATTTCGATCAGGTGCTGGCACAGAAGCCCGAGTTTCCCAGCGCGCTGTTCAACCGCGCTTTTGCTCTGCTCGAACTGGGGCGCCGCGCGGAGGCGGTCAGCGCGTTCGATCGTTTCCTGGCGCTGGTCCCCGACTCTGTCGAGGCTTGGCTCAATCGCGGCGCCGCTTTGCAGGAGCTGGGCCGCATAGACGAAGCGCTTGCAAGCTATGAGCGCGCGCTCAAACACGATCCCGGTCACGGGCTGGTCTGGCTCAATCGCGGGACCTTGTACAGGGACATGGGCTATTTCCAGAAAGCGCTGGAAAGCTTCGACAAGGCCTTGGCGCTGATCCCCCGCCATGCGGGGGCCTGGCGTGGCCGCGGTTCCGCGCTGATGGGTCTGCTGCGGTTCGACGAGGCGCTGAAAAGTTTCGACCTGGCGTTGGAGATCGCTCCGGGCGAGCCCAATACGATTCGGGAGCGCACTACCCTTCTGAACGCCATGCGCCTTTTCGCCGACATGCCGGCTGGCACCAACATGGCGGAGACCTGGCACCATCGCGCCGCCTTTCTGCAAGTGCAGCAGCGCCTGAAAGATGCGTTGGAGGCCCTTGACCAGTCGCTTGCCGTCGATCCGGATTATCTTCCGGCCCTGATCACCCAAAGCCAAATCCTCACCGAACTTGGCCAGACGGAAGAAGGGATGACGAGCTATCGCCGCCATGCCCAATTGGCTTATGGCGGGCGTCCCCCGCATGCGCCCGATGATCCGCCCCACAAGCAGCGCCATGACCAAGAGCAGCGCGCTTACCTGGCCGAGCAAGGCATTCGCGACGATGATTTTCATCTGGAGGCCGGCGCCCGCGTCTTAGTCGCCGTCAATCCCGCCAACGCCGAGGACGTGGCGCAGCAATGGCGCCAAACCAATCCGCAGATCGCGGTGATCGACAATCTCCTCACCGAGGAGGCGCTGGAAGGGCTGAGGCGCTTCTGCCGCATCTCGACCATGTGGCGGCGTCCCTACAAGAACGGCTATCTGGGGGCGATGCCGGAATATGGCTTTGCCTGTCCGCTCCTGGCCCAGATCGCCGATGAATTGCGCACCGTCTTTCCCGGCGTGATCGGCGATCACGCCCTGCGGTTGCTGTGGGGCTTCAAATATGACAGCCGTCTTTCCGGCATTCCCATGCACGCCGACCAGGCAGCGGTGAATGTCAATTTCTGGATTGCGCCGGAAGACGCCAATCGTGATCCCGCAAGCGGTGGCCTGATGATATGGCCCCTGAAACCTCCGCCGGACTGGAAATTCCACCGCTACAATGCGGACGAAGCCGGCATCCGCGCGCTCATGGCCCGGGAAGGCGCCAAACCGGTCGTGGTTCCTCATCGCGCCAACCGGGCAGTTGTGTTCGATTCCGACCTGTTTCATGAAACCGACCGGATCGATTTCGCCAACGGTTATCTCAACCGCCGCATCAACGTCGCCATGCTGTACGGACGGCGTACTTTTCACGGCGGTTAGCGGGTCAGGCGCAGCAGGCACTACCAGCGGCCTTAATTGCTTCCAGTTTCGACCGGCAGGCCGCGCTTCACCCAATCCTGGAACGAGCCGTCATAGAGTTTGGCGTCAATGCCCAAAGTGCGCGCCGCGAACACCACGGCCGTGGCCTGGATGCCGATATGGCAATAGGCGATCACATGATCGCCCGGCTTGTAGCCGGCACTGGTGAACATCTGGCGCAATTCTTCCCGCGATTTCAGCTTGCCGTCGGGCCCGGTCACGGTGGTGAAGGGAATGTTCCCGGCCCCGGGCAAGTGACCCTTGCCGCCCATGCTCGCCTGTTCGCCGGAATAGAAATCGGCGGCGCGGCCGTCGATCACGGCATAGCCCCGCGTCTTCAAATGCGCCCGGACGAAATCGGCGCTCACAATAGCGGGATCAAGCTTGAGCTGTTTCAAATGACCCGGTGCGACCGGCGGGCTATCTGTCGTGACGGCATGGTTTTCCGCTTTCCATTCCTTCAAGCCGCCATCCAAAAGGTATGAGCGCTTGCCGAAGCCGGCGGCATCCAAGGTGAGCAGGATGCGGGTGGCGCGGGGAATGGTCTCGGAATCCGAATAGACCACCACGCGCGAATTATCCGAAATGCCCAGCGCCTCCAATTGTTGATGCAGAATTTCCGGCGAAGGCAGTTCGGTGGAAAGGCCCTGCGGATCGCTCACGGAAATCTGGTCCAGGTCGGCCAGATGGGCGCCGGGAATATGTCCCGCCTGAAAACCCGCCGCATTGCCGGCATGGAGGATGATCAGATCCTTGTCGGCGGCGTGTTGGGTGAGCCAAGCCGGCGTTACCATCAACGCGTCACGCGGATCGGCGGCATGGGCCGGGCTTACGAGTGCAAGCGCGGCGGTGAAAAGAAACGCGGGTCCCAGATTTCTCATTTGTCCGGCGCGCTGGAGGTTTCGATCGGCAAATGGCGCTTGGACCAGTCCTGGAATGACCCGTCATAGAGCTGCATATGCAGGCCCAGGGTGCGGCCGGCGAACATCACGGCGCTGGATTGCCCACCCACCTGGCAATAGGCGATCACATGATCGCCCGGCTTGTAGCCCGCACTGGTGAACATCTGGCGCAACTCCTCCGGCGTTTTGAGCTTGCCGTCACTGTTCATCACGCTGGTATAGGGCAGACTTTTGGCGCCGGGGATATGGCCATCGCCGTCGAGCTTGGCCACCAGCCCGCCATAGAACATGGCCTCACGTGCGTCGATGAGGTCATAATCGGACGCCTTCATGTGCGATTGCACGAAGTTCGCGTCCACCACGATAGGCTGCATCTTGAGCGGCGAAAGATGGCCGGGTGTGACCTGCGCGGCGTCGGTGGCAACGGCATGGCCCTCCTTCTTCCATTCCGCAAGCCCGCCATCCAGCAGCATGGAACGGTCGCCAAATCCAGCCGCGTCGAGCGAAAGCATCACCCGCGTGCCGCGCTGGAATTCGCCATTCTCGTTATAGACGACGATATGGGAATTGTCGGAGATGCCCAGCGCTTCCATTTTCTCGCGCAGCACATCCGCCGGCGGCACTTCCATGGTGAGACCTTCCGGCGTGTTGACCGACAGATTATCCTTCACCAGGCGCGCGCCGGGAATATGACCGGCTTGATATCCCGCGTCGCTTCCCACATGCAGGATCACCAGATCCTTGTCGCCGGCATGGGAGGCGAGCCAGCCGGACGTGACCAGAAGATCGTCGCGCGGCGCCGCCGCATTGGCGCCGGTGGCGATGATCAGAGCAGCGGCGAACAAAGCAACTTTCCACATCATGACGGCCCTTCGTTTTCGCCGCTCAGCGCGCGGCATTGATCACTTGCAATTGCGTGTATTCGTTGATGCTGTCTTCGCCCATCTCGGCACCGATGCCTGATTCCTTGGCGCCCCCGAACGGGATGTTGGGCGCGAGTTCACTGTGCTTGTTGATCCACACGGTGCCTGCGTCCATGCGCTCGGCCAGCGCCTGGGCGCGCGCGGGATTGGACGACCAGACTGATGCACCCAGCCCATAGGGCGAGGCATTGGCGCGGGCCAAGGCATCCTCGGGATCGGAATATTTGATCACCGGCAAGACCGGTCCGAACTGTTCCTCATCCACCAGCCGCGTACCATCGGCGATGTCGCGCACGATGGTGGGCCGGATGAAGAAGCCTTTCTCCGGCACCCCGCCGCCGCTCAGGACTTTGCCGTGCTTGCCGGCGTCCGCAATGATGGTCTTCACTTTCTCGAACTGCATGCGGTTTTGCAGTGGCCCGAATTGGGTTCCCTGCTCCAGCCCGTCGCCCACCACCGCCTCGTTGGCGAGCGAGACCAACTCCTCGCACATCCGGTCATGGATGGATTCGTGCACATAGAGCCGTTTCATGGCGACGCAAACCTGGCCCGAATTGCGGAAGGCGCCCTGGAAAATCCCCTGTGCCGCCTTCTTAGGATCGGCATCGTCGAGCACGATACCCGCATCATTGCCGCCCAGTTCCAATGTAATGCGCTTGATAGTCTCGGCGGCGCTGCTCATCACTTTCTTGCCGGTGGCGGACGATCCGGTAAAGGAAATCTTGCGCACGGCGGGATGCTTGGTGAGTTCGCCGCCCAGATCATTGGCATCGGTGATCACATTCAAAACGCCCGGCGGCAGTGCATCCTTGATCAGTTCGGCAAAGCGCAAGGTGGAAAGCGGCGTAGTGGGGGCGGGCTTCAACACCACCGTGTTGCCCGCCAGAAGCGCGGGCGGGACTTTCGAACCCACGATGATCAGCGGGAAATTCCACGGCACGATCAATGCTACCACGCCCAGAGGCTTCCTGCGCAATTCGACTTTGCGCGAGGAATCGTCCTCGATCACTTTGGTGGGAAGATCGAACTGGGAAAAATAATGGAACATAGCGGCAAGGCCAAAGGCCTCGCCGGTGGCGTCGGCCAGGGGTTTGCCCTGTTCCTGGGTGAGGAGGCGGCCCAATTCATTGGCGTTGGCCTGAACGATCTGGGCGACCGCTTGCAATGCTTTCCTTCGTTCGGTCAGCGGCGTGGCGCTCCAGGCCGGAAAGGCGGCCTTGGCCGCGGCGACGGCTTTTTCCAATTGCGCTTTGGAGGCGCGCGGAGCCACCGCCAAAACTTCCTCGGTCGCCGGATTGATCACGTCCATTTGGGAGTCGCCATCTTCCAGACGGCCATTGATCAAAAGCTTGAATGTGCTCATGGCGAATCTCCGGCAGAGTTTACACATGTAAAATTTCCCTGCCCGGCGGCGATCTTCGCATGAATAATGTCCGATGGCGAGGCGCGGACCACGCCTTATGTATGCATCAACCGCGCGCGTTGGCGGCGATGGCCAAGTATGAAGAACGGCAAGGAGCAAAGCTGCGCCGCCACCGCGAACGTCATCAACTCCGCGCGGACGAGATCAAAAGAAATCGACGCATAGCTCATCAAGCTGGCCGCGGACGTGCCGCTCATCATGGAAAGCCAGAAGGCGAGTGCCGCCGGATCCTCGCCAAGATCAGCGGGCACGGGAATCCGGTGCGCGCCACGGTGAGCCATGCCGGTGCCACAAGCTGCGAGATCAGAAGCCCGCATATGCCATCGGGCGGCTCGCGTGGGATGGCCTGGCGGATTCCATATCTGTTTCGCAGTGCAGCCTCCGGGCCGGTTCCGCGTTCCCTTGACGCAAGTCGGGGACCATTAAGTTGTTGATTTGTTCTTTATCCCTTGTGCCGCCGGGCCGGAGTTCCCACTATTCGGCCAAGCCACAGACGGGCATTATTCAAAATGCCGCTTTCAGGGAAACGGCCGGGGACCGCATGACAAACGCCAATCTGCTTTTGGCATCCTTGGACGAGGTATTGGCGCAGGGCGAACGCCTGCTGCAGTCTCTTTCCGATGGCCAATATGCAGGCAAGATTCCCGAAGCCGCCGACGCTTCCATCGGCGCGCATTACCGTCACAGCCTGGAGCATTTCCAATTGATGTTCGAAGCGGTGCAGCAGCCCGGCATCGATTACGACAGCCGCGCCCGGGATGGTGCCTTGGAAAATGAGCGGCTGCTGGCGCTGTCGCTCACCCGCGATTTCCGCCACGCCACCCGCTTCCTCAGTCCGGCGCAGCTCGAACGGGTGATCGAGGCGCGCTGTCAGGTATCCTACAATGATTCCGCCTCGTCTTCCGCCTCTTCCACCTTCGGGCGGGAAGTGATGTATGCGGTGTCTCACGCCATGCATCACTACGCGCTGATCGCGCTGATCTGCCGGCTCAGGAAAATTCCCCTGCCGCAGAATTTCGGGATGGCGCCTTCGACCCTTCGATACCTAAGACAAAGCGCATCGGCCTGAACATCACATGACCGCAATGTCCATCAGCATCGAGTTGGCCAAGGCGGGATCCCTCTTCTTCATGACCTTTGTTTCGGAAGACGCCGCCATGCTGGGCGGAGCCACCATGACGGCAACAGGATTGATGGCGACGCCCCTGGTATTCGCGGCTTGTTTTCTGGGAATCTGGCTGGGCGATATGGGGCTCTATGCCCTGGCGCGCTATTTCGGCCGTCCCTTGCTGGGCCGCGCCTGGGTGAAGCGGCGCATCAATGAGGAGCAATTGGCCAGAAGCGAAGCGTGGCTGAAGAAGCGCGGCCCCCTCGTCCTCTTGGTGGTGCGTTTCGTCCCCGGCCTCAGGCTTCCCACCTACCTTCTGGCCGGCACCTTGGCGATGCCATTTTCCTATTTTGCCATCGCCACCGGGCTGATCGGCCTGGTCTGGGTCGGCCTGTTGATCGCGCTGGCAAAATTTCTGGGCGCGGCGGCCAGCGGCGGATGGATCGGGCTTCTCTGGTCGCCCGTTTTCGCCATGGCCAAATTGATCGGCGCCAAGACCTTGGATTGGGCCGTGTACGACCACATGGTGCTGTCGGCAATGGCTCTCGCGTGTGCGGCGGGCGCTCTACTGTTCTTGCGGCGGAAAAATGCCCGCGCTTTTTTCCGCGATCCGGCGATGCAGCGCTGGCTGAAATGGGAATTCTGGCCGACCCGCCTCTTCTATTTCCCGATCCTGCTCAACTATCTCCGTCTGGGCCTCAAATATGGCGGCTTCAATCTGCCCACCATCGCCAATCCCGGCATGTATACCGGCGGGCTGGTGGGAGAATCCAAAATCTCCACCCTCCAGCAATTGTCCAGGACGTCGGCCGAACTCACCGCCCGCTCGGGCCTGATCAAGGCGTCCATCCCCGCCAGGATGGAGCGGCTGCAGGAAATATGCGTGGAGCAGCGGCTTGAACTGCCCCTGGTATTGAAACCGGACGTGGCGCAGCGCGGCAGCGGCTTCAGGCTGGTCAGGGCCTGGGACGATGCCCGCGACTATCTGGACCAGGTTACCGAGGATGTGGTGGCGCAGGAATATGCGCCCGGTCCTTGCGAGGCGGGGATTTTCTATTACCGCTTCCCACACGAGGAACATGGCCGCATCTTCGCCATCACCGAGAAGATTTTTCCCGTCATCACGGGCGACGGCGTGCGGACAGTGGAGGAATTGGTACGGGCCGATGCGCGCGCCGCGATCATGGCCAAAACCTATCTGCAACGCCACCACGCCATTAGCACCACGGTGCTGCCCCCGGGCCAGACCCTGAAGCTGGTGGAAGCCGGCAATCATTGCCAGGGCTGCATTTTCCGCGACGGCATGCATTTGTGGAGCCAAAAGCTGGAAGCGCGCATCGACGAGATCTCCCGCAAGGTGCCCGGTTTCTTCATCGGCCGTTACGATGTGCGCTATCCCTCTGAAGCCGATATCCGGAATGGCGAAAATTTCAAGATCGTGGAATTGAACGGCGCCTCGTCCGAGGCCACCAGCATTTATGACGCGCGCAATTCGGTGTTCCGCGCTTACGCCACGCTGTTTGAGCAATGGGATCTGGTGTTCGCGATCGGCGCCGCCAATCGCAAGCTGGGCCATCGCCCGGCCACCATCGCGCTCATTCGGGAAGAATGGCGCAAATATCAGGCGCGCAGCGCCTGCTATCCGCTCGCCGATTAGCCATCAGCATGTGCACGATATCGTTCCTGCCCATGGAGACGGGCTTCGCGCTGGCGATGAACCGGGACGAAAAGAAATCGCGCGTCCAGGGAGAAAAGCCGCGCAAGCAAAGAACCGGCCGGCATTTTTCACTTCATCCCAGCGAGCCCGGCGGCGGAACCTGGATCGGCATCAATCACCGGGGATTGGCGCTGGCGCTGATCAATTGGCACGCCCACAAGCAGAACAAAAATGCGCGCGTCAGCCGCGGGATCGTGGTGCCGCATCTGCTGGCGGCGGAAAAAATCGAACGCGCGGCCAAATTGTTCGCCTCCCTGCCGCTCGAGCACATCAATCCTTTCCGGCTGATTGCGATTTCCCTGTCCGAGCAGCGGCTTCAGGAATGGCGATGGGACGGAAATTGTCTCAACCTGTCGCAAGAGAGTTGGACCCGGTCTCATTGGTTTTCTTCGGGCCTCGACGAAGCTGGCGTGGCAAAGGCGCGGGCAAAGATCGCCAACCGGTCGCCCGGAACCATATCGCAATTGCGCCGGCTGCATCGCTCACATCAGCCGGACCGCGGGGCCTTTTCGGTTTGCATGCATCGCGATGACGCCGAAACCGTGAGCTACACGGAAATCCTTGCTAATCGTGAGGGTGCTCGGATGCGCCATGCCCCGGGCGCGCTTTGTAAAGAAAGATTGGGCGCGCCTTCTTTTCTTTCGTTTCGCGCGCCGCTGGCGTAGGCTTTAGGCCAGCGATCTATCGGTGGTCCCGGTATGAAGCGAAAGCCGCTTTACGGCCGCGCAACAAGGCGGCGCTCAGTATCGTCGCGTCAGGGCGAGGATCGCTTTGTCCCTTTTGCCTTTGACGATGTCGAACAGGGTCCGTCGCTCACGGCGCAGCTTTGGCGGAAAATCAAGGCTTTCACGGTCCGGCATGACCGGGCCGTTCCCGCCAGCCTGGCGATTTTGATCACGTTGGGATTGATCGCCGGCTGGCGCCTCGCCTATCCCGCGCCTGTCGCGCTCACGCAATGGGATATCGACAACGCCGTAAAATATACCATGGATCATACGCAGCCGCCGCCGGCCAAGACTACGGTGGCCGCCGCCATCGTTGGACCATCCGTAGTGCGGGTAGACGGTTATCTGTCGCCGGAACATGCCGCCGCAGCGGCCAAGGCAGAATCAGCCGAGGAAAAGAAGAACCACGCCAAGCCGTCATCCGCAAAACCCCCGCCGCCCAAGACGGCCGACGCCAAGGATGACGACCGTCCCGACTCCACCGGTTCGGGCGTGGTGATCGACGACAAGGGCGACATCCTCACCAATCTGCATGTGATCCATTCCACCGACCGCTGGGTGATCACCTTCTTCGACGGCAGCAAGTCGGACGCCGAAGTGGTCAATGTCCAACCCGAGAACGACCTGGCGGTGATCCGGGCCAAGACCAGCCCCGACGATCTCAAGCCCGCGACCCTGGCCTCGACCGCCGGCCTTTATCCCGGCGACACGGTGGTGGCGGTGGGCTTTCCGTTCGGTATCGGACCCTCGGTCTCTTCCGGCGTGGTCGCCGGCCTCAAGCGCGAATTCGACGACCCGGAAGACAAGGATACGCCGGCCTTGAAAAACCTGATTCAATTCACGGCAGCGGTGAATCCCGGCAATTCCGGCGGACCCTTGGTCAATCGGGACGGCGAAGTGGTGGGCATCGTCACCGCCATCTACAATCCCACCGG
>DATBAP010000020.1:0-50981 GCA_036271455.1 Rhizomicrobium sp.
GCGCGACCGCGCTCTCCATCACTCATGACATGGTGAGCGCCCGCAAAATCTCCGACCATATCGCCATGCTTTATCAGGGCAAGATCATCTGGCAGGGGCCGACCGGCGAAATCGATCGAAGCGGCAATCCCTATGTCGAGCAATTCATCCATGGCCGCGCTGAAGGGCCCATCAAGATGGCGGTGAAAGCGTAGGCGAAGTGAGCGGCGAAGGCATATCCCGTCTGTCTGAGATTTATTCGACCTTCGCCGACCAGGAAGCCGCCACGCGTTCGCCCCTATACGCTGAAATCTGCCGTGGCATCGCCGTCGACACCGTGCTCCTCGCCAAATTGGCGGAGTTGCCGCTGGAAAAGCAGCAGCCCAATCTGTTTCTGGCGGCGGTGAATTATCTGTGCGGCGTTGCGCGCGACTGGCCGCATTTCCGTGCTTTGGCGGAAGCGCATTGGGACGAAGCCTTCGCCATCACCATGACAAGGCGCACCCAGACCAACGAACCGGCGCGCTGCGCCACGCTGCTTCCCCTGCTGGCTTTGCTGCCGCAACCGCTGGCGCTTTTGGAGGTGGGCGCATCGGCGGGACTGTGCCTGTTGCCGGACAGATATGCTTATGACTATGGCGATCATTTCGTCGGCCCGACGAACGGCGAAGCGGGTGCGACGCTTTTTCGGTGCACGGCCAATGGCGCGACGCCGCTGCCGAAAAAGAATGTCGAGGTGATCTGGCGCGCGGGGCTGGACCTCAATCCGTTGAACCTGGCCAACGACGAGGATGTGCGCTGGCTGCAAGCCTTGGTCTGGCCGGGCGAAGGCGAGCGCGCCCGGCTTTTGGGAGAGGCGATTGCGGTCGCGCGCCGCGATCCGCCGCGCGTGGTGAAAGGTGATCTACGCTGCGATGTAAAAGCGCTGGCGGCTCAAGCGCCCAAAGACGCAACTTTGGTCGTGTTCCATACGGCGGTGCTCGCCTATGTGCGCGAGGCCGCCGACCGCGATGCCTTTGCGGAAAGCGTGAAGCAGATCGGCGCGCAATGGGTGAGCAACGAAAGCGCCAATCTGTTCCAGGTGGCCGACCTGCCGGCCCGCCCCTGGGGGCGGTTTTTCTTGTCCCTGAACGGGTTTCCACAGGCTTATACGGATGCCCATGGCGCGGCGATCGATTGGTTCGCGCCGCTCCCTTGACCGCTGTGATAAAGTCGAATCATGGCCAAATCCTCCAACAGCTTCGTCTGCCAATCTTGCGGCGCGTCCTCGTCCAAATGGGCGGGCAAGTGCGAAGCTTGCGGCGGCTGGAACACCATCACGGAAGAAGGCGCGGCACCCCCCATCGGCGGGAGTGCCACCCGCCGGATGAAGGGGCGCAAATTCGCGCTGGAAGATCTTAAAAGCGAAGACGCGCCGCCGGCGCGCCGCGTCACCGGGATCGCCGAATTCGACCGGGTGTGCGGCGGCGGCTTGGTGCCAGGCTCGGCATTGCTGGTGGGCGGCGACCCGGGCATCGGCAAATCCACCCTGATCCTGCAAGCCTTGGGCGAATATGCGAGGAAAGGCGGGCAGGCGGTCTATATCTCCGGCGAAGAGGCGATGGCCCAAGTGCGCATGCGGGGCGCCCGCACGGGGCTGAGCGAAGCGCCGCTGGGATTGGGCGCCGCCACCAATGTCGAGGACATTCTCGCCACCCTGGAATCGGGCAAACCGCCCGGCATCGTCGCCATCGATTCCATCCAGACCTTGTGGACCGGCGCGCTGGATGCCGCTCCCGGCACCATCGCCCAGGTGCGCACCGCCAGCTTCGACCTGGTGCGGTATGCCAAGGCCTCGGGCGCGGCGTTGATCCTGGTCGGTCATGTCACCAAGGACGGACAGATCGCCGGCCCCAAGGCGGTCGAGCATCTGGTGGATGCGGTGCTCTATTTTGAAGGCGAGCGCGGCCATCATTTTCGCGTCTTGCGTGCGGTGAAGAACCGTTTCGGCCCCACCGACGAAATCGGTGTGTTCGAGATGACGGGCAGGGGCCTCGCGGAAGTGGCCAATCCCTCCGCTTTGTTCCTGGGCGACCGCGATTCCGGCGCGCCGGGCACCGCGGTGTTCGCGGGGCTGGAAGGAACCAGGCCGCTGCTCTGCGAGATCCAGGCATTGGTGGCGACCGCTGGTTACGGCACGCCGCGCCGCGCCGTGGTAGGCTGGGACACGGGCCGGCTTGCCATGATCCTGGCGGTGTTGGATGCGCGTGCGGGCGTGGGGGTCTCGGGCTCGGATGTCTATCTCAATATCGCCGGCGGATTGAAAATCTCGGAGCCGGCCTGCGATCTGGCCGCCGCGGCTGCTCTGATTTCATCCTTTGGCGCCCGGCCCTTACCGCGGGACAGTGTATTTTTCGGCGAGATTTCGCTATCCGGCGATATCCGTCCCGTGCCGCAAGCCGAAGCGCGGCTGAAAGAAGCCGCCAAGCTGGGATTCAAGCAGGCTTTCATCCCCAAAGGCACCAAGGCGGAAGGGGCAGGGCTGAAATTAACCGAGATTGCCAGCGTCGCCGATCTTCTGGCCTTCGCGCCCGAGCCGCGCGTGAAACATGCTAGAATAGAATCATGAATCTCACCTTCGTCGACATACTGGTCGGACTGGTGCTGGCGGTCTCGACATTTTACGCGGCCTGGCGCGGTTTCCTGCACGAGACGCTGGCGATTTTCGCCGTAGTGGCTGCGGTTTTCGCCGCGCTCTATTTCGGGCCCTGGCTGTTCCCCTGGATGCATCAGCACATCGCCACGCAATGGCTGGCGATTACGGCGGCCTACGCGGCCGTGTTCCTGGCGGTGTATATTCCGCTGGCCTTTCTCAGCCGCCGCATCTCGAATTCGGTGAGAAGCTCGGCGCTGGGCCCGCTCGACCGGGTGCTGGGTGTCGCTTTCGGCGTGGTGCGGGGCTTGGTGACCGTGGGGTTGGTCTATATCGGGTTCATCCGTTACGTGCCGGCGCACGACCATCCCGCCTCATTCACCCATGCCCGCTCCTTGCCCTTGATGCAGAAGACCGCGGAGGTGCTGCGCTCGCTGGTTCCCAATTACGGCCACAATGATTTCGGGGTCCATCCCCGCGACGAATTGGGCGACCTGATCCAGCGCAATGAAGGGCCTGTTAAGGTTGAAAATGCCGGGGAAAATACCCAGGTTCCTGAGGACCCTATGTCACACAAAAACATATCGGCTCAGCGAAGCGAGAAAGGATATGGCGCCAAGGACCGGCGCGCGCTAGACAGCCTCGTAGAGGCGACGGGAAACGGCGGAAGCGGCAAGCCATGACCGGCCAGGACATAGAGAAAGACCATATGCTGGACGCGGATACGCTGCATGAGGAATGCGGCGTTTTCGGTATTTTCAATCATGCTGATGCGGGCGCCTTGAGTGTGCTGGGGCTTCACGCCCTTCAGCATCGTGGCCAGGAAGCGGCCGGCATCGTCACTTATGACAATGGCCAGTTCATCGCCGAGCGCCATCTGGGCCTGGTGGGCGACGCGTTCGGACGCAATTCCAACGCCGCGTGCAACCTCAAGGGCAGTTTCGCGGTCGGCCATGTGCGCTATTCGACCACCGGCGGTTCTTTCGCCCGCAACATCCAGCCGATTTTCGCCGATCTCACCGGCGGCGGCATCGCTGTCGCCCATAACGGCAATCTTACCAACGCGCATGCGCTGCGCACCGAATTGGTGGCGCAGGGCGCGATCTTCCAATCCACCTCCGACACCGAGACCATCGTTCACTTGGCCGCACGCAGCCCTGCCGTGCGCATTGTCGACAAGCTGATCGATGCGCTGCGCCGGGTGGAAGGCGCCTATTCGCTGGTCGCGCTCACATCCAAAAAGCTGATCGGCGTGCGCGATCCCTTCGGCGTGCGCCCCCTGGTGCTGGGCATGCTGGAAGGTGCGCCGATCCTGTCCTCGGAAAGCTGCGCGCTCGACATCATCGGCGCGGAATTCGTGCGCGACATCAAGCCGGGCGAGATGGTGGTGATCACCAAGGACGGCATCGAAAGCCATTTCCCCTTCCGCCCGCAGAAGAGCCGCTTCTGCGTCTTCGAATACATCTATTTCGCGCGGCCCGATTCCATGATGGAAGGCCGCAATGTTTATGAGGCCCGCAAACGCATCGGCAATGTGCTGGCCCAGGAAGCGCCGGTCGGCGCCGACATGGTGATCCCGGTACCGGATTCCGGCGTGCCCGCGGCGTTGGGTTTCGCCAACGAAGCCGGCATTCCCTTCGAGCTGGGCATCATCCGCAACCATTATGTGGGCCGCACCTTCATCGAGCCGTCCGACCGCATCCGCCATCTGGGCGTGCGCCTGAAGCACAATCCCAACCGCGCCAAACTCAAAGGCAAGAAAGTCATTCTGGTCGATGATTCCATCGTACGCGGCACCACCTCCAAGAAGATCGTGGAGATGGTGCGCGACGCCGGCGCCACCGAAGTGCATTTCCGGGTTGCCAGTCCGCCCACCACCCATTCCTGCTTCTATGGCGTGGACACGCCCAATACCGACGATCTGCTCGCCCACCGCATGGATGTGGAAGGCATGCGCCGCTTCATTGGCGCCGACAGTTTGGCCTTCATCACCATGAACGGGCTCTATCGCGCCATGGAAGTGCCGGCTCGCGATGCCAGCGCGCCCAGTTTTTGCGACGCCTGTTTCTCGGGCGAATACCCGATTGAGCTCACCGATATCTCCGGCGGCGCACGCGACCGCCAGCTTTCGCTGCTCGCCGACGTAGCTTGATCCCATGACACAGAAGCTCAAAGGGCGCATCGCGCTCGTGACCGGCGCTTCGCGCGGCATTGGCCGTGCTGCCGCCATCGCGCTGGGCGCGGAAGGCGCGCACGTGATCTGCGTCGCCCGCACAGTGGGCGGGCTGGAGGAAACCGACGACGCTGTGCAAAAGGCCGGCGGCAGCGCCACCCTGGTGCCGCTCAATCTCAAGGATTTCGCGGCGATAGACCGGTTGGGCGCCTCCATCTTCGAGCGCTGGAAGAAGCTGGACATGCTTCTGGGCAATGCCGGGACCTTGGGCGTGCTCACGCCGCTCACCCATCTGGAGCCCAAAGTGTTCCAGGAGCTGATGGAGCTTAACGTCACCACCAATTGGCGGTTGATTCGCTCGCTCGATCCCTTGTTGAAAATGTCGGATGCCGGCCGCGCCTTGTTCGTAAGCTCCGCCGCCGCCCAGCGCCACACGCCCTTCTGGGGCGGCTATGCCATGAGCAAGGCGGCGCTGGAATCCCTGGCCTTCACCTATGCCCAGGAATGCACCGGCACCAATGTCCGGGTGAATGTGATCAATCCCGGCCCCGTGCGCACCATGATGCGCGCCAAGGCGATGCCAGGCGAAGATCCTTCTACTTTGCCGCGTCCGGAAGAGATCGCGTCCCTGATCGTGGAATTGCTGTCGCCGGAAAATGATCGTCAGGGCGAGCTTGTAAATTTCAAGCGTTAGTTTTTCGGGTCATAAGGATTTCGGGTATTGCGCATCACAAGGCGCAGCGGCGTGCCCTTGAGACCGAAATTCTCGCGCAATCCGTTCGTCAGATAGCGCTGATAATCCTCCGGCAAATGATCCAGCTGGTTGCCGAACAAGGCAAATGTGGGCGGCCGGGTCTTGAGCTGGCTCATGTAGCGAATGCGCACCCGCCGCCCCCTGATCGCGGGCGGGGCATGACGGAGCAGCGCCGCTTCCAGGAAGCGGTTGAGCGCCGCAGTGGGCGTCCTGGTGTTCCAGGCGCGGTCTGCAGCCATGATGGCGGCGGGCAGGCGGTCGATCCCCTGGCCGGTCCTGGCCGAGATCGCCACCAACTCCGCGCCCGCCACCTGGGGCAACAGCCGGTCGAGCATCTCGCGCAGTTCGGAAATGGCGCCCTGCTTGTTCTCCTGCATGTCCCATTTGTTGACCGCGAAGACGATGGCGCGGCCTTCCCGCGCGATCAGGTCGGCGATGGCGAGATCCTGCTTCTCGAAAGGCTGGGCGGCGTCCATGACCACGATCACGCAATCAGCGAAGCGGATGGCGGTAAGCGCCGACGCCACCGACATTTCTTCCAGCGTTTCGCCGGCCACCCGCGCCCTTTTTCGCAGCCCCGCCGTGTCATGGAGCAGAACCTCGCGGTCTTCTATTCTCCAAGGCGCGGCGATGGCGTCGCGGGTGAGACCCGCTTCCGGCCCGGTGAGGGAGCGCGCTTCGCCCAGAAATTGATTGAACAGGCTGGACTTGCCCACATTGGGCCGCCCCACCAAGGCGAGCTTGAGCGGCCGCGAACGATAGTCGAAATCGGCGTCTTCTTCCTCGCTCTCGGCTGTTTCGGGTTCTTCTTCCTCCGGAAACACAGCACGGGGCGCCAGCGCTTCCAAAGCGTCCGCGACTTCTTCCATCCCCAGCGCATGTTCGGCCGACAGTTTGAGCGGCTCGCCGAAGCCAAGATCGAACACGCCGCTGAGCGAAGCGGGATCGATGCGGCCTTCGCATTTGTTGGCGGCCAGGATCACTTTCTTCCCGGCGCGATGCAGCGCCTGGGCGATGATCTCATCCCCCGTGGTGACGCCGGCGCGCGCGTCGATCACGAACAGGACGGCATCGGCTTCCTCGATCGCCGCCAAGGACTGGCCGGTCATGCGGGCGCTGAGGCTTTCGGCGCTGCCGGAATCCTCGAAGCCCGCGGTGTCGATCAGGCGAAGCGCAAGGCCATGAAACACCGCATCTGTCACTTTGCGGTCGCGGGTCACGCCCGGCGTGTCGTGGACGATGGCAACGCGCCGCCCGGCGATGCGGTTAAAGAGGCTGGACTTGCCGACGTTTGGGCGTCCCACGATGGCGAGGGTAAACGACATCGCTCATCTCTATCTCAAAGCCACCAGTTGGGCGTCGTTGGTGTAGATGTAAAGCGTATCGTTAGCCACCACCGGCGCGATACTGGTGCCGCCGGGAATCTCCACCCGGCCCAGAAGCTGGCCGTTATAGGGTGAGATCGCTTCGGCAAAACCATCGGACGAGAGCAGGATCAGCTTGTTGGAGGCGAGCACTGGGCCAGACCAGTTGATGGGGCGGGCTTTCTCGTCGGGATTCTGGAATTGCGGCATCTGATGGACCCAGCGCACCCGGCCTTCCTTGCGGCTGAGGCAGAGCACCAGCTCATCGCCGGTCACCACATAGACATAGTCGCCGGCGGCCCAAGGCGTCTGGGTGCCGCCAATCTCGCGCGTCCAGGCGCGTTCGCCCGAGGCCAGCGAGATCGCCGCCATCACGCCGGAATGGCTGATGGCGAACACAAGATCGCGGTCGATCACGGGACGCGCGGCGATGTCGTCCAGCTCGGACAGCGCGGTTACCACGCCGGAATGGGAGAGGACATCGTTCCAGGCCTGCTGACCGTTCTGCACCCGCATGGCGTAAAGCTCGCCCGAGGTATAGGGCGCGATCACGAACTGGCCGGAGACGGCGGCGCTGGTGGAGGCGAGAATACCCGCCGATTCCGCTACGCCCTGCTGATCCCAAAGGATGCGCCCGTCGGTTTCGGCCAGGGCATAGAAATGATTGTTGTCGGTGGAGAAGAAAATCCGCCCGCCATTGACCACCGGCGCGTTGACAATCGGCACGCCCATGTCGTGCCGCCAGATCTCGCGCCCGGTGGCCCCGTCCATGCAGACCAGGACACCGAAGCCCGATGTGGCGAAGATTTTCCCTGCGTCAAAGGCGATTCCCCCGCCCATGCCGGACACCGGTTCGATGGTGTTGGGCTTGCCCAAAAGGCCCCATAGCGTGGGCATGTCGGTGCCGTTCTTGGGCGCCAGCCGCTTGTCCCAGGTTTCCTGGCCGCTATTGGCGTCGAAAGCATAGACATGGGCCTGGGAATCCAGCGTGAAGATGCGCCCGCCGCCGATTACCGGTGACGCGGTGAGGCGGGACTGGCCATCCGAACCTTTGCCAGCATCGGCCTCCCACAATTGGCGCAAATGTCCATTCGCTTCCAGATGGTACATGGCGTTGGAGGCAACGCCGCCCGGCTGAGACCATTCGGTGTCGCGATAAGGTGGCGGCAGCATCAAGGGCGTGGCCTGGAGCGCGGGATCGGGCCTCAGCGCTTCATCCAGCGCGTTGAGCGGAATGCGTTCGCCCTTGAGCTTGGATTTGTTGGAGGACGTGAACCAGTCGCCCATCGTATCGCCCATATTCTGGAGCGTGTCGCAGCCGGCCAGCAGCAAGGCAGCGGCGAGCGCGCAGCCCAAACGCAAGCGCTTGAAAGAAAGCATCATGGCTGGGTGGGCGCTCCGGCAGGCGGCGGGGTTGCTCCCGCCAGGGGCGTGTGCGCGGACGCGGGGACGGCGCCGAAATTCTTCTCGCCGCCCTGTTTCAGGAAGGCGGCCATGGCGCGGGCGCGGGATTTGAGCGCGCCCGGCGTGGTGGGATCGTTGGACAGCGCATCGAATTCCTGCGTTGCCTTGGCCAGGTCGTGGTTGCGATAGTCGCTATAGGCGAGGATTTCGTCGGCCATCGGCTTCCAGGCGCTGGACGGCGTCTCGAGCGGAGCGAGCAGGGTCTGAAGCTCGGCGCGGCTTGTGGTGTCCACAATCGCCCAGCCCGCGCGCAACCGCGCCACCGCACCAATGCCGCCTTTGTCTTCGCTGGCGATTTCCTTGTAGAGCGCCACCGCGGTTTCGCGCTGGCCGCTGGCCAGCATGCCGTCCGCCTGTTCCACTCGCGCCAAAAGGCGGTAGCCGGTGGGAGCGGTCTTGGCCAGATCGGCGAAGGTATCGGCGGCGCGCCTGGGATCGGTGATGCGCTGCGCGGCCGAGAAGGCGATAGCCGCCTTGTTGCGCTGATTGGCCTCGTAGCGTTGCCAGAGTTCGAAACCGGCGATGCCCAAAATGACCAGGGCCACCAAGGCGATGATGTAATCGCCATAGGCTTTCCAGAATTTTTCCAGCTTTTCTTTGCGAACGTCCTCTTCGACTTCGCGGAAGATGTCACTCAACGCCAATCCTCGCCTAGGTATCTATGGGAATTCGCGCGCCAATTAGCCCTGTCCCGGGGTCACGCGCAATGCGCTTTTGAAGGCGAAAGCTCAAGATTGCCAAATGGAAACACCGGTTTGGATTGGTCTTGACGGGCACGGGCTTGATCTGATACTTAAGTATATGCTTAACTATAAAACTCCACTGGATTTGACCTTCCAGGCCCTGGCGGACCCGGCCCGGCGTTCCATCGTGGAACGGTTGACCAAGGGCCCCGCCAGCGTCAGCGAACTGGCCAAACCGCTGCCCATGTCGCTACCCGCTGTGATGCTGCATCTCAAGGTTCTGGAGGATTCCGGCTTGGTCAAAAGCCAGAAGGTGGGGCGGGTGCGTACCTGCCGCATCGAGGCTCAGTCCCTCTCTCAGGCCGAACGCTGGATCGCCGAACGCCGCCAGATGTGGGAACGCAATCTGGACCGGCTGGGCGCATTTCTCGATGACACCAAACCGGAGCAGGAGCCATGAGCCAAACGGAAAAAAGTTGCGCCACTTATGAGGAAACCCAGATCATGAACCGTTCTGTCGTCCATGGCAGCTTCACGCTCACCCGCGTCTATGACGCGCGCCCTGCGCGCGTGTTCCAGGCCTTCGCCGATGTGGAGGCCAAGGCCAAATGGTTCGAGGGCCCGCCCGGCTGGAAGCTGATCAAGCGCCTGTTCGATTTCCGCGAAGGCGGGCGCGAGCATGTCTCCGGCCGTTTCGACAATGGCACCGTGACCAGCTTTGACTGCATCTATCACGACATTATCGAGAATGAGCGCATCATCTACAGTTACGTGATGGAGATATCGGGGCGGCGGATTTCGGTGAGCCAAGCCTCGCTGCAGTTGAAGCCGGAAGGAAAGGGCACCAAACTTGTCCTGACCGAATATGGCGACTTCCTGGACGGCTATGACGATGTCGGTTCGCGCGAACACGGCACCGGCGATCTGTTGGATAAGCTGGGCAAATCGTTAGGGGCCTAAAGGAAAAACCCGGTTCTTGCGAACCGGGTTTTCTATTGATTGGGTCCCTGCTTTCGCAGGGACGCCTGCATTCTAGGCTCGCTGACGCTCGCTAAGAATGCTATGGCGCTTCCGCCGGTTCTTCCTCGGTGGGCTCTTCGGGTTTGGGCGCCGCACCTTCCTCGAACATCTCTTCGGCCGCGGCCACCGCTTCTTCCTGTTCGGTGCGCTCGGCCAGCACATTCTCGCCGCGGGCCTGGCGCTCGGCTTCGTCCTCGCTCCTGGCGACATTCATAGTGATATTCACCCGCACTTCGGGATGCAGCACCACCGGGACAGTGAACAGGCCGATCGCCTTGATCGCTTGGCTGATATGCACCTGGTTGCGGTCCACCTTGAAGCCCGCTTGTTCCATCGCCACAGCGACGTCGCGGGGCGAGACCGAGCCGTAAAGCTGGCCGCGGTCGCCGGCCTGGCGGATCAGCATGAAAGACTTGCCGTCCAGCTTCTTGGCCACTGCTTCGGCGTCCTTGCGGCGCTCCAGATTATGGGCCTCGAGATCGACCTTGCGGGTCTGGAAATATTCACGGTTGGCCTTGGTGGCGCGCAGCGCTTTCTTCTTGGGCAGAAGGAAATTGCGGGCAAAGCCGTCCTTGACCCGGACTTCGTCGCCCATCTGGCCGAGTTTTTCCACCCGTTCGAGCAGGATCACTTGCATGTCACTTCACCACATAAGGCAGAAGCGCCATGAAGCGAGCGCGCTTGATCGCGTTCGCCAACTGACGCTGGTTCTTGTTCGAGACCGCGGTGATGCGCGACGGCACGATCTTGCCGCGTTCCGAGATGTAGCGCTGGAGCAGCTTCACATCCTTGTAGTCGATCTTGGGCGCGTTGGCGCCGGAGAAAGGGTCGGTCTTCTTCCTGCGGAAGAAAGGCCGGCGCGTCGCGTCGCGGTCGCCGCCGCGTCCGCCTTCACGGTCCCCGCCGCGATCACGGTCGCGTCCACCGCCGCCGCCTTCACGATTTCCACCATAGCTCATTGTGCAGTCTCCTCGGTGGTGGTGGTGATTTCGCCCTCGGGCTTGTCGGTGCGGTCTTCGCGGTTGCGCTTGCTGGCCGAGACGTCGAACTGATCGACCTTGACGGTAATGTAGCGCAGCACGTCTTCGTTGATCTTGAGCTGACGCTCCAGCTCGATCACCGCCGCCGACGGGGCGTTGATGTTGAGCAGGACATAATGGCCCTTGCGGTTTTTCTTGATGCGATAGGCAAGTCCGCGTAGGCCCCAATATTCCTGCTTCTCGATCTTGCCGCCTTCGCCTTCGACGATGGTCTTGAGATGGGTGGCAAGCGCGTCCACCGCTTGCGCGCTGATGTCCTGGCGCGCGATCAGGAGATGCTCGTAAAGAGCCATGTCCGGTCCTTATCCTTGGCTACGGAACGGTTCGGGGCGGACACCCGTCACCGCTTTGGCTCGCCAGACCCGCGTGACATCACGCTGCCTCTTAGAGAGGTGTCCGGCGACCGCAGCCGTTTGAAGGCGCGTCCTATAGGCCAAAAGCCCTTGACCGCACAAGGAAAAATCGGCCCGATGGCCCCCGGGCCGGAGAAATATCAAGGAATTGAAGGGGATGGGGGGAAAATCCGAGGGGGTGGCGGACGCCATATTGGCGCGGGCGGCCAAGCGGCTGATCCCGCTGATGGCCCTGATGTATGTGGCGAGCTTTCTCGACCGGGTGAATATCAGCCTGGCGGCGCTCACCATGAATCAGGATCTGGGCTTTTCCGCCCAGGTGTTCGGCTTGGGCGCGGGGATCTTTTTCCTGGGCTATTTCCTGTTCGAAGTGCCGTCCAATCTGATGCTTGAGAAGGTGGGTGCCCGGATCTGGATGAGCCGCATCATGCTCAGCTGGGGGCTGGTCTCGATGGCGACCGCCTTCGTGAAGACGGCGTTCGCTTTTTACATGTTGCGGTTTCTTCTGGGCCTGGCCGAGGCCGGGCTTTATCCCGGCATGATTCTCTACATGACCTATTGGTTTCCCGAAGCGACGCGGGCGCGATTCATCGCCCTGTTCCTGGCGGCGGTGCCGGCGGCCAGTGTGATCGGCGGTCCCTTGTCGGGATGGCTGCTGGGTTTCGATGGGCGGCTGCATGGCTGGCAGTGGATGCTTCTCTTGGAAGGCATTCCGTCGCTGATCCTGGGTGTGGCCGTGCTGTGGCTGCTGCCGGAGCGCCCCGCCAATGCCAGATGGTTGAGCGCTGATGAGAAAGCGATTCTGGCAGAGCGGCTGGCGGCGGATCGCGAAGACGATCACAAAGTGGGCGCGCTCACCGGCTTCTGGGAGATGATCGCCGACAAGCGCATCTGGATCTTTATCGTACCGGATTTCTCCATCGTGATCGGGTTGTACGGCATGGGCCTGTGGATGCCGCAGATGATCAAGGCGCTGGGCTTTTCCAATCTCCAGACTGGCTTCCTGGTGGCGCTGCCTTACGTCGCCAGCATGATCGCGATGGTGGCGCTGGGCATCTCCAGCGACCGCAGGAAGGAACGTGTCTGGCACGTGGCCGGGGCGTGTTTCGCTGGCGCGCTGGGCCTGGTGGGCGCGGTGCTGCTCCATGGTCCGCTTCTGGTGATGCTCAGCTTCTGCGTCGCGGCCGCGGGCATCTATGGCGCGCTGGCGGTGTTTTGGACCTTGCCGACGCAGATGCTGCGCGGAATGGCGGCGGCCGGCGGGCTGGCGCTGCTCAATTCCTTTTCCAATCTGGGCGGCTTCTTCGGGCCCACCCTGATGGGTTGGCTGAAAGAGATCACCGGCACCTATACGCTGGGCATGAGCTTGCTGGCGGCCATGCTGGTTTTCGCAGGGCTTGCCACGCTTGCCATCGGCCGGGCTTTTTTCCGGACGGCAAGAATATGAGCTTTGAGGTCGCTCCCTATTCCCAGGCGCATTTCGCGGGTGTGAAAGCCTTGTGGGAAGAGGTCTTTCCCGACGACCCGCCCCGCAATGATGCGGAGATTTCGATCGCATCCAAGGCCACGGAGCATCCCGAACTTTTTCTGCTGGCATTGGAAGAAGGCCGCGTGATCGGCAGCGTCATGGCGGGTTACGATGGACATCGCGGCTGGCTCTATCGGGTCGCGGTGGCGAAGACGCATCGCCACGGGGGCGTGGGTGCGGCGCTTATCCACGGGGCGGAACAGCTTCTCTGGGCCCTGGGCTGCGTGAAAATCAATTTGCAGGTGCTCGGCACCAATGCGGACGTCGCCGCATTCTACCAAAGCCTGGGATATGTGGTGGAAGATCGCGTCAGCATGGGTAAAGTCGCGCAGGATGATCCGCTTGATTTGCGCCCGCTTGACTCGTCCAGGCGCAGTTGATTTGTCTCGTCCATCATGACTCGCGCATTCCTGTTTCCCGGACAAGGCAGTCAGGCAGTTGGCATGGGCAAGGCATTGGCCGATGCCTTCATTCCGGCGCGCGAAGTATTCCAGGAAGTGGATGACGCGCTGTCGCAGAAACTCACCCGCCTGATGTGGGAGGGACCGGAAAGCGACCTCATCCTCACCGAGAATGCCCAGCCCGCCATCATGGCGCTGTCCATCGCCATCATCCGCGTCTTGCAGAAGGAAGCGGGGTTGGATCTGGCCCGCCATGCGCGCCTGGTGGCCGGTCATTCGCTGGGCGAATATTCGGCGCTCTCTGCCGCGGGCGCGTTCGCGCTGGGGGACACGGCGCGGCTGTTGAAGATTCGCGGCCAGGCGATGCAATCGGCGGTGCCGGTGGGCGAAGGCGCGATGATCGCCCTGATCGGCGCCGACATCGAGGTCGCCGAAGCCGTGGCCAAGGAAGCGGCGGGCGATGACGTCTGCGTCGTCGCCAACGACAATGCTCCCGGCCAGGTGGTGCTGTCTGGCGCCAAGGCGGCGATGGACCGCGTGCCCGACATCGCCAAGGCCAAAGGCGTCAAGCGCGCCATTCCGCTTTCGGTGTCCGCGCCCTTTCATTGTTCCCTGATGCAGCCCGCGGCCGAGGTGATGGCCGATGCATTGGCCAAAGTGAGCATCCGGCCGCTATCTGTGCCGGTGCTGTCCAATGTCACGGCACAAGAAGCATCCGAGCCGGAAACCGTGCGCCGCCTTTTGGTGGAACAGGTCACAAGCCGGGTGCGCTGGCGCGAAAGCATGCTGGCGCTGCGCGGGCTGGGCGTGGATACGACCGTCGAGATGGGCGGCAACAAGGTCTTGACGGGCATGATGCGGCGCATCGACAAGGATATTCAGACGATCACGCTGGATACGCCGGCAGAAATCGAAGCTTTCGCGAAAGGCTTATGATGATGTTTGATCTCACTGGAAAAACCGCGCTCGTCACTGGAGCATCTGGTGGCATTGGCGGCGCCATTGCCAAGGCGCTGCACAGCCAGGGCGCGGCGGTAATTCTCTCCGGCACCCGTGCCGAAGCGCTGGAAAAGCTCAAGACCGAACTGGGCGAACGCGCTTTCATCGCGCCGGCCAATCTTTCGGACCCTGTCTCGGTCGAAGCCCTGCCCAAGGCAGCGGAAGCCGCCGCCGGTGCGCCCATCGACATCCTGGTCAATAACGCCGGCATCACCCGCGACAATCTCTTCATGCGCATGAAGGATGAAGAATGGGATCAAGTGATTCAGGTCAATCTCACCGCCGCCTTCCGCCTTTCACGCGCGGTGTTGCGGGGCATGATGAAGAGGCGCTGGGGCCGGATCGTCCAGATCACCTCCATCGTGGGCGCGACCGGCAATCCGGGTCAGGGTAATTACGCCGCCGCCAAGGCGGGGCTGATCGGCATGACCAAAAGCCTGGCGGCCGAGGTCGCCTCGCGCAACATCACCGTCAACGCGGTGGCGCCGGGTTTCATCCAGACCGCGATGACGGACGTGCTCACTGATCAGCAGAAAGAAGCCATTGCCACCCGAATCCCCTTGGCCCGCATGGGCAAGGCGGAGGAAATCGCCGCCGCCGTGGTCTATCTGGCGTCCGAAGAAGCCGCCTATGTCACCGGCGAAACCATCCATATCAATGGCGGAATGGCCATGTTGTGATATTAAAATCAATAGCTTAACTGCGAAGTGGCGGGGCTTGTTCGATTGTGTTACCAACCGCCCACCCACGAGCCACCCCCCAAATGGTGAAACAAGTGAGGTTCCGGCCGCTCACTTGAGCGGAATCGGGTTTTGAAACTAGGAGAGGCTTACAAGTCCATGAGCGATACTGCGGAACGCGTGAAGAAGATCGTCGTCGAGCATCTGAATGTCGATGCCGACAAGGTCACCGACAATGCGTCCTTTATTGAAGATCTGGGCGCTGACAGCCTCGACACCGTCGAGCTGGTCATGGCGTTCGAAGAGGAATTCGGCATCGAGATTCCCGATGATGCCGCCGAATCCATCGTGACGGTCGGCGACGCGGTCAAGTATATCGACAAAGCCAACGCCTGATTCCCGTCTCATGCGCCGGGTTGTGATAACGGGTCTGGGCCTGGTCACGCCGCTTGCCTGCGGCGTGGAGGAAAGCTGGGCCGCCCTGCTGGCCGGTAAATCCGGCGCCAGCCGCATCGCCAAATTCAAGACCGAGGACTTGGTGACCAAAATCGCCTGCCAGGTGCCGCGCGGTGACGGCTCGGATGGCACGTTCAACGTCAATCAATGGGTGGACCCCAAAGAACAACGGCGGATGGACGATTTCATCATCTTCGGTTTGGCGGCGGCCAAGCAGGCGGTGATGGATTCCGGTTGGGTACCCAAGACCGAAGAGGAACGCTGCCGCACCGGCGTCCTGATCGGAGCGGGCATCGGCGGGTTGGCGGGGATCGAGGAGGGCTCTATCCTGGTCCATGAAAAAGGCCCGCGCCGGCTGTCGCCTTTCTTCATTCCCGGACGGTTGATCAATCTGGTCTCGGGCTATGTCTCCATCGAGCATGGCTTCAAGGGGCCCAATCACGCGGTGGTGACGGCCTGCGCCACTGGCGCGCATGCCATCGGCGACGCGGCGCGGATGATCGCACTCGATGATGCCGACCTGATGGTGGCGGGCGGCGCGGAAGCGGCGATCTGCCGAATCGGCATCGCCGGCTTCAATGCCTGCCGGGCGCTTTCCACCGGCTTCAATGACCGGCCCACCGAGGCGTCGCGGCCCTATGACAGGGACCGGGACGGTTTCGTGATGGGCGAGGGCGCCGGCGTGGTGATGCTGGAGGAACTCGAGCACGCCAAGGCGCGCGGCGCCAAAATCTATGGCGAAGTAAAAGGCTATGGCCTCGCCGGCGACGCATTCCACATCACCGCGCCAGCCGAGGACGGCGATGGCGGCTATCGCGCCATGCAGATGGCGGCGAAGCGGGCGGGACTTGCGGCGTCAGACATCGACTACATCAACGCCCATGGCACTTCGACCATGGCCGATGGCATCGAAGTGGGCGCGGTGGAACGGTTCATGGGCAATGCTGCGCCGGGCAAACCCATGTCGTCCACCAAATCGGCCATCGGCCATCTTCTGGGCGCGGCCGGATCGGTGGAAGCGATCTTCTGTCTTCTGGCGATGCGCGACGGGGTGGTGCCACCCACCATCAATTTGGAAAATCCCAACGTCACCACGGTGATGGATTTGGTCCCCAAAAAAGCCAAAAAGCATGACGTCAATGTCGCCATGTCCAACAGCTTCGGCTTCGGCGGCACCAATGCCGCACTGATTTTCTCCAAAGTGTGATGCGGCGCTTTCTGATCCTCCTGATCCTTTTGGGAGTGATCGGTGCGGTCGCGGTGGAATTGGCCAATGAGATGTGGCAAAGGCCCGGGCCACTTGCCCAACCCACAAACGTCCTGATTGCGCCCAAGACCAGCACGCATGACATTGCGGTGACGCTTCGGGGCGCGGGCGTGGTGGCGAATGCGCTGCTCTATGAAGGCGAAATCCATCTCCAGGGTCAGGCCGCCAAGGTGAAGGCGGGCGAATACGCCATTCCCGCCCACGCCAGCATGGCCGATGTCACCGCGATCATGGTGTTGGGCAAATCCGTCCAGCACAAGCTGACTGTCGCGGAAGGGCTCACCTCCGACATGGCTTACAAACTTGTGGTCGCCAATCCCGTTCTGGTGGGCGATGCCGGGCCGGAGCCGGTGGAAGGCGCGCTTCTACCCGAAACCTATCTTTTCACCCGCGGCACCACGCGGCGCGAGATTCTTATCCGCATGGAGAAAGCCGAAACAAAATTCCTCGCGCAGCAATGGGCGTCGCGCGCGGATGGCTTGCCGTTCGCCACGCCCGCACAAGCGGTGATCCTGGCCTCGATCGTGGAGAAGGAGACCGCGCTTCCCGAAGAGCGACGGCATGTCGCCGCGGTCTTCCTCAACCGGCTCAAGACCGGCATGAAACTCCAGTCCGACCCCACTATCATTTACGGCATCAGCGAGGGCTATCCTCTGGGCCGGCCGATCTATGAAAGTGAGATCGAAGGCGCCACGCCCTACAACACCTATGTGATCCCGGGCCTGCCGTCCGCGCCGATCTGCGATCCCGGCAAGGATTCGTTGGCGGCGGTGCTGAGGCCTGAAAACAGCAACGATCTTTATTTCGTCGCCAACGGCAAAGGCGGCCATGTCTTTGCCGCCACTGAAGCCGAGCATTCGCGCAATGTCGCAGCCTGGCGCGCCATCGAGCGGGCGAAAGACCCACAACCGGCGCCTGTGGAAAGCCCCAAAACCACTGGGCACAGCCATGCCAAGACAAGGTGACAGCGGCGAAAGCTCTGTCTAAATTCCCGCACCTTCGGAGATGAGCACATGACCATCGGCAGCATGACCGGCTTTGCCGAAAGCGCGGGCAGCCATGACGGTTTGCGCTGGCGGTGGGAAGCCAAAAGCGTCAATGGCCGCAGCCTGGAGCTTCGGCTGCGCACACCGCCAGGATTCGATTCGCTGGAACAACCGGCCCGCATGCTGGCGTCGGAGCGTTTTCGCCGGGGCAATTTCCAGATCAGCCTGACGGTGGAGGCAGACACAGCCACGCGTGGGCTGACGGTGGACCCGGTGGCATTGGCCAGCGCAGTGAAACTGGCGCGCGAAGTCGCCGCCGAGACCGGGCTGGCGCCCGCCCGTATCGACGGCTTGCTGGCGCTCAAGGGCGTGATCGTGCAGGAGGAAGCCGGTATTCCCGATCCGGTGGCGCGGGGGCATCGCGATGCCGCGATCCTGAAAAGCCTGGCCACGGCCTTCGACGCGCTGGTCAAGGCGCGCTTGAACGAAGGCGCCAAGCTGGCATCGCTTTTGTCCGGCCAGGTGGACGAGATCGCGCGCTTAGTGAACGAGGCAGAGGGCCTGGCCGCGGCCCAGCCCGAAGCCTTGCGTCAGAAATTGACCGCGCAGCTGCAGGAATTGGCTGGCAACGTGCAGGTCGCACCGGAGCGGCTGGCGCAGGAGGTAGCGCTGCTCGCCACCCGTGCCGATGTGCGCGAGGAATTGGACCGGCTCAAGGCGCATGTCCAAGACGCGCGCGCCTTGCTCAAAAGTGGCGAAGCAGTGGGCCGCAAGCTGGATTTCCTCTCCCAGGAATTCAACCGCGAAGCCAACACGCTTTGCTCCAAGTCCGCCGATATCGCGCTCACCCGCGTGGGTCTGGCGTTGAAAGCCATGATCGATCAATTCCGCGAGCAGGCCCAGAATGTCGAATGAGATCGAGCGCCGGGGAATGATGCTGGTCCTGTCTTCGCCGTCGGGCGCGGGCAAGACCACGCTGTCGCGCCGGCTCCTCGAGCTGGAACCCATCGTCACCATGAGCGTGTCGGTCACCACCAGGCCACCGCGCCAGGGCGAAGTGGAAGGAAGGGATTATTTTTTCGTCTCGCCCAGCTCGTTCCAGGGCATGGCCAAGGGCGGCGGTTTCCTGGAGCATGCGCAAGTGTTTGGCCATCATTACGGCACGCCCAAGGAGCCGGTGATGATGGGGCTGGCCAAGGGCCGCGATGTGCTGTTCGACATCGATTGGCAAGGCACGCAGCAATTGCGCCAGCAGGCGGGCGACGATCTGGTAAGCATTTTCGTGCTGCCGCCGTCTCATGCCGAACTGGAGCGTCGCCTGCGCGTTCGTGCCCAGGACGCCGAGGATGTGGTGGCGAGGCGCATGGCGCGCGCCAGCAACGAGATCAGCCACTGGGCGGAATATGACTATGTGGTGATCAACGACGATCTGGAAACCACGGTGATCAAGATCCAGACCATCCTGGCGGCCGAGCGCATGAAGCGCCGCCGCGCCACCGGCATTCCATCCTTTGTGAGCCGATTAACCCACTAGCGCTCGCGCCAGCGCTGCGAACTGAATCACGCTGAGGTCTTCCGGCCTGGCAGTTGGATCGATTCCAGCTTTCTCCAGCAGCGCTTCACCGCCCAACGGCTTCAGGCTCTGGCGCAACATCTTGCGGCGCTGGCCGAAGGCGGCGGCGGTGACGGCTTCGAGCTTGGAAAGTTCGGCCGGCGCGACCGGTGCCAGCAAAGGCTCCAGCCGGACGATCGAAGACGTGACCGAGGGCGGCGGAACGAACGCGCTGCGGTTCACGTCGAACAGGATTTTCGCGTGTGTGCGCCAGCCGGCCAGCACCGCCAGCCGGCCATAATGCGCGCCGCCTGGCTTGGCGGTGATGCGCTCGGCCACTTCACGCTGGAACATCAAAGTGAGGCTGGCCCACCAGGGCGGCCAGGCATCCACCGTGAGCCATTTGATCAAAAGCGCCGTTCCCACATTGTAGGGGAGGTTGGCGGCGACGCGCGCGCCCGAAGGCAGGATCGTTTCCTCCCGCAAGGTAAGCGCATCCGCAGCAATGATGTCGAGCTTACCGGGATAGGCCGCCGCGATTTCTTCCAGCGCCGGCAGACAGCGCTGGTCGCGCTCCACCGCGATCACCTTGTCCGCGCCCTCCTGAAGCAGGGCGCGGGTAAGGCCGCCGGGACCCGCTCCCACCTCACAGAAGACGCCGCCATCGGCCGCACCCGCTGCGCGCGCGATCCTGGCGGTGAGATTGAGATCGAGCAGGAAATTCTGGCCCAGGGACTTTTTCGCCGCGAGGTGATGGGTGGCGATCACCTCGCGCAGGGGCGGCAAGCCGTCCTTGCTCACCGCGATCCCGTCCGCGCATCGGCGATGTCCGCCGCCATGCGGATGGCCGCGATCATGCTGCGATGATCGGCTTTGCCCTTGCCCGCGATATCGAAGGCGGTGCCGTGATCGGGCGAGGTGCGCACGATGGGAAGCCCCAAGGTCACGTTCACGCCGTCCCAGAAGGACAAGGTCTTGATCGGGATCAGGCCCTGGTCGTGATACATGGTGAGGACCGCGTCATAGTGTTTGCGCGCTTCGTCATGGAACAGCGTGTCGGCGGACAGGGGCCCGGTCACTCTGTGGCCGCGCGCCTTGAGAAGCTGGACCGCCGGGCCGATCACATTCTTTTCCTCCATGCCCAGCATGCCTTCCTCGCCGGCATGGGGATTGAGCCCGGCCACGGCCAGGCGCGGCTGCGCGATCGCGAAATCCCGCACCAGCGACTTTAGGATGATCTCGGCAGTCTCGAGGATCGATTCCCGGCTGATGGCGCCCGGCACTTCGGCCAAGGGCGTATGGATGGTGAGCGGGACCACACGCAGTTTCTCGCTGGCCAGCATCATCACGGCACGAGGCGCCTTTGTGAGGAAGCCCAGGAATTCGGTGTGGCCGGGATAGGGAAAGCCGGCCTCTTTCAACACTGCCTTGTGGATGGGCGCGGTGACCATGGCCGCGGCTTCGCCGGCAAGACAGGCTTTGACTGCGAGTTCTATCGCTTCGATCACGGCGGCGGCATTTTGGGGATCGGGTTTGCCTGGTGTGGCGTTGGTCTTCGCTTTGGTGGCGATGGCTTCGCGGCCTGCGAAAATTCCGGCATCTCCGACAAATTTCAGGGGATGATCGCCGATCCTGCCGCCGAGTTCGCCGAATGCCGCAAGGGCAATCTCGGGCCCGATCCCGGACGGCTCCCCCATGGTGATGAGGATCGGAAGCGGGTTAGCGGACCTCGACATCCACGCCGCGCCGAAGGTCGCGCATATAGCGGCGCGCCATGGCGGAAATCTGCTGGTCGAACAACATGTTTTCCACGTCCTGGCGGGTCGGTATCACATAGGCGGTCTGAATCACGATCTTCTTGTCGCAACGCGCGATCATTTCCACGCCCGCGCTCGAGATGAAGGGTTGCGCCATTTCGCCGGAATGCGTGTTGGTGAGCGCCTTCTGGATTTCGGGGCTGAGATCGCCCACCCGCATATTGCCCAAATTCATATAGACCGCGCCCTTGAGCTCTTCCGGCACCTTGGAAAGCCCGTCGCAGCCGCTGAAGCCGGTGCGGATATTGGCGGCAAGCTTGCTGGCGCTGTCCGCCATGTCCTTGGTGGTGCCGGCGCCCAGCGGTAGCAGCAGACGCGCCAGCGGCAGCACGCTGTCGGTGCTGACCGCGTCTTCCTTGGTGGTGCTGATCTTGGTGCCCAGGGGTTCCTGGCGCGCGCGCAGGGCCAGAATGTAATAGCCGCCGATGGAACGGATGGGGGGCGAAACGGCATTGACCGCCATCTTGGTCAGCGCGGCGTTTAGTTCCGGCGCCAACTGGCCTTCATAGACATAACCGATATCGCCGCCGGCCGCCGCGGAAGGCGACTGGCTGAATTGATGGGCGATCATGGCGAAAACGCCGCCGGCCTTGAGCTGCGCTTCGACCGACTGGGCATCCTTCAGCGCGTCGGCGTCCTTGTCGGGATTGTCCACCCGGAAGAAGATCTCGCCCACCAGATAATGGGGTTTGTCGGCGCCTTCGGCATAGCGCGTCAGTTCCTCGTTCACTTCTTCCGGCGTGATGTTGATCCGGTCCTCATATTCCTGCTGCACCGTCTTCTGCCAGGCGAGCTGGGCGGTGAGCTGGCGGCGCAGCGCATCCTCGCTGGAGCCCGCATTGCTGAGGACTTCGCGCAGTTGCTCGATGGTGAGATGATTTTCGGTGAGCATGTGGTTGATCTGGGAATCCACTTCGCCGGGCGCCACGGTGATGTGTTTCTTGATCGCCTCATTCAGCTCCAGCTTTTCGTCCTCCAGCTGGGTGATGATCTGGGTGCGGATCCGCTTCAGTTCCTCGCCCTGGGGCTGGATGCCGGAGGTGGCGAGAAACAGATGCAGCCGCTGGCGCACTTCGTATTCGGAAACCGCGAAGTCGTTGATCACCGCGGCCACGCCATCGCTGTCGGCGTCGGCATCATCCGTTTCGGCGTGAATCACCGCAGGCTCCCAGACTTTGGGCTTGGTGGGCTCCGCTATGGCGGTCTTTTGCGCCGGCTTGGAGGCGGTGGCCGGCTGGGTCGAAGTCGCCGCGGCCGCTGGCGGCTGTGTGGTGGTGGGCGCCGGTTCGGCGGCGGCGACGGCCTGCGCGTGAGCCGAAGACGCCAAAGGCGCTGAAAAGGCCAAGGCAAAGAGCGCGGAGTAAAGGATACGCATGGGTCTAAGGTCTGTCTTCGCCGCTGGTTCGATCACAGGGTTTGGCCTCTGGCATGTCCCTTCGGACATGCGCCCGCAACTCCGTTGCCCCTAACCCGTGGCGGAGAATAAGCAATTTCCTCGCCCGATCAAGCTGGCCGGTCAGGAAATGGGCCTTTAGGGATGGGCAGTATTGAACACGTTCTTGGGGAAAAGGCTGAAAGGCTCGACCGGTTGGTCGCCCGTTTTGAGCGAAAAGCGCAGTACCAGGGAGGTCGAGGGCGGCACGCCCTGGGCAATATCCTCGACATATTTGCGGCGGTAAGCCAGGGAAACCGCCAAACATTCATCCTCATAGCCCAGGCCATATTCGCTATCCAGCATCCGGCCGGCCAGAAGATCACGCTCGATGGCGGCAAAAGCCTGCCAATTCTCGTAAATGTTAATATCGCCCTGGATGTTCAGCTGCTCGCGGGCGGGAAGTTCCAAAGTCACTTGGTCCGGCGGCAATTGCAGATCGGGAACCGCGGCGGGCAATTGCACATAGGCGATCTGCAGCGAGGAACGGCCATAGGAGCCGGTGGCATAGACCTCGTGACGGATCAGGGTGCCGTTGGTGCGGTCAAAATCCAGGCGATCGGTGAAATCCAGATGGGGGAGCTTAAGCGTCACCCGGCCGATCACGTCCGACGTGGTGCCGTTCTCGCCTGTGAAATCGGCGAAGATGGGGTCCAGTTTCACCCGGTAGGTCTGGCCCAGAAGGCCCTGCAGCTCGCCGCCATTGAACAGCGCGTCGGCGATGAAGCCGATATTGGCGCGAGGCCCGCTTTCCACCAGATCGTAGCCGGGAAGTTGGTTGACGCTGAAAATATTGTTGTCGTCGAATTCGAACGCGTCTTCATCCTCGACCGGCAGGCCGGCGGGATTGCCGCCATAGGGCTGGGCGATCAGCTGCGCAACCGGCTCCAGCATGTAGGTGGTGCTCTTTTGTTCGTTGGCGATGAAAGGCCAGCGCCAATCCAGCGCCACATAGGGAACGCCGCGCGCCACATAGCGGCTCTTGTCCGGCACATTGGGAAAATCCACCGGATCATTGTTGTCGACATGGAAGACGTCGCCACGGGCATCGGCGATCAGGGTCCAGAGCTGGCCGCCGCCGAAGATCATGGGCAGGCGCCAATCGACCTCGCTGGTAAAACGCTGGCTGTCGGGGCCGTCGCTGCGGGCCAGCGAAACGCTGTTGAGGTCGAAACGGAAGCGTCCGCCCGCGATGTTGGAATCCGGAATGAAGGTGTAATCCAATTGCGGCAGGACATAGGGGATAAAGCCCTGCACGTCGGTGGCGCGCAGGCCCTGGAAATAATAGGCGCCGATCGAAAGCCGCGAGCGTCCGGTGTCGTTCTCGACGAAGAGATTGTTCACCAGCCGGTCGAGAAACGAGATGTCATAGAACCGCATATAGGCAGTGTTGTTGGTGAGTTCGGCATTGAAACCCGCAGTCCAATTGTCGCCGATATCGAAGCGGCCCGAGCCGAACAGGTGGTCGTAGAATTGCGGGCCTGCAGTGTGGCCGCCCAATCCGCCCTCGGGATTGTAGGCGATCGAATCCTGAATCCACATGCCGCTGTCTTGCCAGCGTTGGCGGTATTCCGTTTCCACCAGCTCGCCGCCCTTGGTCGAGACTTGCGGCGCGATGGTGAGATCATTCTCGGGCGAGA
The DNA here is from genome assembly GCA_036271455.1 of Rhizomicrobium sp. Classification (GTDB taxonomy): domain Bacteria; phylum Pseudomonadota; class Alphaproteobacteria; order Micropepsales; family Micropepsaceae; genus Rhizomicrobium. The sequence continues at coordinate 24,221 of DATBAP010000020.1, forward strand.
ACGAAAAATAATATGGGAGGCGCGCAAAATATCCCACATTGGTTTCAGTGCCGATATCGGGCGTCAGGAAGCCGCTGGAATGTTTCACCGTGGGATCGGGCTCGGTGAGGAAAGGCGCGTAGAGAATGGGCACGCCCAGAAGGTCGACCGTGGCGTCCGTGAAATGGATGCGGTGCGCGACCTGGTCATAGACCACGCGTTCCGATTTCACCTGCCAGAGCGGCGTCTTCTGCCCCGGCTGGTTGCAGATCTTGCAGGGGCTGTAATTGGTCTGGTGCGCGATCACCATGGTGCCCCCCACACGCTGGGCGCTGGCGGCGGTAAGCCGTCCATTCTTGCCGATCAGGGCGCCGAAACCATTGAGCGCGCCCTCGCGCATGTGATCGGTGAGCACGACATGATCGGAAAAGGCCACATTGCCCAGCCGGTCGGTGAGGCTGACATGGCCGTCGGCAGTGACCTTGTCGGTCTTCTGGTCATAGGTGACGCGATCGGCATCGAGGATGCTGCCTTCATCCACGATCTCGACATGGCCCACCGCCGCGACGGTCTGATTGTCACCGTCGTAATCCACCGCATCGGCCTGCAGCAGGATCTGGCGCTCCGCGGGCGCGGCCGGCTTGGCAGGCGCAGTGGCGGCTTGCGCCGTCATCCACACCATCAGGGGACTCAGCGCTGCGCCCAGCAACAACAATTTGATGAGCGCCGAACAGCGCAGGCTCATCCATCCTCCTGATTGAACAGGAGGGTCATGCCGATCAGGATGGACGCAATGGCCGGTGCGGTAGCGGCAAGCAGCACCGGCACCGTTCCCGACTGGCCCAGAATTTGGGTAAAGACAGAGAAGAAATAAACCCCGAAGCCGCAGGCGATGCTGAACAGGATCACTTTTGTCATGCCTCCTTCGCGTGAATTGCGCAAGGAAAAGCTTGCCGCCATGAACACCATCGCGGCGAACAGGGCCGGCAGAGCGTAGAGCGTGTAGAGATAAAGCTGATAGCGGAGAGCGGAGAAGCCGGCAGCCTGGGCGGCGCGGATATAGCCCGGCAAATCCCAGAAAGACAGCGTGTCGGGTGAGGCAAAGCTTTCCTGGATCTGGGCGGGCGTCAGGGTGGTGTCCAGCCGGTAGATGGCGTGATGCTGGGGTGCACCGCCGCCGATGCCAGAGACCCAGGCATCCTTGAGCAGCCAGGCGTGATCCTGAAGATCGCCGCTCTTGGCGTCGATCCGGCCCCTGAACTGGTCCTCGGTGCCGTAGAGGAAGACGATCACTTCCTCCAGATGCTGGCCCTGGCCGGCGACGCGCAACGCGTTGATCACCGATTGCTGTTTCTCATCGCCCTGGCGCAGCCACAGCCCGTTCTGCGATATCGACAGTTGCGAAGCTTCGCCTTTGACATAGCGTGCCTCCAGGCCGGCGAACTGGGCGAACATGCGCGCGGATACTGGTGTGACGACAGTAACGGCGAAGATTCCCACCAGCACCGCCACCGCCAGCGGCGGCAAAAGAAAATCCCACGCCGAAACGCCGGCCGCGCGCGTCGCCACCAGCTCCTGGCTGCGGCTGAGCCGCGCGAAAGTGAAGACACCACCACCAAGGACAGCGAAAGGCAGGAACTTCTGTCCCAGGTCGGGCAATTGCAGCAGGGCCATCCCCACCACCACCGATGTGCCCACAGAATGCGCGGCGGTGCGGTTCAAGAGGTCGACCACATCGATGGAGAAGGCGAGCACCAGCAAGGCGCAATAAACCACCACCACGCCCAGAAAGAATTGCACCGCCAGATAGCGGTAGAGCGTCCACGACCAGCTCATGCCATGGCCTCTCTGAGGCGCCGGTGGCGTTCCAGAATCGCGCGTGGACTGAACCCCATCAGCACAATCCAGGCCAGCGCCATGCCCAGGAGCGGAATGACATAGAACAGCGCGTCCAGCGCGGGATGGCGGGAGGCGGGGCCTGCTACGCCATAGCCGGCGATGCGAATCGCCGCCGCCGCCAGGCAAGCCATGGTGAGGCGCACGGCATGCGCGCCGCGCTGGCGCCGTCCCCTCAGCACCGCGGCCAGCGCGATCATGGCGAAGGCCAGACAGTAAAGCGGCTGGGACAGTCTGTTATTGGCTTCCGCCAGATAGGCTGTGCGGATGGAGGCAGAAAGATTGGTTTCGCGGGGATTGAGCAATTCGGCCAGCGACCGTTCGTTGGTCTGGCGCTGGTTCACCCGCGCGGGACCGCCGAACTGATCGAGATCGAATACATAGCGTTGGAATTTCAGCACCGACAATTGCTGACCAGCTGCCGCGCTCTGCTCCACCGTGCCGTCCACCATAATCAGGCGCGTGCCCAGCGGCGTCTGGGCCAGCTCGCCGCGCTCGGCCAGATAGGTCACCGGGCGTCTGGCGTCGCGGTTGTCATGCACCATGATGCCGCGGATCTGTCCGTCATTGCCGAGCAGGCGGATGAAAACGGTGAGACCGGGCGCGACCGGATTGAACTGGCCTTCGTTGAGCAAGGCGGCGCCGATATCGGCGCGGATGTCCAGCACCTTGGCGTTGAGCGCGCGCTGGCCCGCCGGCATCAGCCAGAGCGCACAGGTCCAGGTCACGATCATCGCCAGAAGGGCGGCGATGAAGACGGGCATGCCGAGCTGGCGCTGGCTGTAGCCCGCGGACGACATCACCACCAGCTCGCTGTCGCCGGCCAGCCGCGACAGGGTGAACAGCGTGCCGAAGAAAAAGGCGATCGGCACGATGATCACCAGAAGTCCCGGCAGGATCAGCACGGTGAGATAGACGAAGGTGGGCGCCGACTGGCCGCGATTGATCACCAGGTCCAGGAGCTTGAGCGACTGGGTGAGCAGAATGACGCAGGTCATCAAGAGGGTAAGCAGCGCCACGGGCCCCAAGAGCTGGCCCAGCACATACCAGGATAACCGGTTCCAAGGACGGCGTGGCCGTTCGCCGTCAAGGCCGCTATGGTGACGCTCTCTCATCTCAAGCCCTGCGCGCGGGCGGCCTCTGGACTTTCGCCCCTCTCGCGATTCGGTAAACTAGCACTGCTTTTCCGCTCTTCGCCAACCCGCAAATCTGGAGAGATTCATGCAGATTTCTTTTGCCGCGCCTACTGCCAAGGTCCAAACCGGAAGCTGGGTGGTGGCGGCGTCCGAGGGTGGGAAATTGTCGCAAGGGGCGGCCAAGGCCGACCAGGCGAGCGGGGGCGCCTTGAGCCGCGCGCTCAAAGTCTCGCGCTTTACAGGGAAATCGGGGCAATTTCTGGAAATCGCCGCACCTGCGGGTCTTTCCGTCTCCCGTATCCTGCTGGTGGGGCTGGGCAAGGCCGAGGCGCTGGATGGAAAGGCGCTGAACGTGATCGGCGCCCAGATCATGGCGCGGCTGGAAAGCGCGGGCGAGACGGCGGCGACCTTCGAGATCGAGATCCCCAAAGGCACGAAAGTGAAAAGTGGCGAAGTTGCGGCGCATCTGGCGTTCGGCGCGCGGCTGCGCAGTTACAGTTTCGACAAGTACCGCACCCGCAATCTGGATGAATTCAAGAAGCATCTCTCGACCCTCAAGGTGGCGACTGCCGATGTGGCGGCGGCCAAGTGGGCCTATCAGGCGCTGGAGGCGGTGGCGGACGGCGTCACCTTGGCCCGCGACTTGGTGAACGAGCCGCCGAATGTTCTTTATCCGGCCGAATTCGCGCGCCGCGCAAAGGCGCTCACCAAGCTGGGCGTGAAGGTGGAAGTGCTGGGCGAAGCGGAAATGAAGCGCCAGGGCTTTGGCGCGCTTCTGGGCGTGGGCCAGGGCAGCGCGCGCGAAAGCCAGCTGGTGGTGATGCAATGGCTGGGTGGCAAGAAGAAAAGCGAACCGGTCGCCTTTGTCGGCAAGGGCGTGTGCTTCGATTCCGGCGGCCTCTCGCTCAAGCCGGGCAGCGGCATGATGGGCATGAAGGGCGACATGGGCGGGGCTGCCGCCGTCACCGGCGCCATGATGGCCTTGGCCAAGCGCAAGGCGCGCGTCAATGCGGTGGGCGTGATCGGCCTGGTCGAGAATATGCCGGGCGGCGATGCCATCCGTCCCGACGACGTGCTCAAATCCTTGTCGGGACAGACCATCGAGGTCCTCAACACCGACGCGGAAGGACGGCTGGTGCTGGCGGACGCGCTCACCTACACCCAGCGCCGCTTCAAGCCGAAATTCATCATCGATCTGGCGACGCTCACCGGCGCCATCGTGCAGGCCTTGGGCTTCGAGCATGCCGGCGTCTTCTCCAACAATGACAGGCTGGCGGAACGGCTGAGCGAAGCGGGGCGTCATACCGGCGAGCGGGTATGGCGGCTGCCGCTTGATCCGGCTTACGACAAGATGATCCGCTCCAAGATCGCCGATGTGAAGAATATCGGCGGCGCCAATTCCGGCTCCATCACCGCCGCGCAATTCCTCAAGCGCTTCATCGAGAGCGGCACGGTGTGGGCGCATCTGGATATCGCCGGCGTCGCCTGGCAGGACGGCGAGCAGAAGCCCATGATCCCCAGCTGGGGCACGGGCTGGGGCGTCAATCTCCTCAATCAATTGGTGCGCGAGCATTACGAATCGTGACCGAAACGCTTTTCTATCATCTGGAGCGGCGGGCGCTGGAAGACGTCTTGCCGGGGCTGGTCGCGAAATCCCTGGAGCGCGGCTGGCGCGCCGTAATCAAGACCGAGTCCTCGGAACGGTCAGACGCGCTGGACAATCTGCTTTGGACTTATGACGACCAGAGTTTCCTGGCCCATGCCCAGTCGGGCGACGGCGAGCCCAGGCGCCAGCCGGTGCTGATCACGGTGGAAGATGAGAATCCCAATGGCGCGCAGATCCTGTTTTGCGTGGGCGGGGCCGAGCCGTCGGATTGGGCATCGCTTTCCACGCTGGCGCGGGTGGTGATGCTGTTCGACGGCCGCGATCAGACTCTCGTGGACCGCGCGCGCGCCGCATGGAAGAAAGCCAAAGACGCTGGTCATGATGTGACCTATTGGAAGGAACAGCCTTCCGGCAAATTCGAGAAGCAGGGCTAAGGCATGTTTTACGGTATCGGTTTCGCGCTGCTGATCGACCTGGCGCTGGCGTATCATGTGATCCGCACCGGCCGCTCGTTCCTTTGGATTCTCGCCATCGCCATTGTGCCGCCGCCCTTCGGCTGGATCGCCTATGGCGCCTTCGCCATCCTCCCCGATATGTGGTCCAGCGCGCCGGCCCGGCGCTTTGCCGACAATGTGGTGAATGTGGCCGATCCAGGCCGCAATTTCCGCGAGAAGCAGCGCCAGGTGGCAACAGTGGGCTCGGCCGACGCCAAGCGGGCGCTGGCGGAGGAATGCATCCGCATGGGCCACTTCACCGACGCGGTGGAGCTGTACGAAAGCGCCATGTCGGGTCCGCTGGGTGCCGGCGACCCCACGCTTCTGAAAGGATTGGCGCGCGCTAAGATGCTGGCGGGCGACGGCGCGGCGGCGGAAAGTCTGTTCCAGCGCCTCAGGGATACCGATCCCGCCGCCTTCGATGCCGACGCGGAACTGGACTATGCCCGCGCGCTGGCGCTTCAAGGCAAGAATGACCTGGCGGTGCGGCAATATGAAAGCGTGGTGCCGCGCTATCCGGGCGAAGAGGCGCGTTGCCGCTTCGCGCTCTTGCTGGAGCAACTGGGCCAGGAGCAGCGCGCCCAGCAATTGTTCCGCGAGATTCTGGAATCCGTGAAAGGTGCGCCTAGTTATTACCGCCGCCGCCAATCAGAGTGGACGCGCATCGCCCGCCAGCACATCAAGTAGCGGACGCGAATTAAAAGACCCGCGCGCTTATTCTGCGGCCATTGCGGCTTCGTACTCTTGCCGCAAAGCCAGCCACTGGCTTTCGGCGGCTGCAAGCTTGCGCGCCGCTTCGGCGCGTTTCTTCGAGACCGCGCTGCCCTTGGCGGGATCCCTGGTGAACAGCAAGGGATCGGCCAGCGCGCGGTCCAGCTTGGCCAGTTCTGCTTGCAGCGCCGCGATCTGGGACTCGGCGGAGTCCGCACGATCCTTGAGCGGTTTCAATTCACGGCGCTTCTGGGCGCTGTCGCGGCGCGTGCTTTCCTTGGTGGGCTTGGCATCGGTTTCGACGCGCCGTGTCGGCGTATTGTCGCCGGCCAGAAGGAAGCGGCGATAATCGTCAAGATCGCCCTCATACGGCGTCACCTTGCCGTCCGCCACCAGCAGCAATCGCTCGGCGGTGGCTTCGATCAGGCGCCGGTCATGGCTCACCAGCACCACCGCGCCATCGAAATCATTGAGCGCGGTCAAAAGTTCGTTGCGCGCGTCGATATCGAGATGATTGGTGGGCTCGTCCAAAATCAAAAGATTGGGCTTGTCCAAAGTGGCAAGCGCCAGCATCAACCTGGCGCGCTCGCCGCCCGACAATTGCCCCACCTTGGTGAGCGCCTTGTCGGCCGAGAAACCGAAACCGCCCAGTTGTCCGCGCACTTCTTCCAGGGTCAATTTGGGGCGAAGTCCCGACAATGTTTCGACCGGTGTCAGCGAAAGATCGAGTTCCTCCTGCTGATGCTGGGCGAAATAGCCCACCGTCAGTTTCCGGGCCCGCACCAATTCGCCCCCCACGGTTTCGAGCTTGCCGGCCAGCAATTTCGCCAAGGTGGATTTGCCGTTGCCGTTCTTGCCCAGAAGGGCGATGCGGTCGTCGGGATCGAAGCGTAGCGACAGGCCGGTGAGGATGGGCTTGCCCGCTTCATACCCCACGCTGGCGCGGTCCATGGTGATCAGGGGTGGACTGGCTTCGATCGGCGTGGGGATGCGGATGGGCGCCACATATTCGTCCGGGGGCACTTCCACCACTGCCATCTTGGCCAGCATCTTGAGGCGGCTCTGGGCCTGGGTGGCCTTGGAGGCTTTGGCGCGGAAGCGGTCCACGAACGCCTGCATATGGGCGCGCGCTGCTTGCTGTTTCCTGGCAAAGGCGACGTCCAGCGCCCGCTTGGCGGCGCGGGTCTCCACGAAAGTGTCGTAATTGCCGGTGTAGAGCGTGAGCTTGCCGCGCTCCAGATGCAGGATGAACTCGCAGACATTGTTGAGCAGATCGCGGTCATGGCTCACCACCACCACGGTGCCGCGATAGCGCTCGAGATAATTCTCCAGCCACAGCACGCCTTCGAGATCGAGATAATTGGTGGGCTCGTCGAGCAAAAGCAGATCGGGTGCCGAGAACAGGATCGCCGCCAGCGCCACGCGCATCCGCCAGCCGCCGGAGAATTCGCGGCAGGGGCGGAGCTGGTCTTCGGCGGAAAAGCCCAGACCGGCCAGAATCCCCGCCGCGCGGGCCGGCGCGGTATAGGCGTCGATGGCGTCCAGCCGCGCATAGATGTCGCCCAATTCGTGGCCGTCGGTTTCATGTTCGGCCCGGGCCAGCAGGTCGGTGAGTTCCTTGTCGGCCTGCAGCACCGTGTCGAGCAGGCTTACGTCGGTTCCCGGCGCTTCCTGGGCGACCGCACCCACTTTCCAGGCGCTGGGCCAGCCCACCTGGCCGCCATCGGGCTGCAATTGGCCCAGGATCACCTTGAACAGAGTGGATTTGCCGGCGCCGTTTCGCCCGACCAGGCCGGTGCGCCGTCCGGCGGGCAGATTGGCGGTCGCGCCGGAAAGGATTTCCCGGCCCGCGATGCGCACCACAAGATTGTCGATCGCCAGCATGCCGCGCCCCTTATCGACTGTCCTGGCGTCCCGCAAGAGCCCCGGCGTCGCGGGGCTGGGTTGCGCTTGCCCCGGGCACAGACACGCCGCTATAAGGCGCGCGCTTTATTTATTGGACCATTTGGAGACCGTCATGGCTGTCGAGCGCACTCTTTCCATCATCAAGCCGGACGCCACACGGCGCAATCTCACGGGCAAAATCGTCGCCAAGTTCGAGGATGCGGGCCTGCGCGTGATCGCCAGCCGCCGCGCGCACCTGTCCAGGGCGCAGGCCGAAGCCTTCTATGGCGTGCATCGCGAGCGGCCCTTTTTCAAGAGCCTGGTCGAGTTCATGACCTCGGGCCCCGTGGTGGTGCAGGTGCTGGAAGGCGAGAACGCCATCGCCAAGAACCGCGAAGTGATGGGCGCCACCAATCCCGCCAATGCCGCGCCCGGCACCATCCGCAAGGAATTCGCCGAAAGCATCGAGGCCAATTCGGTGCATGGTTCCGACGCCCAGGATACCGCTGCCAACGAGATCAGATTCTTTTTCAGCGATTTGGACATTGTTGGCTGAGTTCCCTCTGCGAGCTTGATATAAGGCTCCCGTCAGAAAAATGACGGGAGCCTTTTTCATATGCGGGGAAAAACCGTCGTCATCACAGGCGCCACTTCGGGCATCGGTGAAGTGGCCGCTATCGAACTGGCCAAGCAGGGCGCGCGCATCGTCTTCACGGCGCGTGACAAGAACCGCGCCCAAGCCACCTTGGAAAAATTGCGCCGGGTCAATCCGGCCTCAGGGCATGTGGTGCATTTCACTGACCTGTCGCTTCTGTCTGAGATGCGCCGCGCGGCGGAAGAGATAAGGGAAGAACCGATCATCGATGTCCTGATCAACAATGCCGGCGCGCTGTTCAACAGCCGGATCGAGACCAAGGACGGGCTGGAGAAAAGTTTCGCCCTCAACCATATGTCCTATTTCGTGTTCACCAATCTTCTCCTGTCACGGCTCAAGGCAGGTGCACGCATCATCAACACGGCGTCCGATGCGCATCATCGCGCCAAACTCGATTTTGACGATCTGCAGAGCAAGAAGAGTTACAGCGGCTTTTCCGTCTATTCCAAATCCAAGCTCTGCAACATCCTGTTCACCCGTGAACTGGCGCGGCGCATCGCCGGTACCGGTGTCACCGCCAATGCGCTGCATCCGGGTTTTGTCGCCACCCGCTTCGGCGACCAGTCGGGCGGCGTGCTGTCGGCCTTGGTTCGGGTCGCCAAACCGATCGGCGGGATTTCGCCGGAAGAGGGCGCCAAGACCATCATCTATCTGGCCTCGTCGCCTGAGGTGGCGCGGATCAGCGGGGAATATTTCACCAAATGCGCGCCGGCAGCACCATCAGCCGAAGCGCGTAACGATCAGGACGCAAAGAAATTATGGAATGTTTCGGCGGAGATCGCCGGTAACGCCCTGGTCAATAGCTAAGCGAAAACCGCCAATCCTTTTTCCAGTTTCACTTTGTCTTCCGCCACCAGGCGCAACGCGGCGGGATAGAGGCTGTGTTCCACCTCCAGCACCCGCGCCGCCAGGGTTTCCGGGGAGTCGTCCGGATGAACCGGCACCGAGGCCTGGGCGATCACCGGGCCGGCGTCCAGTTCCGGCACCACAAAATGCACCGAGGCGCCCGATTGCGCTTCACCCGCTTCCAGCACGCGCTCGTGCACCCGCGCGCCCTTGTAGGCGGGCAGCAGCGAGGGATGAATGTTGATCAGCTTGCCTTCCCAGGCGCGGACAAAACCGTCGGACAGAATTCGCATGAAACCTGCGAGACAAACGATATCCACCTCTGCCGCGCGCAAGGCCGCGTCCAGCTCGGCGTCGAAGGCTTCCCGGGTCTTGCCTTTGTGCGGGATCACTCGCGTGGCGATGCCTGAATCCGCGGCCCGCGCAAGACCGCCCGCGCCTTCGATATTGGAGATCACAAGCGCGATCCGGTAAGGCGCGTGTTTTTGCGTGGCGATCAGGGTGCCGAGATTGGTGCCCCGTCCCGAGATCAGGACTCCGACTTTCTTCAAAGTCGCAATGTCCCGCGATAGACGGTTTTCGCTTCGCCTTCGCCGGAAATAAGATGGCCCAACCGCACCGCCTTGTCGCCGCATTGCTGGAAGGCTTCGATCACATGGCCGGAATTTTTCTCTTCCACCACCGCGACCAGGCCGATCCCGCAATTGAATGTGCGCAGCATCTCCGCCGGTGCGACCGCGCCCTGTTGCGCCAGCCATCCAAACACCGGTGGCGGGGTCCAGGACGAAAGTTCCACTTCCGCATCCAAACCTTCCGGCAAAGCGCGCGGCAGATTCTCTGTGATGCCGCCGCCAGTGATGTGGGCAAAGCCTTTGACGCCGCCCACGCGCATCGCTTCCAGCGCGCTCTTCACATATAGCCTTGTGGGCGTCATCAGTGCTTCGCCCAGTTTGGCGTTTTTCGCGAACGGCGCGGGTGCATCCCAGGGAAGGCCGCTTTTCTCCACCAGCTTGCGCACCAGCGAATAGCCATTGGAATGCAAGCCCGACGAGGCCACGCCGATCAAGACGTCACCCGCCTCCATCTCATCGCTGCGAGGCAACACCATCCCGCGCTCCACCGCGCCGACCGAGAAACCGGCCAAATCGAAATCGCCTTTGGCGTAAAGCCCCGGCATCTCCGCGGTCTCGCCGCCGATCAGGGCGCAGCCTGATTCCTTGCAGGCGCGGGCAATGCCTTCGATCACGCGCGCGGCAGCGTCCACGTCCAACTTGCCGCTGGCGTAATAATCCAGAAAGAAGAGAGGTTCGGCGCCCTGAACCACCAGGTCGTTGACGCACATCGCCACCAGATCCTGGCCCAGCCCATCGAACAATCCGGTCTCGATGGCGATCTTGAGTTTCGTGCCCACACCATCGGTGGCGGCGACCAGCACCGGATCGCGGAATCCGGCCGCTTTTAAATCAAACAATCCGCCGAAACCGCCCAGATCGGCGCCGGCGCCGGGACGGCTGGTGGCGCGTGCCGCGGGCGCGATGCGCGCGACCAGGGCTTCGCCCGCGTCAATGTCCACACCCGCGTCTTTATAAGTGATGCTGTCGTTGCCAGGCATGGATCCACGCGACGGAGATTTGGGTTCCACTTCGTTTAATCAGACGAAAGCAGGCGCGCAAGCCGCCCTGAAAAAAGCATAGGATACCGCCATGTCTTTGGAAGCCGCGATTGCGGTGCATCGCTTCGGCTTGGGCGCCTGTCCAGGGGAAATCGAGGCCGTGGGGCCCGATCCCAAGGCTTGGCTGGCGGCCCAGATCGGCATGCCCGCGGAACAGCCAGTTGCGCCGGACGGCGGCGCGTTTTCCGACAGTGGAACCTTGGTCCGCCAGGAACAGCAAATGATCGCCCAGCGCCGCGCCATCAAGGCGGGCGATCCCGACGCGCAGAAAAAACTGGCGGGTGGGCGACTCAAAATCTTCACCGACGAAATGGCGGGTCGCTTCAAGCTGGGCTTCACCACCAAGCGGCCTTTCGCCGAGCATCTGGTCTGGTTCTGGACCAATCATTTCACGGTTTCGACCACGGCTGGGCGCACGCTGAATTTTTGCGGCGCGTTCGAACGCGAAGGGATCCGCCCCTACATCGCCGACAAATTCGAGAACATGCTGCTGGCAGTCGCCAGCCACCCCGCAATGCTGGTCTATCTCAACAACAACGCCTCGATCGGACCCGATTCGCCGGCGGGGCAGCTCTCTGGGCGGGGCCGCAACGAGAATCTTGGCCGCGAATTGATGGAGCTTTATTCCCTGGGCGTGGATGGTGGCTACACCCAGGCTGACGTGATCGCGCTGGCCAATATCCTCACCGGCTGGGGGTTAGATCCCAACGCGAAGTCGGGTTTCGGATTCTTTCCCAACCGCCACGAGCCGGGCACGCAGACCCTGCGCGGCAGAAGCTATTCGCCCGATCTCAAGGGCGGCATCCAGGCGGTGCGCGATCTGGCGCATGATCCCCATACCGCCCATCACATCGCCACCAAATTCGCCACTTATTTCATCGCCGACGAACCTTCACCGCAATCGGTGGAGCGGCTGGAAGCGGTATTCAACAAGAGCGGCGGCGATCTCAAGGCGCTGGCCATCGCCGCAGTGGAGGACGATGCCGCCTGGGCGCCCAAATCCAACAAGATGCGCTCGCCGGTGGAATATGTAACGGCGGGTTATCGCTTACTCGACCTGCCGGGCAACGACGCGGACGGACAATTGACCCGCGCCGCGATGATGAGCGCGCGCGCCATGGGCGAGTTTCCCATGACCGCGTCGTCGCCCAAAGGCTGGCCGCTTACCTCCGATGCCTGGTCGGGACCGGACGCGGTGTTGAATCGCATCGAGTGGGCCAAGCAGGTGAGCGGGCGGATGCCCGAGGGCTTCAATGCCGCTAAAGTGGCGGACGAGGGTATGGGTCCGCTGATCGCGCCCGCGACCAAAACCGCGATGGCGCGCGCCGAAACCCAGGGCGATGCGCTGGCGCTTCTGATGTCCAGCCCGGAATTCCAGCGCAGGTGAATGGAATGCATCTCGACCGCCGCTCGCTTCTTCAATCTTTTGCCGCCGCCGGCGTCCTCAGCGCGGCAGGCGCGCGCTTCGCTTTTGCCGCCACGCCCGGCGACCGCCGCCTGGTGGTGGTGATCCTGCGTGGCGCGCTGGACGGGTTGGCCGCCGCACCGCCGCATGGCGACAAGGATTATGCCTCGGTGCGCGGACAATTGGCGCTTCAGACCAGTGGCGCGAATGCGCTGCACGATCTGGACGGCTTCTTCGGATTGCATCCGTCCTTCGCCAATCTGAAGACCTTGTACGACAACAAGCAGCTTGTCGTGTTCCACAATATCTGCTCGCCTTACCGTGACCGCTCGCATTTCGAAGGGCAGAATGTGCTGGAGTCGGGTGGTCTTCAGCCGCATCTGTTGCAGGATGGCTGGCTCAATCGCGCGCTCCAGCCCATGGGCATCACAAAGGGTGATCGCGCCTTGGCGATCGCGCAGACGCCGCCGTTGATGCTGTCGGGCAAAATTCAGACCGGAAGCTGGATGCCGGCGGTGATGCCGGCGCCCGACGAATTGTTCTTGAATCAGGTGCGCGCGCTTTACGCCAATGACGCGGTGTTGAAAGAGTCTTTATCCAACGCGCTGGCGCTGCAGGCGGCGTCGCTGAATGCGATGGACGATTCTGCCGCCATGGCCACGGGTCCGAACGGACAGAGGCGTCAGGGCGGCGGCGCTTACGGCAATCTCACGCCCCTGTTCCAGGGGGCGGGCAAATTGCTGGCGGCGGCCGACGGTCCTCGTGTCGCCACGCTTGAGGCCTCGGGTTGGGACACGCATGTGGCGGAAGGCGCCGCCGATGGGCAATTGGCGCGGCGGCTTCAGGCGCTGGACTTGGCGATCGACGCCATGCGCACCGCCATGGGTCCGGAGGTCTGGAACAAGACAGCGGTGGTGATGGCCACCGAATTTGGCCGCACTGTTCGCCCCAATGGCTCGGGCGGCACCGATCACGGCACCGGCGGCGCCGCGTTCCTGTTCGGTGGCGCGGTTCGGGGCGGCCAAGTCAAGGCGGAATGGGTAGGATTGAGTTCAGGCGCGCTCAAGGATGGACGCGACCAGCCTGCCAAGACCGATCTGCGCACCTTGTTCAAGGGCGTGTTGGCGGAACATATGGACGTCCCCGACGCGGCGCTGGAAAGCACGGTATTTCCCGACAGCGCCTCAGCCGCACCGATCAAGGGTCTCATTCGCGCCTAAATTCGCGTTTATCCCGGCTTTCGCGGGGTGACCCCGCCGCCTATAATTGCGGGCGTCACAGCCGAGCGCCCTTATGTTGTCCCGTTTCTTGAAATCTTTTGCCGCCTTGGCGCTTGCGCTTTGGTGCCTCTCTTCCATCGCTTCGGCCGAAGCCGCCGATGATCTCTATACCGTGTCCGGCGTGCATGTGGACGCTTCTGCCGCCTCGTCGGCGGAAGCGGCGAATATCGCCATTGCCCAGGGCCGGCCCAGGGCTTGGCAGATTCTTTATCGCCGCCTCACCCGCGAAGAGGATTGGCCGCACCAGCCGGCGTTGGATCCCGCCGCCTTGGTGCGGGTGTCGCGAGGTTATGTGCCGGCCAATGAACGGCGCTCCACCACGCGCTATGTCGCCGACGTGACGTACCAGTTCAATCCGGAAGCGGTGGCGCGGGTGCTGCGCGACGCCAACGTTGCTTTCGCACAAGGTGCGGTGCACCGCATCCTGTTGGTGCCGATGTCGTCCACCACCAACAATGGTCCATGGGGGCAGGCTTTCGCTTCGCCCGGCCTGCGCGACTCGGTGGTGCCTTTCGCGCTGCCTGCCGCGTCAGACGCCTCCGATCTCGGCCAGCTCGATTTTGACAATGCGAGCTGGGACGATGTGGCGGCCGCGGCCGGACATGTGAACGCCACTGAAGCGGCGCTTGTGCAGGCGGTCTCTGCCAATGGCAAGATGACGGTGAATATTCGCCGCCTGGGCCAGGGCGAAACGCCTTCCAAGACCAGCGTCGATGTGGCGTTGTTGCAAACCGTCAGCGCCACCTATCCCGCCGCGGCCCAGGCCGCGCTGGCCACGATCGACGATCTGTGGAAATCGCGCGCGGTGGTCAATGTGAATTCCCGCGGCACCTTGATCGCGGATGTGCGGGTGAGTTCGCTGGAGCAATGGGGCGCGATCCAGACGGCATTGGCGGGTCTTGAAAATGTCACCGGCGTGCAGATGGTGGCGATGGATGTGGGCTATGCCCGGCTCTCCATCGCCTATCAGGGAACCCAGGACCAGTTGCATGACGCCATGAGCGGGCAAGGGCTCAATCTTTCCGGCCGCCCGGGGGCCTGGGTCATCACCCGCGCCGCGTCGGGCGGCGGGCAGTAATGCTGCGCCATGCGCCCAATCTTCTGTCGGCGCTTCGCCTTCTGGCGGCGCCGGCCGCGGCCTGGGCGATCCTCGAGGATCACGACACCTTGGCGCTGGCGATGTTCGCCTTCGCCGGCTTGAGCGATTTGGCCGACGGCTTCGTGGCGCGGCGTTGGGGATTTACTTCGCTCTTCGGTGCCTGGCTCGATCCCATCGCCGACAAGCTTCTGATGCTGCTCTGCTTCGTCGCTCTTTTTCGTGTCGGCGGCGCGCCGTTCTGGCTGGTGGCGCTGGTGATCGCGCGCGACGCCTTGATCGCCGGTGGCGCGGTGCTGGCTAGAATGGCAAGCCTGCCGATGCGGATCGAACCTCTGTTGATCGGCAAGGCGTCCACTCTGGTCCAGGTGGGATATGTGGGCTTTCTTCTTTTGCTGCTGGCGTTCGATCTGGAGTCGCCCAGGTTGGTGGCGGCTGCCGGTTATACCGTGGCGGTGTTCGCCATCCTCTCGCTCGCGGCCTATGCCCAGCTTTTCCTGCGCGCGCTTCTGTTCGGGCGACGCGTCGCTTGACATGATTTCGCAACTCATCCTGCCCATCGAGCCGGCCAGCCGGATGACCCGCGACGATTTCATTGTGGCGGCAGGCAACCGCCATGCGCTGGCGTTTCTGGATGCCTGGCCGGACTGGGCTGCTCCGGCGGTGGCGCTTTTTGGCCCGAGCGCGTCGGGCAAGACTCATCTGGCGCGCATCTGGGCTGCGCGGGCTAACGCCGTTCTGACCGATGCGCGCGAACTGCGCGCGCCCATCGCCGGTGCGGCCGTGGTCGAGAATTGCGATAGCGTTTCGGATTCTGCGCATGAGCCGGCCTTGTTCGCGATGCTGGAGCGGGGCACGCCGCTGCTTTTGACCGGCCGGGGCGCGCCCGCCTCATGGCTGGTCGGGCTTCCCGATCTGGCGTCGCGATTCCGGGCGCTGGTGGCCTTCGAGCTGGGAAGTGCCGACGAGGCCCTGCTGATGGCCCTGGCGGTGAAGCTTTTCGCCGACCGCCAAGTCCAGGTCCCCGAGGCCGTGGTCACCGAATTGGTGCAGCAGTTGGAGCGGTCGCCCGCCGCCCTTCGCGATTTCATCGCCCGGGCGGACGCCACGGCGCTGAGCCGGCAAAAACCCATAAATCTTCAATTGATACGGGGACTTATGGCGGATCCGGGGGTTGCGTCATGACATGTACACCCATTTCTCCTAAGGTCGGCACATGCATAACCCGTCCCCAAAGATCGAGGCCGCCAACGACGCGCCTGTGGAAACGGCGCTGAACAATCCGCTGGCCACCGATGACGTGATGGCGCTGTCGCATCAGGGCAGCAATGTCACGCTCGATCCCGCGTCGCCGCAGCGTTTCGTCAACCGGGAATTGTCCTGGCTGGCCTTTAATCGCCGGGTGATCGAAGAGGCGCTGAACCGCCGGCAACCCTTATTCGAGCGGCTGCGCTTTCTGTCCATCTCCGCATCCAACCTGGACGAATTCTATATGGTGCGGGTGGCCGGCCTGATGGGCATGGTCCATGCCGGGGTCTCGACGCCGTCCGCCGATGGGCTCACGCCTGCGGACCAACTCGCCCAGGTGGACAAAACCGCGCGGGAATTGATCGCCGACCAGCAGCGCATCTGGTCCGGGCTCGATGTCGAATTGCGCAAGGAAGGCGTCTGCGTAATAACGGGCGACGAACTTCAGCCGCGCGACCGCGCCTTTCTGGATGCGCAGTTCAACGAACAAATCTTCCCGGTGCTCACGCCGCTGGCGATCGATCCGGCCCATCCCTTTCCCTTCATCCCCAATCTGGGCTTCACCATCGCGCTCTCGCTCACCAACCGGCGCGACCACAAGGATCTCTCAGCCCTGATCCCGGTGCCGCCGCAGCTCAAGCGTTTCGTGCGCCTGCCCGACACCGACAAGAAACTGGTGCGCTTCATTCCGCTCGAGCATGTGATCGCGCTTTATTTCGACAAGCTGTTCCCGGGCCACGCTGTTTCCGGCTGGGGCATGTTCCGCATCCTGCGCGATAGTGACGTGGAAGTGGAGGAAGAAGCCGAAGATTTGGTCCTGATGTTCGAGTCGCTGCTGAAGCGCCGGCGCCGGGGCAGCGTCATCCACATGAAGTGCTCCATATCCATGCCGGCGGCCTTGCGCCAATTCATCGCCGCACATCTCGATCTCGACGAATCCGAGATCGTGATCGTGGAAAATCTGATGGGCCTTTCGGATCTCTCCAAGTTGATCATCCCCGAGCGCGCCGACCTGCAATTCAAGCCCTATAACGCCCGTTTTCCCGAACGCATCCGCGACCATGGCGGCGACTGTTTCGCCGCGATCCGCGAAAAGGATCTGATCGTCCATCATCCGTTCGAGAGTTTCGACACGGTGGTGCAGTTCCTGCGCCAGGCCGCCGCCGATCCCGATGTGGTGGCGATCAAACAGACCCTCTACCGCACCAGCCAGGACAGTCCCATCGTCCAGGCGTTGATCGAAGCGGCGGATTCCGGCAAGTCCGTCACCGCGTTGGTCGAGCTCAAGGCCCGTTTCGACGAGGCCGCCAATATCAAATGGGCCCGCGACCTGGAACGCGCCGGCGTGCAAGTGGTCTATGGCTTCATCGCGCTCAAGACCCACGCCAAGATCAGCCTGGTGGTCAGGCGCGAAAGCGGCCAGCTCCACACCTACGTCCATTTCGGCACCGGCAATTACCATCCCCAGACCGCCAAGGTTTACACCGACCTCTCGCTGTTCTCGGCCGATCCGGCGTTGGGGCGCGATGCGGCGCAGGTGTTCAATTTCATCACCGGCTATGCCGAGCCCAATGCGCTGGAAAAGCTGGCGGTGTCGCCTTTCTCATTGCGCGGCAGGCTGGTTGAGGGAATCCAGCAGGAAATCATGCATGCCCGCGCCGGCCGGCCCGCCGCGATCTGGATCAAGCTCAACGCCTTGGTCGATCCCGCCATGATCGACGGACTTTATCGCGCCTCCCAGGCCGGCGTGCAGATCGAGCTGATCGTGCGCGGCATCTGCTGCCTGCGCCCGGGTGTGCCGGGATTGTCGGAGAATATTCGGGTGCGCTCGATCGTGGGCCGCTTCCTGGAACATGGCCGCATCGTCTGTTTCGGCGCCGGCCACGGCCTGCCGTCGCCCAAGGCCCGGGTTTACATTTCCTCGGCCGACTGGATGCCGCGCAATCTCGACCGCCGCGTCGAGACGCTGGTTCCCATCGAGAATCCCACGGTTCATCAACAAGTGCTGGACCAGATCATGGTGGCGCTGCTGAAGGATCAGGCGCAAAGCTGGTATATGAAAGCGGACGGAACCTATTGCCGTGATTCCCATTCCGAGGACGCCGATGCCTTCTCCGCGCACACGTATTTCATGACCAATCCTTCGCTGTCTGGGCGTGGGCGCGCGTTGAAGATGCAGGGCTCGCAGTCGGGCAAACGCCGGGGTTGAGCGTTATGTCAGCCGTCAGTGAGATCCGCGCCGCCGCAAATCCGCGCCAGGCCCGTCTGCGCGGGCCCGTTGCGATTGTCGATATCGGCTCCAATTCCGTGCGTCTGGTGATCTATGAGAACCAGAACCGCAACGCCGCGACCTGGCAGAACGAAAAAGCGATCTGCGGCATCGGCCGCGAGATGGTGACGACGGGACGGCTGCATGCCGAAGGCTGCGCCGCAGCGCTGGAAGCGTTGGCCCGATTCCGCGTGATCGCCGACGGCCTTCACGTCGAAAGCCGCGAGGCGGTGGCGACAGCGGCGGCGCGCGACGCCGCCAATGGCGCGGAATTCGTGGCGCGTGCCGAACGCGCCTGGGGCTCGCCGATTCGCGTGCTGGCCGGCGAGGACGAAGCCCGCATCGCCGCCGAAGGTGTGGTGGCGGGCATTCCCGAAGCCTCCGGCCTGGCGGCGGATCTGGGCGGCGGCAGCCTGGACATGGTGACGGTCAAGGGTGGCAAGACCGGCGATGCCTGGACCTTGCCATTTGGACCCTTGCGGCTGATGGACCAGGCGAAGGGCGATCCCGACAAGGCGCGTGATATCGTCGACAAGGGACTGAGGAATATTTCCGGTCTCAGCGCGCCGGCGCTGTATGCGGTGGGCGGCATCTGGCGCAGCTTCGCCCGCGTGGACATGGAGGAGCATCACTATCCGCTCCATGTCCTGCAGCAATACACCATCCCCCGTGGCCGGGCGCTGCGCCTGTGCAAGGTGCTGGCCGGCCTTTCCAGGGAATCGGTGCGCAAGATCAAGGTCGTGTCCAAGCGTCGCGCGGAATCGTTGCCCTATGGCGCGGTGGTGCTTGAGCGCTTGCTGATGACCGGCGACATCAAGGATGTGGTGATCTCGGCTTATGGTTTGCGCGAAGGTCTTTTCTATGCGCGGCTGCCCCAGGAAGAGCGGGTCAAGGATCCGCTTCTGGAATTCGCGCGCGGCGCCAATGAGCGGCTGTCGCGCGTGCCCGCCCATGCCCGCGAAATGTTCGACTGGACCCAGCCTTTGTTCGAAGGGGAGAATCCCGAATCTCGGCGCATCCGCGAAGCCTCGGCCTGTTTCTCCGACATCGGCTGGCGGCGCCATCCCGACAATCGCGCGCAAGGCGCCTCGTCCCAGGTGCTCACCGCACCCTTCGCCGGCGCCGATCATCGCGCCCGCGCCCTGATCGCCAGCTCCATCTTCCATCGCTATTCGGGCGACGAAGATTTTCCTCCCGACATGGCGATGTCGGAACTGCTGGACAAGGACGATGAGCGGCATGCCTTGCAGCTGGGCCTCACCTGGCGCTTCGCCTTTTCCCTGTCCGCCTCGGCGGTGGGAGAACTGGCCCATTACCGGCTGAGACTGACCCCCGCCAAGATCGTGCTGGAGGTGCCGCTGAAGCGCGAAGCCATCGCCTCGGAGCCGGTGCAGAAACGCTTGGGCGCCCTGGCGGAAAGCTTTGATCGCAGAGGCGAAATTCTCGTCGGTTAACCTTTGCCAGGCGAAATCTGGGCCCCGGTGGAACCGGGCCTTGCTTGTCGGACCCAGCCGCGCTTTAACAAGGAGAGCCAGCCGGGGCACGTTGGGGACCGGCCATATAATAGCTTGAGACTTCAAGCGTTTTGGGGGCGAGGAGTTTACGTCATGGGTTCGTTCAGCATCTGGCACATCCTGATCCTGGGAGTTATCGCCCTGGTGCTGTTTGGTGGCCGCGGCAAGGTTTCCGACCTGATGGGCGATTTCGGACGCGGCATCAACAGCTTCAAGAAGGGTCTCGCCGATCCCGACAAGGATGACCCGAAAGTGATCAACGCCGAGACGCGTGAGACGGCGAACGTCAACAAGGACACCGCCGCCCGCTGAGGCAGGGGGTGCGCGCTCGATGTTCGACCTTTTCAGCTGGAGCCACATTCTTATCCTGCTCACTGTGGCGCTGGTCGTGGTGGGGCCGAAGGATTTGCCGCGCCTGATGAACATGGCCGGCAAATGGGTCGGCAAGGCCCGCAACATGGCCAACGAATTCAAGAAAAGCTTTGACGACATGGCGCGCCAAAGCGAGCTGGATGAGTTGCGCGCCGAAATCGAAAAGCTCAAGGCCGACGATCCGCTTGCCGGCGCCGCCCAGGATATCAACCACGAGATTCAGCGCACTCTCAATCCGGTTGATACCGGCGCCGTCGATGCCCCGGCGGCTCCGCCGCCCAGGAGCGGCGAATATCAGATCTCGGACAGCGAGCTGCCGCCCGACGCGGAACCCGAGACAGTCACGGAACCCGAGACGGCCGCAAAAATCGAGACCGCCGCGCCGTGACCGCCCCCAGCACAGAAGATGAAGCGGCGCTGGACGCCACGCGCGCGCCGCTGATGGAGCATCTGATCGAGCTGCGCAAGCGGCTGGTCTGGGCGATGCTGTCGTTCGGTGTCTGCTTTGTCGTCTGCTTCGCTTTTTCGACGCCGATCCTCAATTTCCTGGAACGGCCGCTCGCCACCGCCACCAATCACCTGATCTATACGGCGCTGCCGGAAATCTTCTTCACCCAGGTGAAGCTCGCCATGTTCGGCGGCCTGTGCCTGGGCTTCCCGGCGATCGCCGCGCAGCTCTGGATTTTCGTGGCGCCGGGTCTTTACAAGCATGAGCGGCGCGCATTCCTGCCGTTCTTGCTGTGGACGCCGGTGATGTTCATTCTGGGCGCGTCCTTTGTCTATTATGTGATGCTGCCTTTCGCCATCCGCTTCTTCGCCGGCTATCAGGTTGTGCCATCGCCCGGTGAGCTTGGCATCCAGCTTCAGGCCAAGGTGAGCGATTATCTCGACTTGGTGATGACGTTGATATTCGCCTTCGGTCTCACCTTTCAGCTTCCGGTGCTGCTGTCGATCCTGGGCAAGGTGGGCATCGTGACGTCGAAGGCGCTGCGCGACATGCGGCGCTATGCCTATGTCGGCCTGTTCGGGGTGGCGGCGGTTTTCACGCCGCCCGACGCGATTTCGATGCTGAGCCTGGCCTTCCCGCTGGTGGCGCTCTACGAAATCTCGATCTTCTGCGTGGCGCTGATCGAACGCGGCAAGGCACGCGAAGAAGCGGCGCGCAAAGGCACCGCGGTCGTTCCCTAGATCAAGCTGCGGCCTTGCCGCGGAAGGTGACCCGGTCCGCCGGCAGGCCCATCGTCACGGTGGTGCCCATGTCCGGCGTGCTGGTGAGGGTGAGCGTTCCGCCATGCAACTCCAGCATCGCTTTGGCCAGCGGCAGGCCCAAGCCGGTGCCATCATGACGGCCGGTGAAGCGATTGCCATTCTGGCCAAAGGGCGTCAGCGCATGAACCACCTCGTCCGCGTTCATGCCGATGCCGGTATCGCGCACCATGATGTCGTAGCCGCCATCGGGGCGCCTTCGTCCCGCCAGCGTGACGTCGCCGCCGGGCGGGGTGAATTTGATGGCGTTGCCGACCAGATTGATCACCACTTGGCGGATCATCCGCTCCGCCCCCGTGAAGCAAAGTTCGGGCTCGATGATCTGGTTGTGCACCGTGACACCGAATTTTTCGCCCAGGCCCTTGAGCATGGCAAGCGCGGACGCAGCCAGGGGCTCGAGCGCGAACTCGGCGGCGTTGTCCAAGGTCATCTTGCCGGCCTCGATCTTGGCCAGATCGAGCACGTCATTGATGATGCCTAGCAGATGCTGGCCGCTGTCGTGGATATGGGCGACATAGGCGAGATAGCGCGGGTTGTTCATCGCCCCCAGCGACTGTTCCTTCATCACTTCCGAGAAACCCAGGATGGCGTTGAGCGGCGTGCGCAGCTCATGGCTCATATTGGCCAGGAAGGCGGATTTGGCGCGGTTGGCCTGTTCGGCTTCGTCCACGGCGATGGCGAGATGGCAGGACATTTCCGCCAGCTGGCGGCGGCTCTTCCTCAACTGCATGATCACATAGCGGGAATAGAGGATCAGCGGCGACGCCACCGTCAAGGTTTCGATCATCACATGGAAGAACGCCGCCCTTGTCATCTTGGCGCCGTCGAAATAGAGCGCAAGATGCACCAGCGCCGCCAGCACGGCGGCCAATGCCGACAGCACGATCGTGCTGCTAATCGCGCCCTGCCGGCCGAGTTTTCGTTCCAGCCGCGCCCAAAAGATTCGCATTCCGGGATACCTCAACGCCACCACGCACCCGACCGGTTCGGGCCCGCCCCAACTTCGCGTCGATACTATGTCGCAGCGGGCCTTTCAGCCGGCTTGCGCCGATAGCCGCAAAAGTGGCCTGTGGAATTGGGGAAGCATTAACCGTACCTTTGACCGGGGCAGCCGCCCCATGGCATGAGCGGGCGCCAAGAGGTTGACGCCATGCACGATATCCGGGGCATCCGGGACAATTCCGACGCCTTCGCCCAGGGCTTGGCGCGGCGTGGGCTGGATGGCGCGGCCATCGCCCGCGACCTCTTGGAACGCGACAAGGCGTTGCGAGAATTGCTCACCCGGCTTCAGACCCAGCAGGCCAGGCGCAACGAAGCCTCCAAGCTGATCGGCCAGGCCAAGCAGAAGAAAGACGAAGACCAGGCCAAATCACTGATGGACGAAGTGGCGGGGTTGAAAGACGCGATCCAGCGCGGTGAGGGCGAACAGCGCGAGTTGGAAGCCGCTGTGCGCGACGCTCTGGCGGTGATCCCCAATATTCCCGCCGCGGATGTGCCGGACGGAGCGGATGAACGCGCCAATGTGTCGGTTCCGTCGCGCGCCTTCGGCACGCCACCCGCGGTCGCCAATCCCAAGCAGCATTTCGAGCTGGGCGAGGCGCTTGGTCAGATGGATTTCGAGCGCGCCGCCAAAGTGTCCGGCGCGCGTTTTGTCTATCTCAAGGGCGATCTGGCCCGGCTGGAACGGGCGCTGGGCGCTTTCATGCTCGACATTCACACAGGGCAGTTCGGTTACACCGAAATGAGTCCGCCGGTTCTGGTGCGTGACGCCGCCATGTTCGGCACGGGACAATTGCCGAAATTCAAGGAAGACCTGTTCGCCAGCTATACGACCGAGGAATACCGTCGCGCTTTTGATGAAGCGATGCTCGAATTTGATACGGTGGGCGGGCCCCCCAACGAGACTTTGCAGGAGCGAATCGGACATTTCCTCAAGCGGCATTGGCTGATCCCCACCGCCGAAGTCTCGCTCACCAATTACGTCAATGACGAGATTCTGGCCGAAGCCGAATTGCCGATGCGGCTCACCGCGTTCACGCCCTGCTTCCGCGCCGAAGCGGGCGCGGCGGGCAAGGACACGCGCGGCATGATCCGCATGCATCAATTCTCCAAGGTCGAGCTGGTCTCCATCACCACGCCGGATAAGTCGAATGACGAACATGAGCGCATGACTGACGCGGCGCAGGAAATCCTCAAGAAACTCGATCTGGCCCATCGTGTGGTGACGCTGTGCACCGGCGACATGGGCTTTTCCGCCCGGAAAACCTATGACATCGAAGTCTGGCTGCCCGGCCAGAACGCCTATCGCGAAATTTCTTCCTGCTCCAATTGCGGGCCGTTCCAGGCTTTGCGCATGAATACGCGCTGGCGGGCAGGGGACGGCAAAGTGAAAGGTCCGGTGCACACTTTGAACGGCTCCGGCCTGGCGGTGGGCCGCACTTTGGTGGCGATACTGGAAAATTATCAGCAGCCCGACGGCAGCGTGGCGATCCCCAACGCGTTGCAGCCTTACATGGGCAACAAGACTAAGATCGCCAAAGCCTGATGCGGATTTTAGTGACCAATGACGACGGCATTCATGCGCCGGGCCTTGCCGTCGCCGAGAACATCGCCCGCGCCTTGTCCGACGATGTCTGGGTGTTCGCGCCCGAGACGGAACAATCCGGCGCCTCGCATTCGCTCACCCTGACCTCGCCGCTGCGCCTGCGCAAAATTTCCGAGCGCCGCTATGCCGTCACCGGCACGCCCACCGATTGCGTGATGATGGCGTGCCTGCATGTCCTGAAAGAGAAGCCGCCGGAGTTGGTCCTGTCGGGCGTCAATTGGGGCTCAAACCTGGCCGATGATGTCACGTATTCCGGCACCATCGCCGGCGCCATGGAAGGCTGCGCGCTGGGCATTCCCTCGGTGGCGCTGTCGCAGGCGGGTGATGAAGAATCGCGTGAACTCATCGATTGGTCGCCCGGCGAACGGCACGGGCCCGATCTGCTGCAGGAGCTGATGAAGGCGGGCTGGCCCGATGGTACGTTGATCAACGTCAATTTTCCCGGCTGCCCCGCGGCCGAAGTGAAGGGCTGGGCGCTGGTGCCGCAGGGCCACTATGACCTTCAATCCACCGAGATCGAGGAACGGCGTGATGCCAGGAACCGCGCCTATTACTGGATCGGCCTGAGGCGCCGGCGCGCCTCGCCGCCGGCGGACAGCGATCTTGGTGCGGTTTATGCGAACAGGATTGCGGTGACGCCCCTGCACATGAACCTCACCGCCCCGGAAATCCTCAGGGAACTCCAGCAAAAGCTGGGAAAATAGGCCCGGTTAATAAAAGTAATCTTGGTTAAGGCCTTGTTCATATTTAAGGCGGATGATTCGTTTCGGCACATGTCTGAGGGCATGACGAGATGAATGCTTGGAGAAAGCTCGCGGCTGTGGCGTTGGTGTGCGCGCCATTCCTGGCGGCCTGCACCGAAACGCCCGAGACGGCGTTCGACTGGGGCGTCAACGACCATCTTCCCAGCCATTCGCGAGTGGCGGAGGCGGCGCCTCCCCAGGGCAAGCCGCCGCGCGCCGCGCCCACCACCACCGTCAGCAAAGCAGCGCTCGCGCCCGTGACACGCGCGCCGGATCCGAATGCGCCGGTCTTCGCCTGGCCGGCATCGGGCCCGGTGATTTCGGAATTCGGCGCCGCCAGCAATGGCGAGCGCAATGACGGCATCAATATCTCGATCCCGATGGACACGCCCATCCATGCCGCCGCCAGCGGCACCGTCACCTATTCCGGCAATGAGCTGAAGACCTATGGCAATCTGATCCTGATCCGTCATGAAGACGGCTATGTCACCGCTTACGCCCACGCCGACAAGATTCTGGTGGTCAAGGGACAGGCGGTCACACGCGGCCAGGTGATCGGTTATTCCGGTTCAAGCGGGGATGTGCCGTCGCCTCAGCTTCATTTCGAGATCCGCCACGATACTCATCCGGTGGATCCCAAAGCGCTTCTGGTCGCCCAGAACTCCTAGATTCGTTTCCCTAACTCGCCGGCCAGATCCTGGATGAATTGCCAGGCGACGCGGCCTGATCTTGCACCGCGTCCTATCGCCCAGGTGAGCGCGCGGGCGCGCAATTCCTCCGGCGCGATCTTCAATCCGTAATTGGCGGCATAGGCCTCGATCATCGCCAGATAATCATCCTGGCTGCAATTGTGAAAACCCAGCCAGAGCCCGAAGCGGTCGGAGAGCGAGACTTTTTCCTCGACCGCTTCGCCGGGATTGATGGCGGTGGCGCGCTCATTGTCCACCATGTCGCGCGGCATCAGGTGACGGCGGTTCGATGTGGCATAGAACAGCACATTGTCGGGCCGCCCTTCGATGCCGCCCTCCAAGACCGCCTTGAGCGATTTGTAGCTGGTGTCGTCCTTGTCGAAGGAAAGATCGTCGCAGAACAAAAGATAGCGGCGCTTGCCGTGGCGCAGCAACCGCAGCAGCAGCGGCAGGCTGGCGATGTCCTCGCGGTGCACTTCGATCAGGACCAGGGCGGATTTCTTCCCGCGATTGACTTCGCCATGCACCGCCTTGACCAGAGAACTCTTGCCCATGCCGCGCGCGCCCCACAAAAGCGCGTTGTTGGCGGGCAGTCCGTCGGCGAAGCGGCGGGTGTTGGCGATCAGCGTGTCGCGCTGATTTTCGATCGCCTTGAGCAGCGGCAGATCGACGCCGGCGACATGGGGGACTTCGGTCAGCGCGCCCAGATGCGGTTCCCAGACGAACGCATCGCCTTTTTCCGGCAGGGTCTGGGGCAACGCGGCGGGCGCCAGACGGTCCAGGGCTTCGGCCACGCGCGAAAGCAGCGAGGCCCCGGCTTTGGGGCTAGATTTGGCGCGCTTTTTCATCCCTAAGTCCTTGTTTTCTCACGGTTGCAAACGGGACCGCCACGGCTATAGTCCGCCCGCGTTCTCATGACCTGAAAGCTCTTTCGCCCATGAACATGTCCGATCCGATGTTTCAGACTTTGACGCTGATCGTACCCATGCTGGCGATCTTTTACTTTCTTCTCTGGCGCCCGCAACAGCAGCGCGCCAAGCAGTTGCGCCAGCAGGTGGACAATCTGCGCCGCGGCGACACGGTGGTGACGGCGGGCATCATGGGCCGGGTGGTCAAGGCGTCGGACAAGGAAGACCCCGAGGTCCTGGTCGAGATCGCCGACAATGTGCAGGTCAAGGTGCTCAAGGCCTCGCTGAGCGACGTGCGGCCCAAGGCGCAGGCAGAAGAGAAGAACTGACGTGCTGCAAGTCTCGCCTTGGACCCGTATCGTCACGCTTCTTGTTCTGGTGGCGGGCATCCTGATCGCGCTTCCCAACGCGCTGCCGCAGAATGTGCTCAACCGTTTCCCGTCCTGGCTGCCCTCCTCGAGCGTGAGCTTGGGCCTCGATCTCCAAG